>CAADGT010000001.1 GCA_900696595.1 uncultured Chloroflexota bacterium
GGCGAACTGGTGGCGTTTCTCTTTTACATGATGATGGTCGCGGGTCCGCTCGGCGAATTTGCCGGGTTGTATGCCCGGGTGCGTGAAGCCCTCGGCGCGGGTCGCCGCCTCTTTGAAATTCTGGACGCCGAATCCGAGCCGCTCGAAACCCCTGATGCAGTCGTTCCCTCCGCCCTGCGAGGCGGGGTGCGCTTCGAGAATGTTTCTTTCGGCTACCAGCCTGACCAACCCATTTTGAAGGGCATCAGTCTTGAAGTTCAACCTGGCGAGATGATTGCCATCGTCGGACCGAGCGGCGTGGGCAAGACCACCCTGGTCAACTTGCTGCCGCGCTTCTACGACGCTACCGCCGGCGTCATCGAAATAGACAGTGTGGATGTGCGCCGCTACAACCTGCGCGCCCTGCGCGAGCAAATGGGACTCGTCCCGCAGGAGACCTTCCTCTTCGGCGGGACGGTGCGCGAGAACATCGCCTACGGAAAAATGGACGCTTCTTCCGCGGACCTCGAAGCGGCTGCCCGCGCCGCCAATGCCCACGACTTCATCCAGGCATTTCCCGAAGGCTACGAAACGCTGGTCGGCGAGAAGGGCGTCAGACTCTCGATGGGACAGCGCCAACGTGTCGCCATCGCGCGCATGTTGCTCAAAGACCCGCGCATCCTCATTTTGGACGAAGCCACTTCCTCGTTGGATTCTGAATCGGAACGTCTCGTGCAGGAGGCGCTGGAACGCCTGACGCGCGGCCGCACCTCGTTTGTCATCGCCCACCGCCTGCCCACCATTCAGCGCGCCGACCGCATCGTCGTCCTGCAAAACGGACAGATTGTCGAGCAGGGTTCCCATGCCGCGCTGCTGGCAAAAGGCGGAGTGTACGAACATCTCTGGTCGCTGCAATTTGCGGATTTCGAGGTAGTGGAAGTCGAAAATACATCTTGATGGAAGAACTGGCGCATCATGCCATTCAATCCCTGAGTCAATCAATCACCTTATGTTAAACGTCCCGAAGGTTCTTGCCCTTCAGGCTTGTTTTTTGCCCAAACCTTCGGGACGATACATAACATCAGTCAATCAAAATAGGAGTTTATTTTTTGTGTCAGCCATAAATCAACCTTTTGAAATCGGGTTATATACCTTCGTCGAATGGGAAACCAACCCCGTGACGGGTGAGAAACTCGACTCGCTCACGCGCATGAAAAACCTGCTCGAAACCATCGAATTAGCAGATCAGGTCGGCTTGGATGTTTTCGGAATCGGCGAACATCACCGGCCCGATTTTCTTTCATCCTCCCCGGCAGTGATTCTGGGCGCCGCCGCAACACGCACCAAATCCATCCGCCTCAGCACGGCTGTCACTGTGTTGTCATCGGATGATCCCGTGCGCGTCTTTCAGGATTTCGCTACCCTCGACCTGCTCTCGGAAGGGCGCGCCGAAATCATGGCGGGGCGTGGCGCGTTCATCGAGTCCTTTCCCCTGTTCGGCTATGACTTGAAGGATTACGACTCGCTGTTCATTGAAAAACTGGACCTGCTGTTGAAACTGCGCGCATCGGAAATCGTTTCATGGCGCGGCAGGCATCGTCCCGCCCTAAACAATCTGGGCGTCTATCCGCGCCCGTTGCAACGCGAAATTCCGATTTGGATTGGGGTGGGAGGCACGCCCGAATCCGCTGCGCGCGCGGGGGCATTGGGCTTGCCGATGGCGCTGGGCATCATCGGCGGAATGCCCGAACGTTTCGCCCCGTTGGCGGACTTGCACAAACAAGCCTGGCAGCAGGCTGGACACGATTCTGCCAAATTGCAGTTGAGCGTCAATTCGCGCGGCTTCATCGGGGATGATTCGCAAAACGCGGCAGATGATTACTTCCCAGCCCTGCATGCGATGATGGATAAACTGGGACGCGAGCGCGGCTTTCGCGGATTGACACGCAATGAGTTCGAAGACTCCCGCGGTCTGCGCGGCTCTGATTACGTCGGCAACCCTGATGAGGTTATCGAAAAGATTCTCTATCAGCAAAACATTCTGCATTACAACCGCCTGTTGCTCCAGATGGATATTGGCACAGTTCAGCACAAAGAACTCATGCGCTCGATTGAACTACTCGGAACGAAGGTCGCGCCTGTTGTCCGCAAGGAAATTCGAAGCCGAATATCGGCGTAGATTTTTGTAACTTGCCTTATACGAACGTCCGGAAGGTTTCCTTGAAAACCTTATTTCGCCAATCAACCCTTCGGGACGGAATAATAAAACAATTTAGGAGTTTCCCATGAATCAAATCCCTGTTGAAGAACGCACGAACCTTTCGATTTATCATCTCACTCGTTTCCCTGCTGGCTACAATCCCGCCGACAAGGAGACGCGCTATCCCGCCATCTTTGCCCTGCATGGACACGGCAGCAACGAGCGCGACTTAATTGGACTCTCGGATTCTTTGCAGGATAATCTGCTCTGGGTCAGCGGGCGCGGACCCGTCGACTTCGCCCCCGGCGCTTATGACTGGTACACAGTCACGCAATTTGGCAAGCCCGACCCTGTCATTCTCGCCGCCGCGCTAGCACGGATCGATAACTTCATTACCGAACTGCTGGCAACTTATCCGATTGACCCGCAGAAATTTTTTCTGATGGGTTTCAGTCAGGGCAGTATGATTTCGATGTCCTTCCTGCTCACCCGTCCGCATCGCATCGCGGGAGTCGTCGCGCAGTCGGGTTATGTTCCCATGCAATCGGGTCTGCAGGTGGATGAAGCGGGCGTAAAAGGCAAGCCTGTGGTGATGACGCACGGCTATGAAGATTCGAGTATGCCGCTCGAATGGTCGCATCAATCCCGCGACTTCATCCTGCGTTACGGCGTAGATTTGGAATACCGCAACTTCCACATGGATCATACTATCACCGCCGAGTCGCTGGGCGCGATCAAAGACTGGCTGGATAAACAACTGTAATGACTGTCTGCTCATTGGGATAGATCAAGCGCATCATTCAATAACCATCCCGCAGGTTTGGATAAATCCAACCGTATTTTACAAAGGCGGAGCGGCGTCTTCCAACCCCAGGCGGATGAGTTGTTCGCGCGGGGCGTTAATGGAGGTCAGGAATTCGCGCAGGCTGGTTTTGAGTCGTTCTACGATTTCGGGGCGCTCGGCGAAAAGATTATGCTCCTGCTGCGGGTCGTCCTTGACGTTGTAGAGCGTGCTGGACATCGGTCCGCGGGTGACGCGGGCGGAGTAGTGAACCCCGTCGAAGTCGTCATTGACACGCACGTCGCCGAATTGGGGCGGTAGGGGAGAGTACCAGTTGAGAGGTTCGTTCTTTTCTGTGGGGGGCCAGACGTAGAGCGTCCACTCACCGTCAGTGATGTTCATGGCTTCGCCGTAGCGTCCGAAGACAGCCGTCTGGCGGATGGGTGCGCCTTCGTCTGCGTGGAGAATGTATGGGAGCAGACTCAGCCCATGCGTCCCGGCAGGAAGCGGAATGTTGAATCCGTCCAGAACGGTGGCGAACAAGTCCACCGGTTGAACCAGATGCGATACACGCTTGCCCTTTTGTCCGTTGGGGTGGTAGATCAGCAACGGAACGTGCGCAAGTTCCTGATACATATTTGAATCCCCTAGGTCTGACCAGGGCTTGCCAATCATGCCGTGTTCGCCGAAGAGATGCCCGTGGTCGGTGGCGGCGATAATCATGGTGTCGTCCATCAAGCCGAGGTGTTCCACCGTGTCGAGCAGGTGTCCGAGCCAGCGATCCACCATTGTGACTTCGCCTGCATACAGGGCGCGGATTTCCTTGAGTTCCTCTTCGCTGTACAGGTCGGATTTACCATAGGTGGGCCAGATGAAACGGTTGCCGGTATAACCGGGGTTGTACATTTCGTCGTAGGGGTAGGGCGGGTCAAAGGGTTCATGCGGGTCGAAAACTTCCAACATGAGGAAGAAATCTTTTTGGGCGCGGTTGCGCTCGACCCATTCGGAGGCTTTGCGGAAGACCTGCGGGGCGAAGTAATCCTGTTCCACACGGAAGTGGGCGGTGTTGCGTTTGTAACGCGCAAAGGAGCCAGGTCGCAGGGCGTGACGCGCCATGCGTTCGGGGTCGCCAGGGAATTCAACGGGGATGTCGGGATCGGTAATCCACAGGTCGTTTTCCTGCCCGCGAATAAATTCCGCCCCGGAGAAATTGAAGAAGTAATTGCCAGAGCCGCGCTCCCACATGTGGTAGTGGTCGCTGATGACCATGCTGGTATGCCCGTTTTGGGTGACGATTTTGGCAATGTCGGGGTCGGTGGTTTCGAGCGGACCCCAGCCGCGCCAGGGGAACTCGAAGCGTCCCGTCCACATATCGCGGCGGGCGGGCATACACGGGTAGGAGCCGAGATAGGCGTTCTCGAAGACGACGCTCTTGCGCGCCAGCGCGTCGAGGTTGGGGGTTTGAATCCAGTCGTTGCCATAACAGCCGAGGTGGTCGCGGCGCAGGGTGTCAATGATGATGAAGATGGTGTTCATGGTTTTTCCTTTGAAATTTGAATTTTCATGATTTCAGCCGCGGGACGGCGCTGGCGGAGCAAGCCCGCCATCTGTCGCATGGGCTGGTCAATGTGGGTGAAAAAGGCTTTGAACCCATCACAGAGATGGTTCAGTCCCGCTTCGCCATCGGGCGTGAGGTCGGTGCGATCTTTGGGACAGCCGCCGTTGCAGGCAAACAGGACGGGGCATTCGCGGCAATAGCGCGGCAGGGAGGCTTTTTTATCCAGCCCGAATTTTCGCTGCTGCATACTTCCCGCCATTTCCGCCAGCGGCGTTTCGAGTAAATTTCCCAGGCGGTGACGCGGTTCCACAAAATGGTCGCAGGAATACAGGTCGCCGTTGTGTTCCATCGCCAGCGCCAGCCCGCAGGTCTCCTGAAACACGCACAAGCCGCCGGGCGCGCCCAGCCAGCGTCCCAGCGCCGTGTCGAACATCTGCACGAAGACCATGCCCACATCACGGCGCACCCATTCATCGAAAATGGCGATGAGAAAATCGCCGTATTGTTTTCCCGTGATGGAGCGCGGGGTGAGCGCCGTCCCTTCCTGGAAGCCTGTCCCGTTATCGCGCTCGACGATGGGGATGAACTGGATGAACTGCGCGCCGATCTCGTCGCGCAGGAAACGGTACACCTCCAGCGGCTGGTGGACGTTGGCGGCGCTGACGCAGGTCAGGACGTTGAAATCCACCTTATGCTTTTTGAGTAGTTCAACAGCGCGCAGGACGCGGTCAAAGGTGGGCGCGCCGCCCTTGTCCTTGCGATACAGATCATGCGCTTCACGCGGACCGTCGAGGCTGATCCCGATTAGGAAGCGATTCTCGGCGAAGAAGCGGCACCACTCGTCGTCCAGAAGCGTGCCGTTAGTTTGCAGGGCGTTTTCGATTCTCATGCCGGGACGGGCGTATTTCCGCTGGTACGCCACGGCTTTGCGGAAGAAATCCAGCCCCATCAGGGTCGGCTCGCCGCCCTGCCAGGCAAAGTTGACTTCAGGCGCGCGCTGGGCGGCGATGTACTGGCGAACGTAACTTTCCAGCGTCTCGTCCCCCATACGGAAGGAACTGCCTTGGTACAGGTCTTCCTTGCGGAGATAAAAACAATATTCGCAATCCAAATTACAGATCGCGCCGCGCGGCTTGGTCATTACATGAAAAGCGGGAGGGAGGGGGATGGCGGTCATATTTTTTCTCAAATACTGCGTTCATGTTCCCAGTGCGGATTATCGCTGGCGCGCAGATACCAGTGTAACAAACGTTCCCGCAAGTCGTTACGAACTTCCGGCAAGGCTGGGTCGTCAATGCGATTATACAATTCCTGCGGGTCATTTTTCAGGTCGTACAGTTCTTCCTTTCCAGCGCTGCGGATGATCAGTTTCCACTCGCGGGTGCGGAGCATAGCGGCGCGCGCCACCGTGGTGGGGTCATCCTGCTGAAGTTTAAGTTTCTCGAAGTAATGTCCCATCAACGGGTCATCGTCAGATTGAATGCCCGCCTCGAAGGCTTGCGGTTCGCGCGGATCGTAACCACCCACCGCGTAGACCGCATCCCTTTCCGTAAAGCCTTCCATCACGGAAGTGAGCGACAGACCAAAGTGAGTGTAGGGCGTTTGAATACCCGCCTGCTCCAACACGGTGGGAAAAAGATCGAGCGACTGGGTGAAACCGTCCACGCGCTGACCTGCGTGAGCGTCGGCGGGATATTTGACGATCAGCGGCGCGCGCAGTAAATCATCCTGAAAGCCCGTTGGCCACTTTTCCACTAATCCGTAATCACCAACATAATCGCCGTGATCGCTGAGGAAGAGAATGAGCGCATCGTCGTACAGTCCCTGCGCCTTGAGTGCGGCAACGATACGCCCCACCTGCTCGTCCAGTTTTGTGACCATGCCGTAGTAGGTGGCGCGCAGTTCGCGCAAGTCTTCAGGAGTCAATTGCGCCAGATCGTAGCGCGAATACAGTTCGCGCATAAAATGCGGCTTATCGTCCAGCCGCGCAGGAATGGGATCAGCGATGGCGGCGCGCTCATACATCGAGAAGTACGGCTCTTCCACTTGATACGGCGTGTGTGGCAAGGTGGCGGCAATATAAAGACAGAAGGGCTGGCGCGGCACAGAAGCCAGCCAGCGCGCGGCGGACTCGAAAATCAGCGGTTCCATCTGCGCGGCAGGGGAGGCGGGTTCCGCCTTTCCGAAGTAAAACGAATGGTGCAGGTGATGTCCACGCGAATAGGGACTGTGCGCCGCAGGCAGCATATCCGCGAATTCTTGCAAGCGCTCGTCGCCGAATAAGCCGCTCAACGGCTTGCGCTCCACCACAAACAAGCGAAACGCCAGCGCCAGCATTTTCAATTTTTTACGTAACTTCAAAGGACGCAGACGCTGGCGCATTAATTTTATCTGAACGCTCTGCGGACCCGCCAGCCGCCGCCGAAAACTGGCGCGCAGGCTGGGCGTGGTCATCAGGTCGTTCTTGCCCGCCATGACGGTCTCGTAGCCGTTCTCTTTCAGAATCTTAAACAGATTTTCTTCGTGCGGGCGCAGCAACTGATACAGCGAGCGATGCCCGTTGACCTGTGGATACAGTCCCGTAAAGTTTGCCATGCGCGAAGGCGCGCAGACCGGGTTGGCGGCGTAGTTTTGCGTGAAGGTCACGCCGTCCTTCCGCAGCGCGGTGAGATGCGGCGCGCGTACAAGCGGATTCTCCAGCGCATCCGCGCGCAGGTCGTCGGCAATAATGATGACGATATTGGGATGGGCGGTCACGTTGATGTGTTTCTCCCAAAGGAATGAAAGGCTTGTTGAATAAATGACGTTAAGTGCCGTCCCAAAGGTTTGATTGGCGAAACAGTGTTTTCAAGGAAACCTTCGGGACGTTTTGCTTATGGCAACTGAATGAAGAAAAAATACAGCTTCTTCAAGCGCGGATGTGGCTTGAGGAAGGAAACCAACAAAATTAAAAAATCCGTGAATCGCGCCCTGATAACGCACGCAATGTGCCGCGACGCCTGCCTGTTCCAGCCTTGCGGCATACTGCTCCGCCTCATCGCGCAACGGATCAAATTCAGCGGTCAGGATCAAGACAGGCGGTAGACCGCGCAAGTCATCCGCCAGCAGGGGCGAGACGCGCGGATCGAAACGTTCCTCCTGCGTGTTGAGATATTGTCCGCGCCGCTTTTCCAACGTGAGAGTGGTGATGCCATATCCTTGCATTCCGAATTGGCGGTGGGACTCTGTATCCATTTGAGCGAGATTGGTCACGGGGTTGAACAGGATTTGAAAAGCAATCGCGGGATGGTCATGCTGTCTCGCTGCCAGACAAGCGGCAGTTGCCAACGTGCCGCCAGCGCTGCCGCCCACTACGCCGAGACGGGCAGAGTCCCCGCCGAGTTCAGGGGCGTGTTCCGCCGCCCAATCCAGGATAGCGAGAGCATCTTCCAGCGCGGCGGGGAATTTATGTTCGGGAGCGAGACGGTAATCTACAGAAATTACCACACATTGTCCGCGCTTTGCCAACTGGCGGCAGAACGGGTCGGACTGTTCCAAGTCACCGAGCGCCCAGCCGCCGCCGTGCAAAAAAATCAGAATTGGCATAGGCGCTGACTCAGCGGGCGTATAAATGCGGATGGGAATCGCCCAGCCCTGAGCGGGGATTAAGCGGTCTTCGATGCGCTTCATCCCCACGCGGCGGACGAAAAGACGCCTCAGTCCGGAACGGGATTCTCGTTCACGCGCCCGCTCTTCGTCCACGCCTGGAGCCGCAGGCTGGGAGACGGGAGCCAGCCGAAGCAGGAGGCGGAGGCGCGGGTCAAGGTGTCCGCCTCCAAGATGTGCGGGGTCAGCAATCCGAACTGCCATTCCTACCCCACAAGTTCTGCCTTGCGTTTTTCCAGCAGGTCATTCAGCGCCATGCAGTCGCGGTGGTAAAACGGATAGAAAGCGAACCAGAAGATCACGCTCAACGTGAGCGAAACGGTCACTGCCCAGAAGAACAGGTTGGTGAGCGTAATCTGGTTGCCAACAATGCCGACAATGGCAGCTACAGCAGCCTGAATCAAGCCGTTGGCAAGGCGGTTGACGGCGTAGGCGGTGCTGCGTTGTTCGGGCGCGTTGATAGCGGCGATCATTGGGGCAATGGCGGCGGGAAATGCCATATCCATGAATAAACCAAACAGCAGGGCAAACACAAAGAAGTTCATCATGCTGCCCGATACCTGCTGGAAGAAGAAATACCCCAGCAGCGCCATCATGGCGCGCGATCCCTGCGCCACGAACAACCGTCCGAAGCGCGGATTTTTGCGCTCTGCCCAATCCCCCAACAGACCGCCAATCAATGTACTGAGCGCCGAACCGATGATAATTCCAGTTAGCACGGTGGTGGCTTGTCCGGGACGGAAGCCGCGTTCATCCACCAGCCAGGTAACAGCGAAGGTTAATATGGTAATCTGTACTGGCACACCGAAAATCTTTTCAAAAATAAGCAGCAGGTTGGTCGGCACGCGAAAGATGGAGGCCACGCTCTGCCAGGAAAAGGCATACTTTTTTTCCGACTTCTCCGCCATGTCATAAATGGCGGCTTCCGCGCCGCCGCGCGGCGGTTCGGTCAGGAAGAGGGCGAAGAACAGACCGCTCAACATGCTCAACGCGCCGAAGGTAATGAAGCCGATGCGCCAGCCCGTTTCGGGAATTTCTGCCATACGCCCAAAGAACAGGATGCTGACAATAACCGCCAGCGAGGAAATCATGCGCATAATGCCGAAGACCTTGCCGCGTTCCTTTTGCGGGAACAGGTCGGTGAGCATGGAGTTCATCGGCGAGCCCAGCGCCACCAACCCAATGGCGGCGACCACGCGCAACGCCAGCAGCATTTCGTAACTGGCGGAAAAACCAATCAGCAGAGTCCACAACCCCCACAGACCGGCGCCGATGATCAGGATGCGCTTGCGGCTGTAGCGGTCCGCCAAAACGCCCCAGATCGGACCGAAGATCATCTCCATCACCTTGCCCAGGCTGGTGATCGTGCCGAGGTTGGCGGTGGTCATGTTCAATGAAGTGCGAATGGCGGGGAACATGGAAGACATCGCCTGGTCTTCGCCAGCGTCCACGATGCCGGCGAAGGCCAGCGTTACCACATTGCGCCAGCGTCCCTTGACAGCAGGAACATCGGCGGCGGGCAGTTCTTGCGTTTGTGCGGTCATGTCATTCTCCTTTTGTTAAAGACCCTGAAGGTTTCAAAAACCTTTAGGTCTGGTGGTAAAAAAGTCGGCTACTTTGCGATACACGATTTCACGTTCTTGATCCAACGTGATCACGTGTCCGCTTTTTTCGAGCCAGAGCGTTTCCTTGTGCGGCGTGACCAGACGCTCGCTCAACAAATCCAATGCGTTGGGTTCGATCACCTTGTCGCCGTGCGACTGGATCAACAGCACAGGCACGTTGATTTTCGGCAGCCCAGTCTGCATGAGTTTCGCCAGCTCTGCGGCTTCGGCGATGGCATGAGGGACAAAATAGGCGTAGGAAGTTTCGGCGCGATTGCCCACCGCGGCAGGTTTTTTGAATTTTGGAACGAACAGGCTGAGGGGCCGCATGAAGCGGACGCGCCAGTCGCCGGTCAACCCGTAGGGCGTGGATAGCGCCGCCACACCATGGACTTCATAGCGGTTGCCCGCGATCAGGGTTAGGACTCCGCCCATGGAGAGACCGGCGACATAAATTCGATCGCTCATACCTCGCAATAGATTCAAGCCGTCCTCTACAGCGACCAACCAGTCGCGCCAGGTGGGGCGGCGCAGGTCGTCCACCTGCGTGCCATGTCCGGGCAGGCGGATGCCAAGCGTGGTGTAGCCTTGCGTTTCGTTCAAATATTTTCCGAGTCCGCGCATGGCGGCGGGAGAGCCGGTAAAACCGTGAATCAGCAAAACGCCATTGCGTTTGGAATCGCCGGGAAACAGAAACGGCTCTGCGCCTGGCATGGTCAGGGATTTTAGGTCCACAAGCATCCTTTCTGTGATTACATTTTCAGGGGTTTAAAGCCACGTCCCAGTACTTCCTGGGCTGGCATCACAATGACAAAAGCGCCGGAATCCTGCGCCTGCACCAGAGCCTTGAGGTGGGCAGTCTCGGTTACGGTCAGAGCAACCAGAAGCACTTCGCGTTCTGTATTGGAGTACATCCCCTGCCCATGCAGGGAGGTGGCTCCGCGCCGCATTTCCTTGATAATCTGGTCGGCGACTTCGCGCGGCTTGGTGGTGATAATTATGGCCAGCAACTGCTGCCGTCGGCGACGCGGCGAGCTTGTTTCTGTTTTTTCAGGATGATGATTATGCTCTTCGTGGACTTCCATACTGCGCCACAGTCCGCGGAAGACCGGCATCCCCTCGAATTTCGGCAGCACTTCGCCGCTGGCTTGCGTCAGCCCGGCAGTGAGAATGCCCGCTAAGATTAATAGACTGTTGAAGACCAACCCCAGCGTAATCATCACCTCGCCGGAGATACTGCCTATTGACACACGGCTGACAAAATCTGCCCAAGTGAGGGCGGGGGTGGGGTGCAGGTAGATTTTGAATGCCCAAGCCGCATTTAACACCATGAATATCCAGAAGTAATTGCGGCGGAAACGCCGCCCGAAGGCTTCCCACATGCTGATTGGAAATTCAGGAGTGAGTAAAGATTCCGCCAGGTTTTCCGCCCATTCCGGGTGAGGCGTAAAAGGTGGAACGAGCATGGCGGCGAAGAAATCCGTCTCCATCAGGCGGGTGCGGAGACTCCATAGTTCATAATAACGATAACGGCGCGCTTCGATCCAAAGGAAGATCGTCACCAGCAGGCTGTTCAGGATGATCACGCCATAATGATTTTGAGGCGAAGATAAGGCAAACGAGACGGCCGCACTGGTAGTGATGACCGCCCAGTTGGTGGTGTTGTCCAGGCGCATCCGCCAGGTGTTGGAACGCTGAATCTCGGCGCGGTAAAAATGCACCATCGCCGTTGTAAACTCGGACGAACGCAGGTGATAGCCGCGATAAGACCAGACCGATTCGTCCGGCGGAGGCGTATTCTTTTCGGGAGCGGGGTTGGAATCTGTCACAGACGAATTACCCTTTCAAGGCACCGAGGGTAAGTCCTTTGATGATATAACGCTGGGCAAAAGCCACCATCAGCAGGGCGGGGACCATGGCGAAGAATGCGCCGGCTGCCATTTCTCCGTAGCGGATGCTGTATTCGGTCACAAAGCCGGCGATACCGACCGGGATGGTCATGCCGCGCGGCGTGCTGGTCAACGTGAGCGCAAAGAGAAAATCGCGCCAGGAGAAGATGAACGCCAGCGCACCCGCAGCGGCAATCCCCGGCTGAATAATCGGGATCAGCACCTGGGTCAGGGATTGGAAGCGGTTGGCGCCGTCCACCATGGCGGCTTCCTCCAATTCTTTGGGGATATCCGCGAAGAAGTCCAGCAAAATCCAGGTGGCGGTGGGCAGGTTCAAAACAATTTGTCCCATCATAACCGCCAGTACCGTATCATAAATATTGAGGGAACGGGCGATCAAATAAAACGGACCGAGGAACGTAACTGGCGGAAGCATGTGAATGAACAGAATGGTTCCAAGCAGGAGTCCGCTCCACAAGGGACGCCAGGGGAAACGGCTCAGGCTGTACGCCGCCAGGCTGGCAATCACCAACACAATGGCCATTGTTCCAGTAGCGATGATCAGGCTGTTGGCAGTCAGACGCAAAAAATTACTTTGGGCGGGATCGAATAACCTCTGGTAGTTGACCAGTGTGGGCGTAAACCACAGTGAACCGGAGATAATGTCGCGAAACAATTTAAGCGAGGTCGCCAGTGTAAAAAAAATCGGGATCAGGGTGAAGGCGACCACCAGCATCAGAAAGCCATGCCGAAAAAATGGTTCCATTGAAAATTTTTTCATGGATGAATGTTTCCTCATGGTTTATGCGGCGCGTCGTCCGAGACGCCGATAGGAAATGACAAAGACCGAGATAATGACAGACAGCCCCAATGCCAGGAAAGAGGCGTACCCCAATCTGAACTGACCCGAAAATACATCGTAGATGTATAAACTGATGACCTCGGTCGCGGTGCCAGGTCCGCCGCCGGTCAACAGGAAAATTTCATCGAAGACCTTAAAGGCAAAAATGGTTCGCAGCATGATTGCCGTAATCAGGGTCGGGCGCAGGAGCGGAAGGGTGATGTAGCGCAGGATCTGAAATTCGGAGGCGCCGTCCACGCGCGCGGCTTCGTTAACCTCCTGCGGCATGGATTCCAACCCCGCCAGAAGAATGAGGAACATAAAACTGGTCCAGTGCCATAAATCCACCAGAACCACAGAAGGCATTGCCAGTTGCGGGTCAGCGGTCCATGTGGGGACGGCGATAACGCCAAATAATTTCAACGCCTGGTTAATAAAGCCGTAATTGTAGTCATACATCAGCCGCCACATGGTGCCGATGGCGATGGGCGGAACCAACAGCGGGATAAGCAGCACGGTACGATATAAACCAACCAGATGTTTGCTGCGGCTAACCAGGATGGAAATGACCAACGCCAGAAACGTCTCGATGACAACCACCGCTACGACAAAGACGAGGGTATTCCGCAACGCTATCGGCACGAGCTGGTCTTGCAACGCCGTTTCCAGGTGTTTCAAGCCGACAACTTCCCACACCACCTCCCCTTTGACAATATCCACCTCCGAAACGCTCATGCGGAGTAGTTGAAGGGTGGGATATGCCACCAGCAGGAGTAGGACTATAACCAGCGGCGCGACAGTCCAATACTGAAAGGTGCGGTCTACAAAATTGCCCAGGCGCAGAGGCAGATTCGGCGGTTTTTGGGGGTGGGAGGAATCGAGGGAAGACTGCATGAGTTCTCCAAAATGATAAAAAGAGGGGGGACGGATGGTTTGTCCATCCCCCCCTTTGCAACTACTCAGCCAGCGGCTTGACCTTGTAACCCGCGTCCGTCAGGATTTTGTGAATTTCCTTTGCGGCTTCCGCAAGGGCCTGTTCCGCCGTGATTTCGCCAGCCACCGCCTGCTTTAGGCGGCGGTCAACAACCTCAATGATCTGGGGCGTCTCGGCCAGGCGCGGCTGGGCATGGATGAAGGGCGTGCTGTCTGCCATGGCTTTCATCCACCAGCCCCGCGTTGGGTCGCTTGACATTTCCTCGTACACGTCCTGGCGCACCGGAATGGCGCCAGCCTGCGCGTAGAACAACTGCGCATCCTTGGTCAATGCCCAGTTCAGGAAGGCAAGTGCGGCTTGTTTGCGTTCATCAGGCAGGTTGTGTGGAACACCCATCACCCAGATACCGGACATGGTAGCGTTTGAGCCAGCCATCTCGCCGGGTAAAACGGTTGCGCCTACATTGCCTACGACGAAAGATTTCTCTGCGTTGTCAAAATCAGAGGCAGAGGCGCCCACCAGGACAAATTGCGCCGCATTACCAGCCATCATCAAGCTGGCCATATCTGGCTGACCAATGTCAGCATAGTTAGGCGGCCCGTATGTTGTTCCCAGTTTCAACCAGGTAGCCAACGCTTTCTGTCCAGCTTCTTGGTTAATAGTGACTTCCCATTCGCCGGTTTTCTCGTCCAATGTGATCAATTTGCCACCATAGCCAGCCAGGAAACCTTGGAACTCCCAGTTGGGCGGGTTGGTGCGAATGACATAGCCGTACATATTGGGGGCGTCCTGAAGAGCCTCTGCTGCGGCTTCCACATCTGCCCAGGTCTGCGGAGCGGCAAGTCCCCTTGCCTCAAACAGGTCCTTACGGTAGAAGAAGAGCATAATATTACCGTTGATTGGCAGGCCGTAGATCTCGCCGTTCTCAGAAGAATAGCCTAATTCTGGATCCCAGCGGGTGGCCCACTCGTATTCGATGACCTGCGGGTCGAGTTCGAAGTTCGGGTCAATTTCCTTGATGGGTGTCACCAGCCCGTCGGCATAGAACTGCATGTACCACTGCTCGTTCAACGTGAGGATGTCGAACTCGCTCTCCGAGGCTTGCACCGCGTTGCGCGACTTCTCCAACATGCCGGGGAAAGGTGTGCGGTTCAAATTGACTTGGTTGCCGGTCTCTTCCACATATTTGTTGACCAGCGCTTCGAAGCCCGCCAGCCAGGGTGATTCGTTGATGAGGATGGTAATGGGGGGCAGGGGCTTGGGCTCTTCCGTCGCGGTGGGAGCCGCAGCCTCTGTGGGAGATTCTTCGGTTGCCGCCTGGGTGGGCGCCGGCGCTTCTGTCGTTGCAGCGGGTCCGCAAGCGGCAAGCAGGAACGAGAAAACAACCAGCAGGCTAAGGGTCAAAAAAAGACCGCCTTGCGCCTTTTTCATCAAATGGACGTTCATGGGATTCTCTCCTTTTAGTTTGAAATTATTGTGAAGCGGGAACACGACTTATAACATTCGGCTTGGGAAAGCCTCCTTTCTCGAACGCGCGGTTGATCAATTTTTCGCAGACGCCGTGGAGTTCCTGGTAATGAGGGATGTCTCCAACATAATTTGCCTTGGGGTCGCGTTTTGCTTGTCTCGCATGAAAGCCAGTAGAGTCTCGGCGGCCTTTCGTCCTTTTTCGTAGGTATCCTGCCGAATCGTTGTCAGCGGCGGGCTGGAAAAGCGCGCCAGGCTGATATCGTCGAACCCAATGACGGAAACATCTTCAGGCACGCCATACCCCAGTTCCTTCAAAGCCTGCATCGCGCCAAACGCCATCATATCGTCGCCACAGATGAGGGCGCTGGGGGGATTGGGGTCTTTCATGGCTTTGGCTGCCAGCGCATGCCCCGATTCCGAAGTGAAATCTCCTTCCAGGATATACCCGTCTGCCGCAGGAAGTCCGTGTTTTTGCAGCGCATTACGGTATCCCAGCGCGCGTAAGCGCACAGAGACCAGACTCATTGGTCCTGCCAGAAGCGCGATGCGGCGATGCCTAAGCGAGATTAAATGTTCGATCGCCTGTTCGACGCCGCCTGCAAAATCCGCATCCACCCAACTGGTCGAATTGTTCGTCTCAGAAATGCGGCAGGTACAAACGCAGGGCACACCATTCTCCTCCAGCCCCTGAAGATTGGGGTCCCCGATCGGGATGCTCATCAGAATCAGCCCATCCACTTTTCGCTGAGAGTATAGGCTTGCGTACGGCGCTTTATCGTGGGCAAGATGGAGGAGCAAATTAAAATTGTTCGCACTGAGCTCTTCGGCAATGCCTTGCAATACTTGTGTAAAGAATGGGTGCGTAAAAATGTAATCTGCAGAGTGGGGAATGATCACGCCAACCGTGTTGGTTTGCCCGTTGACCAGATTGCGCGCGGTTGTATTCGGCTGATAGCCTAACTCTAAAATTGCCTGTTGGACTTTTTTCCGGGTTTCGGGAGAGATTTCTGCCAGGTTATTTACCACTCTGGAAACCGTCTTGATGGAAACGCCCGAAAGCCTAGCTACATCTTTGATTGTTACCATTGGCACACCTATGGATACTTGTTACAATATGAATGACAACGTTTACTGACAACGTTGTCATTAAATTATCATAATTTCTGTACCCTGTCAAGAAAAAAAGAGAAACATTGAAAACCATGAATAATTCCATTCCAACCTCCCTACTTGAAATCCATGAAACGCAGAAGCCTGGCTTCCAGCCGCTGATAGATTCTGATTGCTGGCGCGTCGCGATCCTAAGTTTTGCTCCCGACTTGACCCCCCAGCAGCTTGTCGAATTCCAGCGCCATAACGAAAGCGATGAGGTATTCGTGTTGTTAAGCGGACGCTGTATTCTGTTTCTCGGAGAGGGCGACGATTCAGTCACGTGGGTGTTTGCGCACAACCTGGAGCCGTTCAAACTCTACAACGTGCGGCGCCGCGCCTGGCACGCGCACGTCCAGAGCGCGGACGCTAAATTGCTCATTGTGGAAAATCGTAATACCTCGCGCCTGAACTCGCCGCGTATTGATCTTTCCCCGCACCAGCGGGAGGAAATTTTCGAACTGACACGGCAGTTGTGGGGAGTTCACGGCTGATTATCGAATCAGCGCAGAGTCTAGGCGTACTTGTGCTTTTTGTCCCATGCACTTGAGCGTGTGGATAACACATCACCACCAAACTTTCATCACGCATCCATTTCACCTTGACGTATTCATTTTGAGAGAGTAAAATCCTGCCTGCTTTTTGGTCTTTTTGGAAAAAATAACCATGAAACTCACCCGCCGTCAGGAAACTTTCGTTCACCGCTTGCTTGACCTATATCGCGAATTGAATGGTCCGATTCATTATTCGGCGCTTGCCGAAAGAATTGGGGTCAGTCCATTCACAGCATACGACATGCTGCGCCTGCTCGAAGAAAAAGGTTTGGTGACTTCCCAATACCGCCTCGATTCTGATAAACCGGTGGTTGGGCGCTCCGAAGTGGTTTTTCTGCCAACGGAGCGCGCCCACCAGTTGTTCATTGAATTGGCTGGAGATGCTGACCAAGGCAACTGGGAAAATATCAAGACACAAATCATGGAGAAGATTCGAGGGGGAGGATTTAATGACCATGTTTTGGCAGAGGAAATACTGGCGCGAGTGCCGCCGGATGTTCCAGATGTTCTTCGCTATTGCATTGAAGTCATGACCATCGTTATCCTGCGGCTTGGCAAAGGAACGGGACGTCGGGTTCTGGCTGAACACCTGCCTCAGATTATTGAGTGGAAGGGCACGGTTACCCGCTCGGGTCTGATGCTGTTGGGCGGTTTTACACTGGGATTACTGGCAAATGAAAGTAATAGTGATGTGGAATGGAATAAACTCTTTCTGGAGCACATCCGTCGTTACCAGTCTCTTGTCATGGATATGGAACCGCGCCTGTGCCGCCGGTTGGGTGACAGTATGAAAGATGTATTTGCTCCAATTTTCAAGGCATAAAACTTTTGCCTAATTCTTTGGTCTTTTTGGAAAGGCGACATGAGTATAGCGATTGAATCTCTTCAACTTATAAAACGTTATCCAGGGCAAAAAAAAGAGGACCGTCCGGCTATTGATACGATTGACCTGACTGTCGAATCCGGTCAACTGTATGGACTGGTCGGTCCCGACGGTGCGGGAAAAACCACACTCCTCCGCATTCTGTCCACCGTGATGGAACCGACATCCGGTTCCGCTCGACTGGCGGGTTTTGACGTAATGAAACAATCCGAAGATGTGCGGGCTTTGTTAGGGTACATGCCGCAAGCCTTTAGTTTGTATCCCGACTTGACCGTGATGGAAAACCTAAAATTCTTTGCCGACATCAATGGCGTGTCTGCCCAAAAACAAAAGACTCGCATTGATGAATTGCTGGAGTTCGCGCGCCTGACGGAATTTACGATGCGGCGCAGTGAGAATCTCTCCGGTGGGATGCGCAAGAAACTGGCATTGGCTTGCGCCCTGATTCACGACCCCAAGATATTGCTGTTGGACGAGCCAACCACTGGCGTGGACCCTGTCTCACGGCGTGAGTTGTGGCGGCTGCTTTCAAAAGTCATCCAGCAGGGCGTGACAGTGTTAGTCAGCACGCCATATATGGATGAGGCGGAACGTTGCAATACGGTCAGCATCATTAATCGGGGGCGCGTTTTGATCAGCGGCGCGCCAGCCGAATTGGAAGCGCAGTTGCCTTTCCGCATCGTGGAGGTCAAAGCCAAGCCTCGACGAGCACTGCGCGCAGTGGCAGATCGGACGGAAGGGGTGATCCGTTGGCGCGCTGTCGGCGACCGCCTGCGCCTTTCGGTCAGCGACCCGGCTAAAGTCATGCCCCGAATCGAAGCGGAACTAAAAAAAGACGGGGCGGAGATCAGCATCCTGCGTGAAGCAAGTCTTTTGATGGAGGATGTCTTTATCCACCTGGTTGAAAAACAGGAGGCGCAATCGTGAGCGCAGAAAAAGCCGTTGAGGTCATTCAACTAACGCGAAAGTTCGGTGATTTTACCGCCGCGGATCACGTTAGTTTTGAAATTCCCAAGGGAGAAATTTTTGGCTTGCTTGGGCCAAATGGCGCGGGCAAGACAACCACCATCCGCATGTTATGCGGAATTCTTACGCCCACATCGGGCGAGGCGCGGGTGATGGGGTTTGATGTCGCTCGCCAGACTGAAGAGGTCAAGCAACGCATTGGTTACATGTCGCAGAAGTTTTCGCTGTACAACGACCTGACTGTGTATGAGAACCTGGATTTTTACGCCAATTTGTACTGCGTACCACGTGAGAAGTTCACTTCGCGTCTGAACGAATTGATCGAGATGGCGGGACTGCGCGGACATGAAAAGCAGTTGACTGCCAGTCTTTCGGGCGCGTGGAGGCAAAGGCTGGCGCTGGCTTGCGCCATTGTCCATGAGCCGCCGATGCTCTTTTTGGATGAGCCTACTGCCGGGGTAGACCCGGTCTCGCGGCGCGAGTTCTGGGACATGATCTATAACCTGGCTGGGCAGGGTGTGAGCGTACTGGCGACCACCCATTACATGGATGAAGCCGAATTTTGCAATGTGATCGGGATGATGTATCGCTCGCGACTAATCGCCCTGGATGACCCCGATACGCTCAAGGAAAATATGCGCGGCACGTTATTTGAAATAGACTGCCGTGAACCCGGACGCGCCGAGGAAATCCTGAAAGGCCTGCCTTTTGCGCATGATGTGGCGGTGCATGGCGTCCTCCTGCACGTATTGGTGGGCGCTGAAAAAGAAAAACGGGAGCTGGAGAAAGCCTTACAGTCGAATGGCATTGCCGTGAAACGGATCGAGCGCGTCCTGCCTTCGCTGGAGGATGTGTTCGTTTCCCTGGTGGAAGATGAAGATCGCCCGCAAATGCGGGATGACATTGAATAAGGAGTTTTATATGGGACAAGGTTTTCGCCGCATGGCGACGATGGTTCGCAAAGAATGGCTGCATATCATCCGCGACCCGCGCACGTTGGGACTGGTCATTTTCATGCCTGTGATGATGCTCGTGTTGCTGGGATATGCGGTCGCTAATGACGTGGAGGATCTTCCGCTGGCGGTGGCTGATTTATCGCACACCGATGCCAGCCGCGCGCTGGTGGAAAAATTCACCGTGAGCGGGTTTTACCTAGTGACGCACACCGCCCAAAGCGAGGCGGAGATTCTCGAAATGCTGGATGCTGGAACCGTCAAGGCCGGCATTTATATCCCGGAGGATTTCGGGCGCAGGATCAGCACGGGCGGGTCGGGAACGGTGCAGTTTTACATTGACGGTTCCAACCCGACGGTGGCGCAGACCGCGCAACTGGCGGCGGAGACCGTCAGCCAGGCTACTTCACAGGAGATACTCGTCCAACGCCTGGAACGCGGCGGCGCGGGCTTGACGATCAGCCTGCCGATTGACACGCGCATCCGTTATTTATACAACCCAAATCTGCGCAAGATGAACTTTATGATCCCCGGCCTGGTGGCGGTTATTTTGCAAATCCAAACCCTGTTACTGACCGCATTTGCCATCGTGCGCGAACGCGAGCAAGGCACGCTGGAGCAGTTAATCGTGACGCCCGTTCGTTCCTGGGAATTAATGCTCGGCAAGATTCTGCCTTTCGTGCTGGTGGCTTTCCTGAACGTCGCCATGACGGTGGGAGTGGGCGCGTTCTTATTCGGGGTGGAAGTGGCAGGCAGCCTTACGCTGCTGGCTATCCTAAGCCTGATCTTCCTGCTCGGCTCGTTGGGGTTGGGCGTGCTGATCTCGACTATTTCACAAACCCAGATGCAAGCCATGTATATGTCTTCATTCATCATGATGCCATCCTTCCTGCTGGCAGGTTTGCTCTACCCGCGCGATAACATGCCCTGGGTGGCTTATTACGCCGGCTACCTGATGCCTGTCACTTACTTCCTGGAAATTGTGCGCGGCATCATGCTAAAAGGCGTGGGGCTGGCTACGCTGTGGGTCTGGGTCTGGCCGATGGCAGTGTTCAGCGTGGTTGTGTTCTTCGCCAGCGTGTTCATGTTCCATAAACGTCTGTAATCTGGTTGTCTGATAAAAAATTCTCTAAATTGGAGTTCAACGATGAAAAAGCAAACTTTTGTGTTCGTTTCTCTGATGGTCATTCTCAGCATGGCGTTGAGCGCCTGCGGAACGTTGGTCAGTGCCGATACAACTGACTTGAACGCCTCCGGCACGATTGCCTCGCTTGAAGTCAATGTCGCGCCGCAGATTGGCGGCCAGGTTGTTTCGGTCAGCGTGGAGGAAGGCACGCAGGTAAATGCGGGCGATGAATTATTCCGCCTGGACGACAGCCTATTCAAAGCCCAGCGCGCCCAAGCCGAAGCGGCCATTCAACTGGCAGAATCTGCCGTCAGCAGCGCGAAAGCGCAATATGACCTGGTTCTAAACAACGCCCGCCTGCAAGATCAACAAAACCGCGTTTCCAACTGGAACGCTTCACAGCCGAGTCAATTCGACTTGCCTGTCTGGTATTTCGACAAAGAAGAAAAATTGGCGTCAGCCAACCTTGAAATAGATGCCGCAAAGACTGGCTTAGACAAAGAAAAAGCCAATCTTGAAAAAGTGCTAACAAATGTAGCCTCCCAGGAGTTTTTGAACGCTGAAAAGCGCGTGTCAGACGCCCAGGCCGCTTTTGTCGTCGCAGATCAAGTTCTCAGCCAGGCGAATAGCGCGCAGGAAAATGAGGATTTGCAAAACTTCGCCCAGGATCAATATGACGCGGCGGAGAATGAATTAAAGTCTGCTCAAACTGACTATACCCGTTTGTTGACGACGCAGGGAGCCAAAGATGTGCTTGAAGCCCGCGCTCGCGTCAAGGTTGCTCAGGAACGCTATGACCGCGCATTGGACTATTACAACTCGTTCCTCAGCGGTGACCAGTCTTTGCAGGTCAAAGCCGCCGAAGCCGGTGTGCAGCAAGCCGAAGCCGCGCTGGCGCAGGCGCAAGCCGCGCTTGCCACGCTTGACGTTCAAATTGAGAAAACCATCATTCGCGCCCCGATGGATGGTGTCGTCCTGATTCGCAACCTGGAGATAGGCGAAACTGTCGCACCTGGTGGTATCGTGATGAGCATTGGTCATCTCCAGGAAGTGGAACTGGTGGTTTATATCCCCGAAACCGAGTACGGCAAAGTCCGCCTCGGCGATCAGGTATCCATCTCAGTTGATTCCTTTCCAGGTGAGACCTTCATTGGCACGGTTGTGAACATATCCGACAAAGCCGAATTTACCCCGCGCAACGTGCAGACCGTCGAAGGGCGCCGCGCAACGGTGTATGGTATCAAGATCAGCGTGCCAAACCCCGATCTGAAACTCAAACCCGGCATGCCCGCAGACGTGACGTTTACAAATACCAAATAGCATTTGATCGCGAATAACGTTATGGCTTCCCCGCCTCGCTCGCTTTTCCCCTTTCGCCTGCCCCGTTTTATTCGGCGTATCCATCGCGGGTTCCTGTTCCTGCGCTCATTGCTCGCCATTGCAGTCGACATCATCGTTCTTTACATTCGTAATCGTCTACGCCCGTCGTAGTCCAATGCTGACTTGAAACTCAACCCAGGCATACCCGCCAACGTGATCTTTGTGATTGGTCAATACAGTTGAAATCAGGCCAATGTCCTGCCAGATCTTTCAAAAACAAGAAATATTATCCGGTAGCGCGACTTGATATAGATCATCGAAACGCACTGCATATACAAAAATTCTTCGAGGTAATGATTAATGCAGTCCCTTCCTAAACATGGTTCCTGCTTTGTTTGCGGCTCCCCGAATTCGCCAGGAATGGGGGTGGTCTGGTACGCGCTGGATGACAACTCCATCTTTGCCGAAGTCACCCTGAACGACGCCCAACAGGGCCCGCCCGGTTTCGCGCACGGCGGCGCCTCCGCCGCTTTGCTGGATGAAGCCATGGGCGCGGCAGTCTGGCTGGCTGGGTATCGGGTGGCGTCGGTCAATCTCAACATCTCCTATCGTAAACCCGTGCCGCTGGGTCAGCCTTTCAAGGTTACAGCGCGGGTCAACGAGCGGAACGGGAAAAAGGTCACAGCGGTTGGTGAAATCCGTCTCGCAGACGAAACACTGGCGGTTAGCGGCGACGGGATTTTTGTCGAGGCTCCGCAGTTGTTCACTGGACTGGGTACAGGCTCAAGGTCCGCGGATGAGGCGATGGAAATCCGTGGAACGGAGAAATAAACATGCAGTCTGAAAATCTCTGTTGCGACGAAGGAAGATAGGGATTAGTTAAGTGTGAAGAAGAGCATGAACGAATCTGGTATTGGCCCTCCTCGAATCCGCAAAATACAAACATTACTGGGCATACTTTTTCTAGCAGTAACAGGCTGGAAAGTGGCAGGTAGTGTGCCAGATCTACCGAAATTTGTTTTGGTCCTTGCGCCGCACACCTCCAACTGGGATCTACCTTTTATCCTGGCAGTTATGTATGGATTGGGGCTCAAAATTAACTGGTTTGGCAAGAAGGAGCTATTCCCCTGGCCAATTGGAGGCGTTTTCAAACGGCTTGGAGGCATCCCAATTGACCGTAGTTCTCGCTACAATGTAGTGCAACAAACAGCACAAACGATACGGGAACGTGAGCAAATTGTAATGGGCATTGCACCGGAAGGGACGCGCAGTCAATCCGGACATTGGAGGACAGGCTTTTACTACATTGCCAATCTTGCGCAAGTGCCTATTGTATTTGGCTACTTGGATTACGCGCGTAAAGTTGGCGGTTTGGGTCCGGTGATGCATACCACGGGCAATATTGAGGCGGATATGAAGGTAATTCGTGAATTTTATAGCGGCATCACTGCCAAGTATCCACATAAAGTAGGGGGGATTATTGTCAGTCAGCGCGCATGGCATCAGAACAGCCGGAATGATAATGGGTAGTGAAGGGATGCAATCAAAAAGTCTTTGGTGGGTTGGACTGTTTGCCGTCGCCATGGCTTACCTGGAATCGGCGGTGGTCGTCTATCTGCGGAAACTCTACGGCATCAGCGACCTCATTCTCAGCGTCCCGCCGTTCGACCCGCAAATCGGGGCAATCGAACTGGGCAGGGAACTGGCGACGCTGGTCATGCTGCTGACGGTGGGTTGGGCGGCGGGAACGAGATTTCAATCACGCTTGGGATTTTCCGTCTTCGCCTTTGGCGTGTGGGACATCTTCTATTACATCTGGCTCAGGGTTTTCATCGGCTGGCCGCAAACAGTATTTGACCCCGACCTTCTATTCCTGTTGCCGCTGCCGTGGTGGGGACCGGTGCTTGCGCCTGTTTTGATTGCCCTGCTGATGGTCATTGTTGGCGCGCTGGCGGTCATTAAAGATGAACATGGACTGCGTCTCCTCCCGTCATTCATGGATTGGGCTACTCTGGCTGGCGGCATACTGACCGTACTGTATACCTTCATGGCAGACGCTCTTGCCGCCCTGCCTGCTGATACGCAAACACTCAGCCAATTGCGCCCCTCCGAGTTTAACTGGATTGTTTATGTGGTTGGGCTTGCGCTGTTGGCATTTTTTGTATGGCGTATGGGCAAACCAGCGCACGTAGAGATAACTCATGGAACAGAGTAATAAACTCCGCAAGTTACATCCTAATATTTGGATTGTCACCGCGACATCTCTTCTCATGGACATCTCTTCGGAGATGATTGTCTATCTCATTCCGTTGTTTCTTTCCAATGTATTGGGTGTGCGCATGGCGTTCATTGGTTTGATTGACGGGGTTGCGGAGACAACCGCCAGTTTGCTCAAGGTGTATTCAGGCGCGCTGTCCGATAGGCTGGGTCAGCGCAAGTGGCTGGCGGTGATCGGGTATGCCATCTCCGCCCTTGCCAAACCGTTCCTCTATTTTGCAAACACATGGGGATGGGTGATGGGCGTGCGGTTTGCGGACCGCGTAGGCAAGGGCATTCGCGCCGCGCCGCGCGACGCGCTCGTAGCCGCCAGTACGGATGAGAGCAATCGCGGATATGCCTTTGGGTTTCATCGAGCGGGGGATACGGCGGGCGCATTTATAGGCATTGCCATTGCCGCGCTCATCGTTTGGTTGACACAGGCAGGATCATTGCAGATTACGCGAGCTACATTTCAAACTGCGGTGTTGGCAAGCGTCATTCCCGCCGTGTTGGCGGTCATTGTTTTAGGGGTGGGCGCAAAAGATTTGGGAGGAGCAGGCGGCAGGTCAGGCGCGAAGCGTTTCTCCTTTAAGGAGTTCGATTCCCGTTTCAAGAATTTCCTCTTTATTGTGGTCATCTTCACGCTTGGGAATTCATCCGATTCATTTATTATTTTACGCGCGCAGGAACGCGGCTTGAATGTGCTGCAAACATTATTCATGTTGATGACATTCACCGCAATCTATACGATTTTATCCAGCAGGTTCGGCGCGCTCTCCGATATAGTGGGACGGCGCAAATTGATCGTCGCTGGCTGGCTTGTGTATGGGCTGGTCTATCTGGGATTCGCGTTCGCACGGGCGGGCTGGCAAATCTGGTTGATGTTCGGACTGTATGGAATTTACTACGCTGCCACAGAAGGCGTTGCTAAAGCGTTCGTCGCCGACCTTGTGCCAGAAGCGCAGCGCGGCGCCGCCTATGGACTCTTTAACGCCGCGATTGGAATTACCGCTCTCCCCGCCTCGTTTCTTGCGGGACTTTTATGGCAGGGATTTGGTCAATGGCTGGGGTTCGGTCCCTCGGCTCCCTTCCTGTTTGGCGCGGCGCTGGCTTTGATTGCAAGCGTGTTGTTATGGCGGCGCGTTAAATAATTCATCGGTATTGTTTCACCCGTTTAAAAAAGAGCAGAAAAATTTCGCCAATTCACTTTATGGAGGCTGTTTTGAAAATTCGTTATCTTGGTCATTCCTGCGTTGAAATTACCGGCAAGCATCACATATTGATAGATCCCGACTTCACCCGCGACCCTGAACCGAGTGTGGAATACGTCTGCATTACCCACGCTCACAAAGACCATATTGGACGTGTGGCTGATGTTCCGAATGCAATCGTCCTTGCCTCTGCGGATGTCTGTGAGATCGCGGCCCACCTCGGGGTCCCGCGTGAACGATTGCATCCAGTCACGCCGGGTGAGCAGGTTGCAAATATCCAAATCCTTGCGGGTTACAGCATGGTGAACCAACCGCTTTACACATTTTTCTATATGCTATTTCGATGGCGGCGGCCCGACCCCGGCGGTACGCCGCTTTCCTTCCTTGTTCAGGATGAAGCAGACTTGTTGCATATTGGCGACGCGCACGAAGCGCCACTTTCCATTCACCCCGATATTCTGTGCCTGCCCTGGCGCACCACGCCCTTTGGCCCCAAACGCTATAAGGAGACTCTGATCAAAATGGCAAACCGCTTCGGCGCACGTTACATCCTGCCCATTCATTACGACCTGCCCGGCACCGAAGCCGACCCGCGCGAGATCGAGGGACGTGTAAACGCCGTTGTGTTGGACGGACATGGCTGGTATGGGTTTCAAAACAAAAAGAAGCTGGAGTAAAGGTCTCGATCATGCCAATTCTCATTTTTCTGGTCTCTTATGTTCTTGGCTCCATTCCCTTTGGGCTGCTTTTGGTCCGTCTGTCAACCGGCGAGGATGTTCGTCGGATCGGAAGCGGACGGACGGGAACGACGAACGCGCTGCGCGCCGCAGGTCCTGCGATCGCGATCTTGACGCTGCTCCTGGATGTGCTTAAGGGGGCCGGCGCAGTCTGGCTGGCTCGCTGGCTTTTTCCAGATAACGCCTGGATGGAAATCCTTGCGCCTGTGATGGCCATTTTGGGCCATAACTACTCCATTTTCCTTGCTGAACGCGGCGAAAATGGGCGATGGCGTTTACGCGGCGGCGCAGGAGGCGCGCCCGCATTGGGCGGCGCGCTGGGTTTATGGCCGGGTAGTGTCCTGGTCTTGCTCCCGTTCATTGTATTGATCTATTTTGGCGTGGGGTATGCCTCTGTAACGACGATGACAGTCCCTCTCATTGCGGCCCTCCTATTTGCAGTACGAGCCTGGCAGGGACTCTCCCCATGGCCATACGCAATCTATTGCCTGATTGCCGAGGTTTTCCTGCTCTGGGCTTTGCGTCCGAATATCCGCCGCTTGCTCGAAGGCGCTGAGCGCGGCATCGGCTGGCGCGCCAAGCGTAAAAATTGATATCACTTCACCAAAGGAGAAATAAACATGAAAAAGCAAAAAGTCGCAATTGTCACCGATGGGGCATCTTCCCTAACCCCCGCTATGGGAAAGGAATATGGTCTGGATGTCGCGCCTGTTTATGTGACATTCAACGGAGAGACCTATCTGTCTGGCGTCAATCTGGATGCGGCGGAATTCTACCGCCTGCTGCGCGCCAACAAGAAACTGCCCACTACCGCCCAGCCTACTGCTCAGGATTTCATTGACATCTACACCAAACTGGCGGAAGATGTGGATGAGATTGTGACGGTGGTCATTTCCCATCACATGAGCGCCACGCTCCAGTCCGCGTTAATGGCGCAGGAGCAGTTCAAGACCGTTCCCGTCCACGTAGTGGATTCCGAGTCCGTCACACTTGGTTTGGGGATGATGGCGATTGCCGCCGCGCGCGCCGCCGCACAGGGACAGGACGCGCAGCAGGTCGTCCAACTATTGGAGAAAATCAAGCAGTCTATGAACGTGATCTTCACTGTCGAAACGCTTGAATACCTGCAAAAGGGTGGTCGCATTGGCGGCGCAACGGCTTTCCTGGGATCGGCATTGAGCATCAAACCCATTCTTTATATCAAGAATGGACGCATCGAGCCGTTGGAACGTGTGCGTACGCGCAAGCGCGCGATTGCCCGCCTTCTGGAATTGGTGGAAGAAAAAGTCGGTGCATCAGAAGCCCATTTCGCCGTTCTGCATTGTGAGGCAGACGTGGAAGCGCGTGAACTTGGGGAACAGGTCAAGGCGAAATTCAATTGCGCAGAACTGGTGATTGCCGAAGCCGGGCCGGTGATCGGCACGCACGCCGGGCCGGGAACCCTGGGGTTGGGCTTTTACCCTGTACCAGGAGTGTGATGGCGGAAGCCTCCCTAATCCAGAACGCAACGAAACTACTTGCAGAAAGCCGGGCGGCGGTCGCCTTCACAGGCGCGGGAATATCCACGCCGTCCGGCATTCCCGATTTCCGCAGTCCGAAGACAGGTCTGTGGGCGTGCCTGGAGGCTGCCGGAGCGGACGAGACGCAGGCTGGCACCATTCAGGCATTCGGACGCGACCCTCGGACCTTCTACGAGCGCATGAAGCCTCTCTTCCAGGATATGATCACTGCCGAACCAAATGCCGCCCACTACGCTTTGGCTGAACTGGAAGCCAGGGGAATCATTCAGGCTGTCATTACCCAAAACGCTGACATGCTGCACCAGCGGGCCGGTTCGAAAAACGTCATCGAAGTTCACGGCTCATTGGCTGAAGCCACATGTATACAGTGTTACAACGTCAAGCCATTTCGTCCTCTACTGGATCAATTTTTATCCGATGGCATCGTTCCGCGCTGCAAAGAATGCGGGGGAGCAATGAAGCCAAACGTCATCCTGACTGGGGAACAACTGCCAGTTCGGGCAATGCTGGCAGCCCAACAGGCAATCCGTCGTTCTGACATTTTGTTGGTTGCCGGAACATCCCTGGCAGGAGGGCCTTCTTCGACACTGGTTGATAACGCATATTTGAGAGGCTTAAATCTGGTTATCGTCAACCAATCGCCCACTTTGCTAGACCAGGTTGCTGATGTCATTATCCATGCGGATGTGGCGACTGTTCTGCCAGCGATTGTTAAAGCTTTTCAAGGAATACAAAGATGACAGTAATGTACACACCCATCTCAAACGAAGCCTTGTATATCTTGGGATGTCTGAGCCATGTGGCGATGACATCCCAGCAGTTGTCCGAATACCGAAAATTCACATCTAATTTGGAGTGGGCAGAAGTTAATTCTGAAGGAATTTATCGCGAAATACAACGCCTGCAACGTCAGGGTCTGATCAAATGGATTCGCAATCCAGGCGATCTCAAACGTATCTATCATATTACGGAAGCAGGCCGCCAGTTTTTGAGGGATTACCTCCTCATCGAAATCAATAGTTTAATGGAACAACAACGAGACTTCACACTGGTCGTGAACGCGCTTGACGTCCTGGAAAAAAGTAAACAACGTCAGATTATCAACAGGCGTCGAGTGTTTGTAAATAAAATGATTAGCAGGATAAAAAAGACGCAGGCTTTATTGGATAAAAGGGAAAAAACCCGCCAACTCTTACTTCAGTATTATCTTTATCGCTTTCAAGGTCAACTCAGGTGGCTGGAGGATATTATCGGCTCACAGGGAGCACAAAATGATCATACATAATAAAGGGAAAGTTGTATCTGCGGGTAAAACGATAATGCCCGGAAAACCTTCTAATGATATGTGGGCATCAAAGGCATTGAATTGCTCAAATAGTTTTGATCACTATTGTGAAAAATGTCGGAAGGTGACAGTCTGGTTTCTTTTGTGGGGAAGGAACTCAACCACCCCTGGCTTTTTTACAGGAAATGCGCTGCTGGATGGCTGGGCAAGATGGGTATTCCCGCAATATAGCATATGCTCGGAATGCGAAACCAGAATCCCGTTATAGAAAATGATATTATTCGCTGTTAGTTTTATATTAAAAACAGAAGGTGTTAATGAAAATATTAATCATACTCGCCGGGCTTTTTGTTCTCGTCTATATTGTATATTACAGGCGGGAAATCCAACCAGAGATTAACACCCAACATAACCTATCCCTCCTGGGAGGAGAAGCTCCTCTCCTGCGAGAAGACGGGATCGTATTCCGGGATTTGAACAAGAACGGAAAGCTTGATCCCTACGAAGACCCGCGCCGTCCCATTGAAGATCGGGTGGAAGATCTTCTGACACAGATGACTCTGGAAGAAAAAGCGGGCATCATGTTCCAAACCATGATCGGCATGAATAATGACGGCACTTTGCAGGAGA
>CAADGT010000002.1 GCA_900696595.1 uncultured Chloroflexota bacterium
CAGCCCTGTCCTACGTCCCCATCATCGCCATCACCGCCAACGCCCTCAAAGGCGACGCCGAAAAAGCCCTCGCCGCCGGGTGCGACGTGTACATGTCCAAACCCATCAATATCCGCGAACTGTGGGCGAGAGTCGAGGCGTTTATCCCCGCGCCGTAGGGGAAGGGACGAAGAGAAAGCCCGGCGCGCTCCAATGCCCGTCAAAAACTCCCGCCCAAACGCGGGAGTTTTTGATTCAAGCAGGCGATAAACGCAGGTTTGTAGAAATCTCCTGTCAAGAAACCTGTGAGAAATTATTGAGTAAAAGAGAAGAAGAGCGTAATGAGCAATCATTTAAAGCGAATTAAACTCCCGCGCATCCAACAGAAGCGAAAGGAGTAAACATGAACACCCATCCTACAACCACATTTGGCATTTGGGCTTTCATCCTGGCGGTCTTCGTGCTCATCGCATTTCTACCGTCGCCATCTGGCCCGAAAAAATGGAAGGCGTGAAACCCCACAAGCCCGCTACCAGGGCTGACGATTGAAAGGAAAAATCCATGACCCCTGCCATTCCCGTCCCGTTGAAAATTCCGGTTCAAGCCCATTCCAGAGGACCGCCGAACGACAGGCAGGCCGCACAAAAGCGCGGTCTGCCTGTTGTATAATTACTTTTATCGTCCATCCGACCGGGTTGTAAGCGAGGGTTGACAGCATGGCAAATGGCAAAACGAAAAATAAAGAGAGCGGGGGATTCGATCTGTCTTCCAACGACAGAAAGGTATATCTCGTTGCCTTGCTTGCATCGGCGGCCTTGCTCTTCGCATATTTCTATTTTTTTGGATACGATCCTGTCATCGCCTGCTTGAATGGCGTGATTTGCGCAATCTCCCTGGCGCTTTTTCTTTTGAGCCGCCGTGTCGAAACGCTCGGAAAGCATCGCTGGATTTTTGGGTCGGCCCTGCTCATTCTGGTGAGTTTGCTCGATTTTTCCCGCGCGAAATCCACGTTAAACGTAAACGCGGCGGAAGACCGCCGGTTGATCGAATATTCCATCGCAGGCTCCAACGCAATATTGCACGTGGATTACCCCGCGCAAATCTTGTACGACAGCGAAGAAACCTCCGCGATTGAGGTCTGGCTCGCGCCCTCCTCCCCTTACCCGCCGCCCATCATATTTTTTGAATCGGAAACTATGTTCCTTGCCGCGCAACCGGATGAAGATTCTCCGCCGCAATGGAAGAAGAAGCTGGAAGTAACCCCACCCGCCGATGGCGGCAGCGTAAAAATATTAATCCTCCCCGACCAAGCGTCCGCCAGTCTGCGTTCTGATTCGGCCTTGCACATAACCGGTGACACAAGCGTCGAAATAGAACGTCAACCCGAATTAATCGTGGAAAGCAAGGGTAATGCCCTGATCCGTTTTTGGAAAGGCGCCATTGTTGATGTCGGCGGCGAGATCATTGCTCTGATCGTCGCCATTTTTTCGGGGTGGAAACAGATTGAGGAGGAAAAGAAAAAAGAAGAGGCGGAGAAAGAGGAGCAGGCGAAACGCGACGAGCAAGAGAAGCAAAAGATCGCCGGGGCGCGAAAAGACATTGAGGCTTTTGCAACGCAGTTCAGGGCGAATATCCTTCCGGCGCTGGATAGATACCTGGCGGCCGTTGAGACCTGGGGAGGCGATTTGCGCAACGAGTTTGCCGGTAAATTAACCGACTTCCTCCAATCTGATGATTTTTGGACAAGCCTTGAAGATCAAGACATCGAAGAACTTCAATCCATCCTGAAGAAAATTTCCGAACTGTGCGAAAAAACCGGCGCCGGTTCGAACGCCGTCAAACTGTTAGAGTCCGCTCTCCGGCAGGATGGGCGTTCGCTTTTATCGCTTTTAAAGGAATCCCCTCGGAGCATTCTGGCGGTAAAGAGGATATTACACAGTTACCCGGGCGATGTAAAAGAAAAGATGCCTGATGAATTCCGAAACGAATTCTCGAAGGAAATCATGGAGGTAAAGGACCTTTTAGGCTTCGTGGAAACGGATCATTTTCCGCTGAAGGGGCAATTCCAATTCTACGCGGACGTACCCGCCGCCGACGCGCGATTCGCGGGCTGGCTGAACGGGCACGGCATGACCCATTCGCCGTTTCTGGACGCGCGTAACCCTTATACCAAAATTCCAGACAGCGACAAATTGTTTATCGAACAGGTCTACAGCGGTTTTGTATTCCATGATATTGAACAGCCGGTTGAAGCCCTGAAATTTACGAATGGCTGGGATGCCCGCGCCGCCATGTTCGAGTACCTCAGGGCCATGCCGTCGCAGTCCGCGCAGGAAACCTTTGTGACGCCGCTGACGCCCGCGATGCTGGCCGATTTTGGACAGGAGCGGCCGCGTGAAGTCTGCCTGCACGCGCTGGCGGAGCAATGGCTGTGGCTGCTGGCCGGCAGTCGGACGCTATATTATTCGTTGAAGAATCCCCAGCGCGCCCTGCTGGGGCGCCTGCTCTGCTGGCACTGCGGTTCGCCTTCGGCGGCCGTTCAGAGCCTGGAGCAAATCCCCGGCGATCCCTCGGATGCGGCGCGCGGAAAGTTATTCGCCAGGCTGGCGGAATGGCTGAGCGGCTCCGATGCAAAAAGCCTGCTCCCGCAAGAGACGAATACCCTTATCGAACTTCGCCCCGCGCCGACTCAAACTACCCTCTTGGTGGCCGCTCCGTCGGACTGGTGGCCCGAGGCAGGCGGGGCATGGCCGCTGGACATTCGCGCCTGGCTGGCAGGGGAGGATAATTGGTTAAAATCGCATGGCTGGGCAGGCGTTTATTTCGCCGTTTCGGACACAAACCCGCAGAAGTTATCCGACCAGCAACTTATTCATCTGTGCAAGCGAAGATTGGGCGTCGCCTCCGGCGGTCGCATTGAAGCATTGGAACAATTATTCGCCCCGCACCCCGAAGACCCCGCGGACGACATCCTGGCCCGCAAGGCGGAAGGCTCTCCCGGCCGGATGATACAACTGGGACAGCGTCTTTTGCTCCAGCACGCGCAAAAGCCTTCGCCCGAACTCCTGCAAATTGAAAACCTGATTAATCTCGCATGAAAACCGTTCCGCCCTCCGAAGTTCTTTTCAAGACCCTCAAAGCCGAAAACGAAACCTGGCTGGGCGATGTGTTCGTCCCTCCGCCGGTCTTTGAACGGCTTGCGAGCGATCACTCCGTCATCCTGTACGGCGAGCCCGGGAGCGGCAAAACCGCGGCGCGTCTGGAGTTAATGAAGCGCAGTCCAAACGTCTTCACCCCGCTTTGGAAACCTGAACCCATCATGGAAACCCCCGCGACCGGCACGGCGCTGGCGGCGCAAAGCATGGGGCGGGTCTTGCGAGCCTGTGTGGAGGCGCTGATCTGGGAAGCCGGACTGCCCAAACGGCTGAATGAACCGCCGGGGTTCATCGCTTCCGCCCTGCAATGGTTTTTGAAAACCTGTCTCCCCTACGATCCGCTCGCCTATCTTCAGAATCAACCGGGCAGGCTGGACGGCGACGAGATGAAGTGGTACGAAAAACTGTTGGCGGAAAACCAACCTTCCGTCATCACGGAACAAACCGGGCTGAAGGATAGAATGCAACTTTTGCTGTCCATTGTAAGACACGCAAAATACGATGGGCTATGGGTGATGGCGGACGAACTCGAACGGTGGGACGCGCTTCGGGCCGGGGAGCAGGTTGAGGCGCAGTTGGATGCGATTCTCTCCACGCTGGTTTTGCTCGACGTACCGGGCATCGCATTCAAATTATTCCTTCCCTCCTCCCTGAGAAAAGTCGTCGGCAAGACCAGCGGCGTGAGTCGGCGCCGGGCCGCGGAGGTTGACCTTGAATGGACCGCCGGAGATTTAAAAACCATGCTGGAACGGCGCGCCTCCTATGCCCTGTCTTCATCTGTGACATTGCGCTCGCTCTGTGACGAGAATCTGTTTGACGGCTGGCTGAGGGAGTACGGCGGAAGCGCGCCCCGCGACTGGCTGCGTTTTACAGCCCCGTTGATCGCCGAATTTCAAAAACAAGGCAAACGCCTGTCTGCCGATCAGACGCGCGCCTTTATCCTCCGGCACCCCGCTCCGCTCCGCCTGGGTCGGGACAGGCGGGAGGTCTGGCTGGGCAAAAAATGTATTCCGATAGGTTCAGCGTATGAATTTCGCATCCTGGACTACCTCGCCAGCCATCCGGGCAAGATCGGGTCGCTGGAAGAGTTATATTATTACGCCCAGGCGGAATTGGAATCCGTGCCGGACAGCGGCGAACCCAAATGGGTTCCCAGAAAAACATGGCGCGCGGCCATGGACACGATGATCTGGCGCCTGAGGCAAAAGATGGAACCCAACCCCGGAGAACCGCTGTATCTGGTGACGCACCACGGCAAAGGGTTGGAATTGCTCCATGTCGAAGCGTAAGAAAACTGTAAGAAAAGTACGAGAATCCCGTGACACAGATTTGGATGCCAATCGGATAAACTCTGCAACATCAAATGCGTATTAAGAACCCACATTTTACAGTGGGGGCGATCATCCAGATTGAGGCAGTATTCATACGGCAGTTAAGTTTTTTGTCGCATCCACAAGCCTGGAAATGTCAAGAAAGGAATTCCCTTCTCATCGTCAGGGAAAAACGAGGTCATGACGACAGCAAAACGAGGACTGCCCGATCTCGGGTTCGCGTTCGACCCCTTCGAACATCTCGACAGCGCGCGGGATGTTCATCTTCAGTCATACATGGTCATCCCCAGGGCGGTGGAATCAGCGCTGGCGGAACAGCCCCTCGCGGTCTTTGCGCAACCCGGCGGCGGGAAGAGCGCGCTCAGAATTTACGCCTCCAATTTTTATCGGGACAGTCGCGGCGTTCGTTTCCCCATTACCTACGTGCCGGACGGCTATTCCGCCGACCCCGGCGCGCATTTTTCCGGGATCGAAACATCCCTCGCGCGCGCCGTGTTGATCTACCTCGTATCCTACCCCGATCTCTTTTCTTCCTACGACACGGCAACCCGGCGGGAAATCAAACGGATATTGCAGATTCTCCCTTTTGGGCTGGACTTTAACCTGGGGCTGATGCAATCCGCCCGCTTCATCACGGACCTCGAACAGACTCTCGGCGTTTCGGCCTTTTCCGGGCTGAAAGAGATGGGCATGTCCCACCGCGACCTGGGGCGCGAACTCCAGGCGTTGAAAGCCGGAGCCGCTGCCCGCCCTTCCCTGGATGACCAATTCGATCTGCTCAAAACCGCGTTCGGCGCAAAATCCATCCACCTGCTGGTGGATGGGCTGGACGGGTTCATGGAGACATCGTCCGCTCCCGCCCTGCTGAAATGGATCGAACCCCTCTTTGAAGCCCTGCAAAACTGGGAGGCCAAAAATATCCATCTCAAAGTCTTTCTGCCCATGGATATCGCCGACGCGCCCTCCGTCGCCCGTTTCGGCGCGCTTCGTACCGCCACTCTTGCCTGGGACGACCACCTGTTGGCGGAGATCATCCGCAAGCGGGTATTCGCCGCCAGCAGCGGCGTCTTCGACACGCTCGATGCCATCAGCGCCCCCGATGTGCGCGGGTCCGAGTTAACGCTTGCCAGACAATTACCCGGCGACAGAAAGTTGCCCCGACACATTATTATGAAATGCAAAAAAATCATTGACCAGATCCCCGGTCAGGGTTGGATCACAAACGAATTGTTGAACGCGAAAGAGGCGGCGCATGACGGAATACTATAAGATTTACAGATCCGCAGAATTTGTCAACCGGCACGTTGAACTTGACGCCATCCAGAGCCGCCTGCGGCAAAACACGCGCGGAGCGTTCATCTTTGAAGGCGAACGCGGCGCGGGCAAGACCTCCCTGATGTTTGAAATATTCCGGCAGTTGAGCGCTCAAAAAGAATTCACGCCTTTTTTCATCGGCCTTTTTCGTTATTCCGCGCCCGAGTTTGAGGGCGACAAAAAAGTCTGGATTCGGGAAGAAAAGAATGGCCGGGATAACTTTCAACCCGGCGAGATGGAAGCCCTGCTGGAACAACTGGCGGGGGCGTTGGGGGATCGTCCTGTTCAGACGGGCAACAGCGAAAACAAAACGGAATATCTAAAAGAATACCTTGCGCGCGACCTGGCCCGCAACCCCGCCAGCGCCGCGCCGGTGTTGCTCGTGGATTCGATCTATGAGGCGGATGAAAACGTCCGGACCGATGTGGAAAAATACATCGTCGCGCCCCTGCTGGCCTCCGGACGCGTCTTCGTGATCTTATCCGGCCGGGGGAAGCGCCCCGTCTGGTCGAGGCCCGAACTTCAGAATGCGGAAATCGCCCATCTCCTTCCTCTGAAAAACAAGGAACAGGTCAGGGAGCAACTGGAAAAAATGAAAAGCAAGCGAATAGATGAATACGAAACGATCTTCGATTTAAGCGGCGGCTACCCGCTCATTGTGCGCCTGATGGGATCATCGGACAAAAGCCCTGAACTCGCGCTGTACGACGCGCTGGAGATCCTCATCAAAGACGCCCTGCCAGAGAACGCCCAGGGAGGACAGGAATTCGATGATATTCGAACGCAGATCGAGAAATTAGCGCTTGTCCAAATTCCATTCCGCATCCCCGATGTGGAAAATTATTTATACGAATTGGACCCGGGCGGAAACACAAACAAGCTTGTCAACACCCTGCTCAAAAGCCACATTCTGCGCCACGAAGGCAAAGGCTACCAGCTTAATCAATCCATTGCCCGGCCCTATCAAAAATGGCTGTTGCTCGCGGGGCAGAACAGGGAACGCGCAGATCTGATGGCAAAACTTACCGAGACCAGCGAAAGGTTGCAGGCACAATACCCCGCCGCCCGATCCTGGTATCAACAAATGGTTCCGGCGGAAGGGACGAGCGGCGGAAGCGAAAGCAATTCATCCAATCCATTCAAAGCGCGGCAACGCGCTTGAGATTCGGGGAGCCTCATCATGATCGAACCAAACTATTCGCTGGACAAGATCGAATTCATCGGGCGGGAATCGATTCTAAAAGACATCCGTCTTTGGCTGCAGGATGGGAATTTTCATATTGCATTTTTCAGCGGCGACTACGGAGTCGGCAAGACCCGTCTATTGCAAAAGGCGCTGGACATTGCGCGGGACGAATTGAATTACGGCGGCGCGCCGGGTCACCTGATAGACCTGTATCATTTTCGTCACCACTCGCCCGAAGGGCTGGCGCGCGCCATCTACGCTTCCTTCAAGGGCGGAAAAAGCGAAAGTTATTTTTACCCCTTCATCGCGGCGCAGGGCAAACTGGACGCCGCCCGCGCCGCCGGAAACAGCGCGGCCATCCGCAAACACCTGCAGGAAATGTTGAATCTATGCGGCGAGTGTCTGGCGAAACTGAGCGCCGAACAGGGCGTTCTGTTGTTGTTCGATACGGTCGAGCGTTTTGTCTATCCCGCCGGAAAGCGCTTCGCCCCCGCCTGGGAATGGCTCGCGGGCTGGCTGGGCGGGCTGAAGCGCGGCGCGGTTCTCTTCGCAGGGCGCGCGGAAGCCGCGTCTCTTTTCACGCAGATTTCCTGCCCGCCGACCCCGTTGGGGTTCTTCAGCCCGGAAGAAAGCCGCGCCTATCTGCTGGCGACGGCAAAATATTTCTCGGAGGAAAAAGGCGTCCAGGTCGAGTTTGCGGAAGCCGATATTCAACAGTTGCATACGCTTAGCAAGGGGCGTCCGATTCTGTTAACCCTCTTTCTGGAAATACGTCTGCGCGATCCGCAGGCGTTCCGCGAGTTGGGCGCCATCGGGGACGAATCGTTTGAAGCGGCCGTTGTGGATCACCTGCTCTCCCAGCCCGAACTGGGCGAAACGCTCAAAGCCGCCGGGCGCGCGCACAAGGGCATCAATGCGGAACTGCTCTCGAAGATCAGGCGCATCCCGTTGCGCGATGCGCAATCTGCGCTGGGCGCGCTCCGGGAATTATCAATCGTCAAGCAATTCCCGGGCGACGACAGGCTGTTCCTCCACAGCGAAATGTACAAATTATTCGACAAGTATGTGTATGGCGACGTCAGCGATGCGGCGGAAGGCGGAATAGCCGCGCGGGCGATTTACGAATATTACTCCAAAGCCATTGAGAATCAAAACGCAAAACTGCGGGATGTGTTCTCTGATATCACTCATAAAGCGGACCAAAATCTGCCTCCCACAGAGTCGGAAGAGATCGTGAAAAAAATCCGCCAGTTTGAGGAAACGCGCCAGGGGTTGAAAAGCGAATTCCTATATTACCGCCTGCGCCACCCGGTGGGCAAGGAGGGCAAACAGCAGGCG
>CAADGT010000003.1 GCA_900696595.1 uncultured Chloroflexota bacterium
CAACCTTCAACGATCTCTCTTCCGAGGACCAAACATGGAATTTCTCTCGCAACCTCTTACCCTCCTGACCTTCCTCCCGCTGATCGGCGTGCTGGTCGTCGCCTTCATCCCTTCCGGGCAGAAAAACGCCATTCGATGGACGGCTCTGATCGCGTCGCTGGTCACGCTGGCCGCCTCCCTGTGGGTCTTCTCGATGTTCGACAAATCGAACCCCGACCTGCAACTCGAAGCCAGATATCCCTGGATCCAGGTGGCGGGATTCAACATCTACTACTACCTTGCCGTGGACGGCTTGAGCATTTTGCTCGTCCTGCTGACCGCCTTCCTGACGCCCATCTCCATCCTCTCCACATGGAAAGCCGTGGACGAGCGCGTCAAGGATTTCATGATCTTCTTCCTGCTCCTCGAAGTGGGCATGACCGGCGTCTTCCTCGCGCAGGATTTATTCCTGTTCTACATCTTCTGGGAATTCACCCTCGTGCCGATGTACTTCCTGATCGGCATCTGGGGCGGACCGCGCCGCGTCTACGCCGCCCTCAAATTTTTCCTCTACACCATGGCCGGTTCCATCCTGATGCTTTTGGCGATCCTGTTCCTCGGAATCAAAGCCGACACCTTCAACGTCCCGGATATGCTTGCGCGCCTGCCCGACCTGTACGCGACGGGCACAATTGCCGCCTCGACCCAGATGTACCTCTTCATCGCCTTCGCCGCCGCCTTCGCCATTAAAGTCCCGATGTGGCCCCTGCATTCGTGGCTGCCCGACGCGCACGTCGAAGCGCCCACCGCCGGTTCCGTCATCCTCGCCGGCGTCTTGCTGAAGATGGGCACCTACGGCTTCCTGCGCTTCAACATCCCGCTCTTCCCGGATGCGACCGTCCAGGCCGCCCCGTGGATCGCGCTCCTCGCCGCCATCGGCATCATCTACGGCGCGGCAGTCTCCTACGCCCAGGCGGACGTGAAAAAACTTGTCGCGTATTCCTCCGTCAGCCATCTCGGCTTCGTCATGCTCGGACTCTTCGCACTTAACGTCGAAGGCGTCTCCGGCGCGATTCTGCAAATGGTCAACCACGGCATCAGCACCGGCGCATTGTTCCTCCTCATCGGCATGATCTACGAACAAACCCACACGCGCGAGATCAAAGTCTACGGCGGCTTGTGGAAGATCGCCCCGATCTTCGGCACGGTCATGCTCGTCTCCTCCCTCTCTTCGATGGGCTTGCCCGGACTCAACGGCTTCGTCGGCGAGTTCACCATCCTGCTCGGCGCGTTCGGCTCGGAAGCCATCGGCAGCCCCTGGTACGCGGGCGTCTCCGCCCTCGGCGTCATCATGGCGGCCATCTACCTCCTCTACATGTTCCAAAAACTCTTCCTCGGCCCCGCCGGAGAGATCATCCGCCACCACGAACTCAAAGACCTCAACTGGCGCGAAATCATCACAATCCTCCCGCTGCTCGTCTTCATGTTCTGGATCGGCCTGTACCCCAAACCCTTCTTCGACATCCTCGCCCCCGCGGTGGAGAAACTGCTGTCTGCTTTGCCGCTATAAATTATCGTCATTGCGAGGGCGCTCTTGATCTTTGCCCGAAGCAATCCCGGCATAACGGGAGATTGCTTCGTCGGGGAGAGCGCCCTCCTCGCAATGACGAAGACTCGGAGCGTTCATGACGCCGCCTACTTACACCGACTTTTACACCCTCACCCCCTACCTCATCCTCACCGTCTGGGCAACCTTGCTCCTGCTGGCGGATGCCTTCCTTATCCCATCCAACCGCCGGGGAATCACCGCCGTCCTCGCCGCAATGGGCATCGCCGCCGCGCTGGGATTTTCCATCACGCAGGTCGGCATGGAAGGTTCCGGCTTCAACGACATGGTCGCGCTCGACGGCTTCTCGACCTTCGCCAACATCCTGCTCCTCGCCAGCGGATTATTCAGCGTGGCATTGGCTTATGGGTACGTCAAACGCATGGGCTTCGAAAGAGGCGAGTACTACACCCTGCTCCTCTTCAGCCTCACCGGCATGATGCTCATGGCGCAGGCCCACGACCTCATCATCGTCTTCCTCGCGCTCGAACTGCTCTCCATTCCGCTTTACGTCCTGGCCGCCATCGCCCGCAAAGTTGCCTCGGAAGAATCCGGCGTGAAATACTTTTTGCTCGGCGCATTTGCCAGCGGATTTGTGGTGTACGGAACGGCTCTGATCTTCGGCGCGACCGGCTCCACCAACCTGGCCGATATCTTCGCCCACACCGCCTCTTCCGGGACCTCAAGCCTGATTCTGACCATCGGAGCGGCGTTCCTGCTCGTGGGCTTCGCCTTCAAAGTCGCGGCCGTCCCCTTCCACATGTGGACTCCCGACGTATATCAAGGCGCGCCGACGCCCGTCACCGCCTTCATGGCCGCGGGCGCAAAAATCGCGGGCTTCGTCGCGTTGTTCCGCGTATTCGTCAGCGCCTTCCCCGCCCTCGCCCCCAACCTGACGGACATCCTCTGGGCGCTCTCCGCCGTGACAATGATCGTTGGCAACGTCATCGCCGTCTCGCAGACCAACATCAAACGCATGTTGGCATATTCCGCCATTGCCCACGCAGGATACATCCTCATGGCGTTCGTCCCATACGGAAATGAGCGCGTCGCCCCGACGGCGATAGCGGCCGGGCTGTTCTACCTTGCGGCGTACGCCATCGGCAACTTTGGCACATGGGGCGCGGTCATCGCCCTCGAAAAAGCCGAAGGGCGCGGGCTGGAGATCGGCGACTACGCCGGACTCGCCAAAAAACACCCCATCCTCGCCCTCGCCATGACCGTCTTCATGCTCTCGCTCATCGGCTTCCCCCCGACCATCGGCATGGTGGGCAAGTTCTACCTCTTCCGCTCCGCCCTCGAAGGCGGCTTCCCCGGACTCGCGTTGATCGGCGTGATCACATCGCTCATCTCCGCGTTCTACTACCTGCGCGTCGTCGTCAACATGTACATGAAGGAAGGCGACCCCGAAGTCGGGCGCGAACCCTGGCTGGATTTCACCATCGTCTCCACCGCCGCCGCCACTGTGGTTCTGAGTTTCGTCCCGCAGGTTTTGTTCGCGCTCGCATATACCGCTGTACTCAAGTAAAACAAGCCTACAGATTTGTTTTACAAGAACGCAAAATTTTTGTTGACACAATAACCCTTTGCGGTATAATACCGCCCGCGCAACCTGGCTCCGTAGCTCAATGGCAGAGCAAGCGCCTCTTAAGCGTTAGGTTCTCAGTTCGACCCTGAGCGGAGTCACCTGAAAACGACATGGTTTAATAGAAACTTTGTCGTTTTTGATTTTAAAGATGCATTCTGGTACGACATATATGGGTTGCGGAGTAAATATGAAAAAATGCGATCACTGTAAACAGGATAAAGATGATGAAGCCTTTGCATGGCGATGGAAAACTCTCGGAATTAGACAGAAGACCTGTCGCGATTGCAGGAAATATTTTAACAAGAAATGGTATGAAGGGGATGCAAAACAGAGGCATTTGAAAAATGTCAAAGAGAGAAAAGATGCGGCGCGTAAGGTGGCAAGAGAATTTGCGTGGAACTACCTTTCTGCTCATCCATGTCAACAATGTGGCGAGGCTGATCCTGTTGTCCTTGAATTCCATCACAATGGAAGAAAAGAAAGAGCTGTCGGCGTGATGGTCTCTGGTGGGTATCCAGTTTCCAAAATCCAGGCGGAAATAGAAAAGTGCATTGTGTTGTGCGCCAACTGCCACCGAAGATTGACTATGAAAGAACGAGGCTGGTTTCGAGGAAAGAAATAATTTGTTACTAGCGACCCGACAGTTTTAAGAAAGGAAAGGGATCGGCAGAGGAAATCTGTTACAGTTGTTTTGCTGAAAAACCACTTGACAGGAGATCCTCATGCCGATCGGGAAATTGTACCGTACTTGGAA
>CAADGT010000004.1 GCA_900696595.1 uncultured Chloroflexota bacterium
GATTCGGATTCTCGCCATAGCGCCCATCGTCAGGGCGCACAGACGGCTCGACGTAGGCGACGTTCCACGGCTCGGGTCCGAGCACGCGCAGGAAGGTGGCAGGGTTCATTGTCCCTGCGCCGACCTGAGTTGTAATACGGCTGTGTGATTAAGCATCCGTGCGATGCCCAAAAGTCTTGTAGTTTGAGGATGATGGATTGGAAGGAGGAGGACATTTTAGGTTTCGAGTTTCAGGTTTCAGGTTGTGCGGGGGGGGTATAACTGATGAAAAGCAGATAGATCGTGGACGATGGAAGGCTTTTGCTTTACGACCAGAGAAGAGTTGATTTTTGTTTCAGAAAGTTTAATCCTTGCCCGGGAACTTTATACCCAAATTGGCGTCTAAATAACGTAAACAAATTTAATGGAGACAAAAATGAAACAAACAACCTTCTTCCTGCTTGCCCTGTTCGCGCTATTTGCATCCGCCTGCTCGGGCGGCAATACCTCTCTTGAAGGCGCATGGACGCTCAATTCCTACGGGCACGCCGCCAACCCCACCCCCGCCCTGCCGGGCATAGAGACCTCCATCACCTTTGACGCAGACGGAAAATTTGGCGGCACAGTCGGGTGCAACACATTCGGCGGCGACTACAAAATCAATGGCGACAAAGCGACGTTTTCGGGGGCGTTTTCCACCATGATGTACTGCCAAGAAACAGACGAACAGGAACGCGCCGTTCTATCCCTCATCTCCGAACAAACCATGACCTTCTCCGTCAGCGGCAACCAACTAACCCTGACCTCCGAAGACGGCGCATCAGTCATCATCCTGACCAAGAAATAAACGGATCAAAAGAGACCGCGAAACCTACTCGCGGTCTCTTCATGTATTGCAATTCCTCCTCGTTCGAAACGACGGTTAACCGGCTGTTCAACCCCTCTCTAAAACCCAGAGACGCGATACCAAATTTCCACATGCGCGCGGATCGTCTTAAAATGCTGAACATCCATCCCCAGGGACGGCTCCGGTTCAACCGGCGCAGAGCGCGCTTTTGCCAACGCCGGAAACTGCATCGGCGTTTCCTCGTCATAAACGCTCTCGCTCAAATCATACACGCCCAGCAACGTCACCCCCAGAGACTGCGTCATCTTTGCCGCCTTCTTCCCCGCCTTCTCCAGCATGGCCAGCGTCATCCGTTCGCGCGCGGCATCGTCGTCATATTGCCATTCCACGCGGGTCAACGCGGCATTCTTCTGCGACGCAATCGCGTCCAGCATGTCCGCAAATCTCGTCAGGTCCTCGCAGCGAATTTTCAAACGATACGAAGCGGCGGATGATTTCAAAACCGCGCCGGTGGCGGCGGAAATGTTCACGCCTTGAAGCGTGACCGCCTCCTCCCCCGCCCCAGCCTGCTTCAGCGCCTCAAGCAGTTGATTCACCTCCCTGGCTTTTTTAAACGCCTCATGTCCGCCCATCAGGGACGAACCCTTCACCGTCACATACAGGTCCGCCCGAACGGCAAAAACCTCCTCCTGATGCGACACAGAAACTTTGATGGTATCCGGCTTGTATTCCATTTATCCTATCATCCTTATCCGGCGGGTTCAAGCGCAAACTGTCAGACGGTTAATACAAAAACGAGAAGCGCCAGCCCGCACACAACCAACACCCCCACGATTACAAACAACAGCACAATGGATCTGCTCTCGCCGCTGCCTCCCTCCGCAAACGGATCCGGCCCAAAAGCCGATTCCTGCCGCGCGGTTCCGACAGCGGGGCGCGGCATGGACGACTCGATCCGATCCACCGCGCTCTTCGCCTCTCCCAACCCGACGCCGTATTCCTCGCGATAAATTTTGACCGCGTCAATTTTCCTGCCCTTGGCCAGCAAAGACCGAATCTTATCCTCCAGCACGGGATTGTCATAACTACGAACATCCGGAGGCGGCTTTGTATATTCGTTTTGGACCATCGCCTCAACCGCCTGCTTGGCTTCCTTCAATCCAACGCCGGTCGCCTCGCGATACGTTTGAATGGCATGCAGAATCTGCCCGGCTTCGATCAGCTCGTGAATCTTCTGCACATGATGAGGTTGCAAATTGTTCATGGCGCGCCTCCTGCCTTCCTTTTAGAAAACATCTGAATGGAAATCGTTCAGACTGCCGTCTCGACGCGCGAGACAGTTCGCCCACCTTCGGCTTGTCCGCAGAGGCTTTCCCTGAACCGCGTCGAAGGGAAGACTTTGAGGGGGCGTTTGTTATCAACAGGCTTCATAACGGATTTCCACAAGTGGGCTGAGAATCACAATCGCGCTGGTTGATTAAGGTTTGGCGGAAATTTGTGTTCCACAATAAATGGATTGTATCAAAAAGTTCGGCGTTGATATAAGCGCCGCTGCCTGCCGCTCGAATTTATAACGAGCCTGGTTGCCAGCGCCGTCCGCACTCATAAACCGCTGTATGCGCATAAAATAACCAAGGAATTATTGCCGCAATACGAGTGGCTGTATAATCACTCTGCATGACCTCTCAGCCGTTGATCGCGACCAAATTCCACATCCCGCCTGCGCGGGCGGACTTTGTCGCGCGTCC
>CAADGT010000005.1 GCA_900696595.1 uncultured Chloroflexota bacterium
ACAGCGCTGTAATTTTGCTCAGGGTTTCTGTGCTACACTTCATGCGGAGCCTCCGTTTGTTCTTGCCTACGGGTACTATACCCGATTTCTCGGAGGCTCCTTTTCTACATCATTTGAATGCTCCCAATATGAGAGTTGTTGGTATTATCCAATTTTCCTTTGGTACAATATGCCTCCAAAGGAAAATATCATGCTCAAAAAATTACGCGAGCCCGTCAACAGCCTCACTCATTGGGGCGGCGCAATCCTCGCCCTGATCGGCTTGATCGCCCTGCTCATCGTCGGGTGGAGTACGCCCGCCAAGATCGTCTCGCTGATCGTGTACGGCGTCAGTCTGATCTTTATGTTCTCCGCCAGCGCCACATATCACATGGTGCGGGTCAAGGACAGGGCGCTCGAAATCTTCCGCAAGGTGGATCACTCCGCCATCTACGTCCTGATCGCCGGAACCTACACCCCTTTCTGCGTCAACGCCTTCGATGGTTTCTGGAAGTGGGGCATGTTGAGCGGCATCTGGACTCTCGCCGCCGTCGGTATCGTCGTCAAGATCTTCATCATCCGCGCGCCGCGCTGGCTCAACGCGGGCATTTACATCGTGATGGGCTGGTTGAGCATGGCGGCAATCGGCGAGATGCTCGACGCGCTTCCCGCCTGGGTGTTGGTGTGGATGCTGGTTGGCGGCGTCACTTATACATTGGGCGCGGTAGTCTACATTACAAAAATTTTCAACTTTAAGCCAGGCGTGTTCGGCTTTCATGAAGTCTGGCATATTTTTGTGTTGTTTGCGGCGGCGGCTCATTTCATCGCTGTGATGGGCGTGGCAATCTCATAACATCGGCAGCCGCATATCCCAAAGTCTATTCGCCCGACGACGCGCGGGGTTATTCAATTAAGATACAGGCACCGAATCAACATGAACTCTAACAAACGCAAGATATCCGGCGTTTTCCTTATCCTGGGGATGGCGTTCCTCGTCATCGGTATTTTCACCGATAACACAACTTTCTCCTGGGCGGCGATCGCTTTTGTTTTGATTTCGTTGATCGCGGGCGGACGTTGGTTGAGGCCTAGAAAACGCCCCTAACTTCATTAGCATGGCGCAAAAAAACCGAACAACTGTTTTGCCTACGCGCAAATTTTGATGTTTCGGAAATTCCTGCGCTTACTCCCCGATTTCTCATGCTATAATGCCGCTACTATGCTCGTCGCCCGCCACTTCGCCAACAATAACGGCAAGCCCGAGAACGATAACGACGATCTGCAAATCGTTGGGCGAAGCATTGCCGGTTGACAAAATAACAGGTCAAATCGAATCGCCCGACGCAAACGCGCAGGGCGATTTTTTTATATCGCCATACCCCGTCATTGCGAAACCGTTCATTGGCGACGAAGCAATCCCAATTAACGAAAGATCGCTTCTCCTTCGGCTCGCAAAGACATAATAAACGGAGGCACATCATGTATCGAACACACACTTGCGGAGAATTACGCGCCAGCCACGCGGGTCAGACCGTGACGCTGGCAGGCTGGGTCAACCGTCGCCGCGACCACGGCGGGGTGGCATTTTTCGACTTGCGCGACCGCGCGGGCATCGTCCAAATCACCATCAACCCCGACCTTCCGAAAGAAGTGTTGGATCAAGTCGCCAACGTCCGCAATGAGTGGGTATTGCAGATCGAAGGCGCGGTGCAGAAACGCCCCGAAGGGATGGCGAATCCCAAAATGGCGACGGGCGAAGTGGAAGTCATCGCCAAAAACGTGACCGTCCTTAATCCCTCGAAGACTCCCCCATTTATGGTCAACACCGACAACGACCTGCCCGATGAGAACATGCGCCTCAAGTATCGTTACATTGACCTGCGCCGCGAACGCCTGACGAGAAACATGGTCTTACGTCATAAAGTTGTCAAGTTCATGCGCGATTACTTGGACAAGCAAGGCTTCATCGAAATCGAAACGCCGATCATGTTCAAAGCGACGCCCGAAGGCGCAAGGGATTATCTTGTCCCCTCGCGTTTGTTTCCTGGACAGTTCTATGCTTTGCCGCAATCGCCGCAACAGTTGAAGCAATTGCTGATGGTCGCGGGCATGGACAAGTATTTTCAAATTGCAAGATGTTTCCGTGACGAAGATTTACGCGGAGACCGTCAGCCTGAATTCACGCAACTCGATTTGGAAATGTCCTATGTTCATCGTGACGATGTGTTGGATCTGGTCGAAGGCTTATATACCGAAATGATTCCCGCCGTTGCGCCAGAGAAGAAATTGCTCTCGACTCCATGGAGAAAAATTTCCTACCGTGAAGCGATGGATGTGTACGGCTCGGACAAACCCGATTTACGTTTTGGCATGGAACTTGTGGACGTGTCCGATGTTTTTGCGAAGAGCGAGTTTAAAGTGTTTCAATCCGCTTTGGAAAATGGCGGCGTGATTAAGTGTATTGTCGCGCCGAAGTCTGCGGATATGTCTCGCAAGGAGATTGACGCGCTCACGGAAGTCGCCAAGTCGTTTGGGGCGAAGGGAATGCCCACGTTGGCAGTAACAGGCGAAGGCGTGAAAGGAAGCGCGTCCAAGTTTGTATCCGCTGAGGAGGTGGAGTCGCTCAAAGCGAAAGTCAATGCCAAAGAAGGAGACCTCATCCTATTTGCCAGCGACGCGAAAACGGTTGCAAATAAAACGCTCGGCGGATTGCGCTTGTGGTTCCGCGATAAATTAAATTTAGCGGACGAAAATTTAATGGCGTTCGCATGGATCGTGGACTTCCCGTTTTTCGCATACAACGAAGAAACGAAAACATGGGAGTCGGAACATCATCCGTTTACGATGCCGAAGTTGGAAGACTTGCCGAAATTTGAAAGCAACCCTGGCGAAGTTTTTTCGGATGCGTATGACATGGTGTGCAATGGATATGAAATGGCTTCGGGTTCGATACGAATTCATCGCCGCGACATTCAAATGAAAATGTTCGAGATGCTTGGCTTGAGCGAAGAAGAAATAAAATCGAAGTTTGGTCACATGCTCGAAGCGTTTGAATACGGCGCGCCTCCGCA
>CAADGT010000006.1 GCA_900696595.1 uncultured Chloroflexota bacterium
TGTGACGGATGCCGTACTTCCCCAAATGCGCCGAGAAGGGGATATGCGCCCCGTCAATGATGCCGAACATCATCTCGATGCCCTCGGCTTGCAAACATTTTGCCAGCAATTCTCCAACAGTTATTTCAGTCATAAATTTCTCCTTTTGAATTGGACGCGGATAAACGCGGAGAACGCGGATTCTTGTTTCTTCTTCTGCGTTCGTCGGCGTTCGCCGCGTCCCATTATTAAACGGCTACTTCAATATCTTCTCCGCTCTCAACCAAATTTCCGTGCGGCGCATCCCTTCCTCCAAACTGACTTGTTCATGCCAGCCCAGCAGGCGATGCGCTTTTTCATTCGAGACGGTATTTTTCTTCGAGAGCATTTCCATCGCGCCGCGTCCCAACTCGGTGGGTTTGCCAAGCAGTTTGAAAATGACGCGCCCAATCTCTGCAATCGTCACCGCCGCCGAAGTACTCATCACGTGCGGACTGCCCTTGCCCAGCATACGATAATAATGCCCGAAGAACGTTTCGCAGGTGAGCCGCTTCTCGCCGCCGAGGATGAAAATCTGCCCAATGGCTTGGTCTTTTTCCGCCGCGAGAATCACGCCGTTCACTAAATCGTCAATGTAAATCGCGCGGAAGATTCCCTGCCCGTGCGCGGGGAGCAGAAAGTATCCTTTTTGAATCGCCTGCACAGGGATGATCGTCCACGGGCGCGAGCCAGGTCCGTACACGTCGGCGGGGCGGACGATGGCGCAGTCCAGCCTTCCCTGCGCGTGAGCCGCAAGCACGACTTGCTCGCTGGCGATTTTCGTATCCACATACGGGTTGCCCGTCGGCATCACAGGCGCGGACTCGTCGGCGTTATCTTCGATATTGAATCGCATCGCCGCCAGCGACGAGAAATGCACGAAGCGTTTTACTCCCGCTTGAAGTGCGGCATCCAACACGCGGCGCGTTCCCAACACGTTGACGCGCCAGGCTTCCGCCCGCGCCACATTACTCGTCACGATCGCGGCGGTGTGAATGACTAAATCGCATCCATTCATTGCAGACTGCCACGCTTCGGGTTGCGAGACGTCCCCCGCCACGACGTTCAACGCCTCATCCGCGCGGACATCCAGCCCCCAAGTCTGCGCGCCAAGTTGACGGTAGCGCTCCGCAAGCGCGCGCCCGACAAAGCCCAATGCGCCAGTGATAAAAATTTTTTGATAACGGGTTTGATTCATATTCAAACGGACAAAATGAATTTTGTCCTACATTCCCCTTTGCTTGCGGATTTTTTCGAGCCGCTTCATCCCGCGACGTTTCATCGGTTCGTACAACCAGAACATCATCGCAGGGACGGCGTGATTCAACTTCGTCAGCCAGCCGCGCCAGCGCGGGAGGTTGATCTCCAGCGGTTTGTCGCGCATGGCTTTCCAAAAGGCTTGCTCAATGTCCTGCACGGTGAGCGTGATGCCCGTGTACGTCAGCGCCACTTCTTCGCGCCCCGCTTCGAGATGCTTTTGCATGATGGGCGTATCCACGAGGTCGGGCGCGATCAGGGTGACGAAAATGCCTTTCGTCCGCCACTCAATTGCGGCGGCGATGGAGGCGTTTCTTAATCCGCCTTTTGCGGCTGAATAAAGCGAATTGCCTGGCGTGGGGGAAAGTCCCGCCAGCGAGCCGACGTTGATGATGTGACCCGCTCCCTGTTTCGCCATCGCTTCGCCTGCCAGACGCATCCCGATCAACGCGCCCTTTAGGTTGACGTCCAGAACAAGGTCAATGTTTTCGACAGGTTGCGATAAAAGAAAAGACTGGCGGCTGACGCCTGCGATGTTGAAGAGGTAATCAATGCGCCCGAAACGCTGTTGGGTTTCTTCGATGACTTTCCGCCATTGCTCCACCGAGCGGATGTCGAACGGGCGGAGCAAAATATTTTGGCTGGGTGCGAACGCCTCGCGCAAACCCGTTTCATTTGAATCGGCGAGCGTCAATTGATACCCGCCGATTCTTGAGAGGACTTCCGCCCAATGTTTGCCGATTCCGCTGGCGGCGCCAGTGATGATCGCGGTTTGAACTGCCATCCTTTATTTCATGTTCGCCATCTCGCGCGCTTTCTTTTCGTTGACCGAAAGCATCAACGCCCAGCCGACGATGAGGAACACGGCAATCGAGAGAAGCGCGAGCCGATGACCAGATTGCTCGGCGATGATGTGACTCTGTCCCTGGCTTTGATACCACAGCGTCAACTCCGCCGCGAGCCAGCCGAAAATGGCGGGACCGATGAAGGAGGAGGTGCGTCCCGTCAACGCGAAGAAGCCGAAGAATTCGCCGCTCTTTCCAGGCGGGCTGAACGTGGCGACCATGGCGCGGCTGACGGATTGCACGCCCGCCATCGCCGCGCCGATGAACGCGCCGATGATGAAGAAGTGAGTCTGGTTTTGGGCGAAGTACATCGCCGCGATGCAAGCCGCCATCATAAAGACTGCAAGTGTCAAGGCGCGTTTTCCGCCGATGCGGTCTTGTAAATTTCCGAACAGCAACGCGCCAGCCACGTTGGTCGCCTGCACGATGATGAAGAAGATGATCAAGCCAGTCTGCTCCAAGCCGAACAATACCGCGCCGAGAATGGCGGCGAAATCGAGCGCGATGATCACGCCTTCGTTATAGACGAGATAGGCGAGCATGAACTTGAGGAATTCTTTGAATCCGCGCGCGGCTTTGATGGTCGAACTGAGTTGCTTGAAGGCAATGCTGAGATAATTTTCGCCAGCGGGCAATGGCTGAGGCTGAGCGCGTTCCTTCAACCAGCGGAAGATCGGAATCGAAGCCAGGGCGAAGAAAATCGCCGTCACGATCAGCGTGAGGCGCACGACGAACAGGTCGCTTTTGGTCATCAAAATCGGCGGGAGAATGATGAGGAGGATGACAATGCCGCCAGCGGAGCCAACAGCCCAACCCGTGCCAGCGATGCGTCCCGTCTCTTCGGGGGAGGCGATCTCGGGCAGGAGTGCGTCGTAGAAAATTTGCGCGGCGCGATAGCCTACTTCCGAAAGCAGGAAGAAGAGGACGGCGAGGGCGATCATCCCTTTTTCGGTGAAGAAGAGCATGGCGGTGAAAACGACTGAAATTGCCGTGAAAAAGAATAGGAATTTTTTCTTTGCGCCTGAGTAATCTGCAATCGCCCCCATGATCGGCGCGGCAATGGCGACGAGGATCATCGCCACCGAAA
>CAADGT010000007.1 GCA_900696595.1 uncultured Chloroflexota bacterium
AGTGATCGCTTCGAGTTGAATCTCAGGCGAAGCCAGCATGAGCAAAATGGCGAGCGCGTCGTCCGCGCCGGGGTCGGTGTCGAGGATGAGAGGTGTCATGGGGAGGATGAATTATGAATGATGAAGGATAAATGTTTCGACTTCAGTTTGGGTGGGCAGGGAGGGTTGGGCGCCGAATTTGGTGGCGGCAAGCGCGCCGCAGGCGCATCCGTAACGGACGGCGGTTTCGATCTCCGTCGGCGTTGGACGCTTTGCCCGCCAATTGCGCCGCTCAATGATTTTTGCCGCAAACCCGCCAATAAAGGCGTCGCCTGCGGCAGTGGTATCAACCGCGTCTACTTGATACGTGTCCACCCGCATCACTTGTGTATCTGTCACCAACAACGCGCCTTTGCTTCCAAGCGTTACAATGACGGTCTTCACACCTTGTTTGAGAATCTCTTTCGCGGCAGTTTCAGTCGAAGCAACATCCGTCACAGGCAAGCCGGTTAATAAAGCCAACTCACTTTCGTTGGGAATCAGAATATCTACGATGGCGAGCAATTCGGCGGGGAGCGGTTTTGCGGGCGCGGGGTTGAGGAGGACGGTCATGCCGTGTTCGCGGGCTTTTTGCGCGGCGCGGAGAACCGTCGGCGTGGGAATCTCCAACTGGAGCAGGATCAACTTCGAGTTGAGGAAAGAGGCGGAGTCTACATCCGCTGGCGAGACTTTGCCGTTCGCGCCCGGCGAGAGGACGATGCTGTTCTGCCCGTTCGCATCCACGACGATGATGGCAGTGCCGGTCGCGGAATCATCCGCAAGCACATGCGACGTATCCACGCGATTCGATTTGAGATTCTCGACGAGGAAGGCGCCGAAATTGTCGCTTCCGACCCGTCCGATCATTGTTACATCCACCCCCTGCCTTGCCGCCGCCACAGCCTGGTTCGCGCCCTTGCCGCCGGGGATGATTTTTAAATCTTCGCCGCTGATGGTTTCGCCCGGCTGCGGGAAGCGCGGCGATTTGACGACGAGGTCTGCATTGAGGGAGCCGACGACGAGGATTCGATTCACGCGCTTATTCTATCACCCGCATCGCGTCAGGGCGCCGGGGGCGCGTCTGCAAACTGGCGGCGGAAGATCCAAATGACGGTGAGAATATTGAAGACAACCGCCATGATGAAAGAGACGCCGTACATGGGAATTGTCCCATTTGCCCAGAGCGCGAAAGCAAAGCCGGACGCGAGCCAATCGAACAAAAGGATGAGGATTCCAACCTGCCCCTTGCGGGTTGTGTTGAAGCCGATTTGGAACAACAGCAGGATGACGGTCGCCGCGGCTGTAAACAGAAACAGAAAAACAAAAAACAGAGACTGCCCGGTGTAGAGCAGGGAGTACGCCGGAATGAATAAAAGGATCAACGCGATGCAGGACTTCTTCAGTAGCGAATAAAACTTTGAATCGCGGTCTGTCACATTTCCAACAACAAGGATGAACAAAAGGACGAGAGCAATGACGCTGAGGGTAAAAATTTCGCCAAACATCATGCCAACGGCGTCGCCAAAATCCTTCGATTCAAAATGCAGAGGACCGGCGCCAGCCGCCTCGAAATTTTCCCAGGGTCCTGCGCCCGTTTTGACCAGCACGCCGCCCGTCCCGAGCGCGGCGATGATCTCTTGCTTTCCCTTATGATCGAACGCGATCAGGTCGTAGGGGCCGATGTCAAGGTAGGGGGAACTGCGTTCCAGGAATTGCCTGCGCCCGGCGGGGATGTTCCAGCTTTCATGCCATGTCTGCCCGCCGTCGTTCGATTCAAGGATTGCTTCCGCGCCGGTTTGATAGCAAACCTCCGGGTTGTCCGGCAGACATACTGTGACGGGAAGTTCGGGATATTCCCCTGACTGGGCGGCGACAGAGGCAGGCGCATCGAATTTGAACCACTCCCATGTTCTGCCGCCGTCCGCGCTGTAATAATAGTCGCCGGAGGAGTTTTCCGCCGGGGTAAAGAGCAGGTCGTCCGCGACGATCAAGTTTTTTACAGTGAAGATGACCATGGGGCTGGTTGCCATGACAGCGATGGACGCCAGACCAAGCGCGAGGTATGAGAGCCGTTTATTCCCCTTTTTGTTGCCTTGTTCCACCCTTGACCTTAATTTCCATGCCGGGATGAGCATGACCAAAGCCAGCAGGTCGCCCGGGTCGGTGACGATTTGGACCGGAACGAATAGCAGGCTCGAAAGAAACTTCCCGGTCAGCGCGCTGAAGAACGGCAGGGTTTTGATCAGGCTGAACCAGACCGCCGTGAATCCAAACGACCCAATTGCCATGCGATGCGGTTTTATCTGCAACGGATTGGCTGTCAAATTTAGGATCGCGCCGAGCAACAGCGGAAAAAAGAACAAACCGGCGAAATCGCTGATCTTGCCCGTCAGGGCGGATGGGACATATACCTTCAACACATGGTCGTTGATCAGCAATACAAAAACGCTCAAGAGCGCAAGCGGATGGCTTAACGCCAGAAGATCGGGGTTTGGAGATCTGTTCATGGCAAGCCTCTTATAAGTAGCGCTCTTTAAAAACCATGTCAATCACGAAGATTTTTCATATTACTGCAAACTTCAGTTTGCTCTCGCGCAGGCGCAAACTTTAGTTTGCGCCACGAACCGCGCCATGAATATCCAGGCGGGGGATGGCTGCCGGTTATTTTACATCCTTAAATGCCTCGGCGAAGAACGCCGTCATTTTCTGCGCGTATTCCTCAGGTCTTTGGCGCGGGCCGTCGCAGTGAGTCGCTTCGGGGATGACCCATGCCTGGGC
>CAADGT010000008.1 GCA_900696595.1 uncultured Chloroflexota bacterium
ACAGCGCTGTAATTTTGCTCAGGGTTTCTGTGCTACACTTCATGCGGAGCCTCCGTTTGTTCTTGCCTACGGGTACTATACCCGATTTCTCGGAGGCTCCTTTTCTACATCATTTGAATGCTCCCTGCCGTTGTCGCTGGCGAGATAAAGTTCGCCGCTTTCATCTTCGCCAAAGGATGTGATCGTCGCGCCCGCTTCAAACAGGACCCGGGACTGCCACTGACCATTGAGTTGAATCAACCCCCAGACTGTGCCTTCGCAATAATCGCCATACAGGTAGATTCCATTCCATTCGGGCATGGAGCCGCGATAGACATACCCGCCGGTGACGGAGCATCCGCTATATGGGTTGGAGTGACTGTATTCCGCAACCGGCAGGATCATGCCGGTTTGCTGTTCGCCATTGAAGGCGTGCGCGGCTTCCATGACGCTCCAGCCGAAGTTTGCGCCGCCCGGCGAGCCGGCGGGAAGATAATCAATCTCCTCCCATTCGCCCTGCCCCACGTCGCCGATCCACAGGTCGCCGGAGGCGCGGTCGAAGGAGAAGCGCCAGGGGTTGCGCAAGCCGTACGCCCAGATTTCGTTTCCAAACGGGTTGTCGGCGGGGATGCTGTATCGGTCGCCGTTGTTTATGTCAATGCGCAGGATTTTTCCGAGCAGAACTTCTGTGTTCTGTCCGTTGCCGTGCGGGTCGCCGCCCGATCCGCCGTCGCCAAGCCCGAGGTAGAGATAACCGTCGGGTCCAAAGACGACCGCGCCGCCGTTGTGGTTTTCGTAGGGCTGTTCGACGACCATCAGAACTTGTTCGCTGTCCGGGTCTGCGGAATTCCCCTCCGCTTGAAAGCGGGAGATGCGCGTGTGGCCGCGGTCGCCGGTGTAGTTGACGTAGAAGTAGCCGTTGGATTCGTAATCCGGGTGGAAGGCGAGTCCGAGCAAGCCCATTTCGTTGCCGCTGTCGTCCACGCGGGCGGAGATGTCGAGGAAGGGCGCGTCGAGCAGGGTTCCGTTTTCGACGATGCGGATCGTCCCGTATTTTTCGATGATGAACAGGCGGCCCGAGCCGTCGTGCGCGGATTGTACGTCCACCGGGCGTTCAAGTCCGCTGGCGATGGGCGTCCATGCGAATCCGTTTGGGTCGGGGAATTGACTCGCGCCGGGCGAAATGGCTGTCGGCGGGGGTGTGGCAGGGTCCTGCCCGGGCGGGGATTCGGTTTGGGGGGATGAATCCGTCGTCGGCGGGGAGGGAGGCGCGGATGTCGGGCCGGGGACTCCGCTCATGCCGCAGGCAATCGTCAGGAGGGCAACGGGGATGAGCAGGCGCTTCATCCGGTTATTCCACGTCTGTGGTTTCGCCGTCCACTATGTCGTCATTATTCGCGTCGCCGGGTTTCATGTTGCCCGCCAGCGCTTTCATGTGTTCGTTTACCACATCGGGCGGGCAGAGTTCGGTGAAGATGTAGGAGCCGAGCCAGAGGATTGCGGCGTCGTCCACCATGCCGATGACGGGCAGGGCCAGGTTGGGAGCAAGGTCGGCGGGCATGATCAGGTAGGCAAAGGTGCCGATGGGGATGAGTTTGGCCAGGGCGCTGACGCGCTTATCGCCCATCAGCCGAAAAATAAGTTTGAGCTGGTTGACGATGTTTCGGACCACGCCGCCCTGCTGGGTGACGACGATCTCTGTGGGGTTTTTATCTGCCATTGTATGCTCCTTGATTGAACGCATTATATTCTCTTTCGCCGCGCCGGGCGGCCAGGTCTTTTGCAACCCAAAGCACAACGTATATACGCGCCGCGAAAGGCGAAGATGCGCGGCTCGGTGACATCCGTCGTCCGAAAAGCGGATATTTATCCGTATTCATTTAAAATAACCGCGCGTCAAAGACATAAAAAAATAACATGGAGGTTTTTTCAATGGAAATGATCGTAGATTTTCCCGGCGGACAAAAGGTGAATGTTCACTTCCGTGGGCACACTCTTAAAACCGATCAACCCGACGACGACACAGCCCCGACTCCCTTTGAGTTATTTCTTGGGTCCATTGGCTCATGCGCGGGTATTTATGTGCTGGGCTTTTGCCGCCAGCGCAATCTGCCGACGGGGGGCATACGCATCGTTCAACGCAACCATCCCAACCCGGCCACCGGTTTGATGGATGTCGTCGAGCTTGAGATACAGGTTCCGCCGTCCTTCCCGGAGCAGTATCGCGCCGCGCTCATCCGTTCGGCGGAGTTGTGCAAGGTGAAGAAGACGCTGGAGAACCCGCCGCAGTTCGCGGTGACGACGAAGATCGTCGAATCTGCGACGTAAGCGGGTCTCTTCGGGACTTTCCGCGTAACGTCGGTCGTCAGTGGATTTTATCGGAAATTATTTTGCGGAAACAACGAAGGGTCGCCCGTGTGCATGCAAAACATGGCAGGTAACCTGCTCCCAGCGCCGTCCCCGGCGCGGGATTTCCCTCGTAAACCGCCGCCGCCCACAGGGGGCTTCGCACAGGACGGCGGCTTGAGCGGAGGCGCTGACA
>CAADGT010000009.1 GCA_900696595.1 uncultured Chloroflexota bacterium
CCACGAGCCGCCGCGCAACGAAAGCCAGTCATGATCTTTATCGAAGTAATTCGCCTGCCATTCCCAGACATTGCCAGCCATATCCCAAAGGTCGTTTACTTTTCCCAAAGGGTACATGCCCGCCGGGGTGGTGCGGCCTATCCCGCTCCCAGCAATGTTCACGCGGCGCAGGATGTCCTTCATCACTTCATCATCCTCTCCTTTCGGCTCCGGCGTGACCTTCCCCGCTTCATCCCACGGGAAACGATGGCGTTTGACCTCCTCTCCCTTCTGGTTCTTTCCCACAAGGATGGGTTCGCCCAATCCGCCTGCGGCGAGAAGCCATTCGGGTTCGGTGGGGAGACGAAACACAAAGGATGAATCAGGAAGGATGAAGGATGAAATGGCCTGCGCTTCGGGCTGGGCCTGCCAGTTGGCGGCGAGCCATTTGCAGTAGGCGTTGGCTTCGTACCAGGTGATTCCAACCACGGGAACGGTACGGCGGGCAATGCCGAAGCGCGGGTCGCGCCAGTAACGGGGGAAGACTATTTTCCCGTCGGTATGTTCGCTTCCGCCTTTCAAGTTTGCTTGCAGCCAATCCAAGCCTGCCCTGCCCCAAGTCTCGCTCATCAAAACGCCGTTCTCGTCGTATTTGGGGAAGTCCAGCCAGTATTTTTCGTCGGCGAAATCGGGCGCGTCCAAAAAGCGTTTGTATTGCAGGTTGGCGACGGGGTGTTTTGCCATGTAGTACCGACTTACCCTAAAGGGCGTTGACGCAGAGTCGGTACTACGAATTTCAGAAAAGCCGTAGAGGTCATCGGGGGTGTAGCCGAGTTCGTCGAGCGTGTCGGCGGCGGAAGCGCGGGATGAAATGTCAATTTGCCCGACAGTGCGCGGCTTGCCGGTCTGCGGGTCGGTATCCTGCATCACAAATTTCAACCTGGCGCGAATGTCGCCGGCAATGCTGTCTTTTACGCGGCGCGCGCCTATATCCGCAAGCGCCCGCCCTGCCAGCAGGGCATTGCGCCCGGGCTGGTCGCCTTCCAAATGCAGGATGTGCAGAAGGAAAGACTCGAGGAATTGTTTGTTGCCGCGCTGGTCGAGATCCCCGGCGGTAAGCAGGATCACCTCCTGCCAGCGCGGGTTTTGCCAGTGCATTTCGAGCATACTCAGGCGGGTTTCAATATCCTGCCGGGCGATCTCCACCGCCGCCATGTATTCCTCCAATGTCAAATGGAAGAAACCGATCTGTCCCAGGCTGCGTTCGGTCAGCAAGCCGGTCTCATTGCGGGCATGACGCATGAAATGCTCCACAAGTTGCTTAAGTTCGGTTTCTTCGTGTCCGGCCTCTTTGAGCAGGTCGTAAATCTTCGACTGCCAGTCTGCCTCAGACATGGTCCCGCCGGGTTTATTTTCGTGCAGCCAGTATGCCAGCGAAGCCAGCGTGAAATAGACCTCGTTGGCGCTCATTTTCTCGTGAATGCGGCTGGTATGCCCGGTCTGCGAATAACGCCAGTTCTCGATCATCGTCTTGGCGACCACTTCGTACAATTCCACGCGGCGGTTGGGCAGGGTTTTGCCGATCTGATAAATGATGGAGAGGATGGTCAGCAGAAGCGGATTCATGGCAAGGCGGCGAACGCTCTCGCTCTGGTTGATGGAAAACATGATGCCGTTGACGTAATCGCGCCGGGCGCGGTTCGCGGCGGCATCGAAGGTGAGTTTTGAATCGGTCTCCTGAAGCCAGGCGGCGAACCAGCGCTGGACGAATGATTCCACTTCATCCGGCACGCGCAGGGGACTGATCTCCATCTCTCGGAAGTCCGGCAGGTCGCCGCGATGATAGCCTTCCAGGCGGCTGGTGACGACGATGCGGTTGGAGCATTTTTCATTACAGCGGCGGTTGGCAAAACTCTGAACTTTCTTCAATGTTTCCGCCCGCAGGGTATGACCGTGTATCAATGTATCGCCAAAGTCGCCGACTTCATCCAAACCGTCCAGCAGAACCATGCACGCGCCTTTGTCGAGCGCCAGTCGCAGGAATTCGTCCTGCCGGGGCGCGCCGGGGTAACTGCGGTCAATGTAATCGAGCAGGAAGGTTTCGAGCGCAAGACTCGAATCGGTTTTGAGTTTTTCGGCGTAATCCGCAAGGCGCACAAAGACCGGCAGAAAGGGAACTTCCAATCCCAGCCTCGCCGCGCCGGAACTGCCGTAGGCGAGCATCAAGGTGAGGAATTTCAATGAAGTAGTCTTCCCGCTGCCCGGCTTCCCCACAATCACCAGCCTGGCTTCCTCAGCGATGGCGTTGGTCACGCGCCGGTCCATGCGCTGGAGTTCGCGTTCCATACGATGCGCCTCGCGCATCTCCAACATCTCGGCAAGTTCCTGCTCGCGGTCCTCGTCATTGGAAATCGGAATCAAACCCAGTTCAAGGTATACATCCTCCAAAGGCAGAGAGACTACTTTCCCAACCTGCGGCGAAAGCCCTGAGATAACAAGCCTGCGATAATCGCTCTCGATCCCCTCGCGGTATTTCTCCTCGATCTGCGCGGCTTGCTCCGGGGTCAATCCGGTATCCACCACCGCCACGCGCAAAACCGTCCCCGCCTCGCTATGCACAAAGGCATTTCCCATTTTCGCAAGCGCGGCGAGGATGCCCGTGAGTTGTCCGCTTTGGTGGGCGGAGTCGGCATAGGCGATCAAATCCTTCCATCCCTCCAACCCGGCAAAAGCGGCGCGAAATGCCGAGAGCATCTTTGCGAGTTCGTCCGCGCGGGAACGGGGCCATGCCAATGCGGTCATTAAATCCGCTGGCGGCTGGGAGGAAGGATCGGTAAACCCGACCACGGCGCGGGCAAGCGTCTGCCGCAGGGCGGGATTTTTCTCCGCCTGCAATTTATCCAATCCAACATTCCTGAGCCAGCGGGCAAAGTCATCCTCATCCCCCGTCGGCGCCTTGATCTGCTCCAAAGCGGACTTGACCGCCCCAAGTAATTTCTCGTCCTTTTCGGCGGCGCGATACTTCTTGAGCAACCCGCTCTCGAGTTTTTCCTTTGCGGGTTTCAATGCCGCATCCGAAGCGGACTCCATCATTTTCTTGCCCACCTGCCACAACCCCTCCGCAATCGCAAGCGAGATGACTGTCAATAACTCCATATACTCCTCCAATCAACCGACACTTATACCTCGCACCTCGTACCTTGTATCTCGTACCTCGTACCTTGTATCTCGTACCTCGTACCTTGTATCTCGTACCTCGTATCTCGTACCTCCCCTCACCCCCCGCCCTCCAGCAACTCCTTCACCAATTCCTCCGGGACCTGTACGGCGACCACTTCGCCTTTGACGGTAACAACACCGTTTGCTTGAATCCATTCTTCGATCACAACTTTGCGTCCCTTGACTTCCTTCACCCGCGCGCGGACTTCGAGAGTCGGGCCCAGCGGCGTGGGCTTGAGATAATCCACATGCAATGAGGCGGTCA
>CAADGT010000010.1 GCA_900696595.1 uncultured Chloroflexota bacterium
ACCTGCAACCCGTAACCTGTAACCTGCAACCCGTAACCTGTAACCTGCAACCCGTAACCTGTAACCTGCAACCCGTAACCTGTAACCTGCAACCCGTAACCTGTAACCTGCAACCCGTAACCCGTAACCTACAACCTACAACCTGCAACCCATCACTCTTCCTTCATCCCCATCTGCACGCCCATGATATTGAACCCGGAGTCGACGTACAACACCTCGCCGGTGATGCGCTTGGAGAGGTCCGAAGCCAGAAAAACCGCCGCGTCGCCCACGTCTTCAATGGTGACATTCTCGCGCATGGGAGACATATCCGCAAAATGCTTGTACATATCGCGGAAGCCGCCCACGCCCGCCGCCGCCAGCGTGCGGATCGCGCCCGCCGAAATGGCGTTCACGCGAATTTTCTTCGGTCCCAGATCGTAGGCGAGATAGCGCGTCGAAGATTCCAGCGCCGCCTTGGCCACGTCCATCACGTTGTAATGCGGGGCGACCTTCACCGCGCCCGAGCCATACGTCAGGCACATGATCGAACCGCCTTCGTTCATGATCGGCAGAAAAGCGTTCGTCAGCGCCACAAGGGAATAGACCGAAACATCCAGCGCCGTGCGAAAACCCTCGCGGCTGGTCTCGTGAAACGGCTTGCTCAACTCATCGCGCCCGGCAAAGGCAATCGAATGGACGAGGATATCCACCCGGCCGAAATGCTGTTCCGCTTTCTTCACGACCGCCGCGATCTGATCGTCCTTTGTCACATCGCATTCCTCCACCCATTGGCAGTTGATCTTTTCCGCCAGCGGCTTCACGCGCTTTTCCATCACCTCGCCCGCATAACTGATGCCGATGTTCGCCCCCTCGCGCAAAAACGCCTGAATGATCCCCCACGCAATGGACTTGTCGTTCGCCAACCCAAACACCAACGCATTCTTGCCTTCAAGTAATCCCATATCTCCTCCGTTAATGTCATTGCGAGGAGGATGTTTTTCCCGACGAAGCAATCTCCTCATGGTTTGGGGATTGCTTCGCCAAAGAACGGCTCGCAATGACGCGCTCTTTCACCAGAAACCGCCACGGCTTTGAAAACCACGGCTCCGGCGTATGATTTAACCCCACACGAGGGCTAATCGTCACGCTTTTATCGGGGATTTTAACCCCCGCCTCGATCCACAACCCCGAGTCGGGTTCCGTCAAATCGGCATAGTTCTGGCGGACGGTGATTCCCAGCGCCTGAGTCAACTTCCCCGGCCCGAACGTATCCCGCCCCTGACGGCGCTTCATCATCGTCGCCGCGCCCTCGATGGGTTGAATCGCGCGGATCAACACCGCCGCCGGAAAGCCCTCCCTCTCTGTCACGACGTTCAGCATCCAATGATTTCCGTAGGTGAAATAAACGTACGCATGTCCCGGCGCCCCGTACATCGGCGCGGTGCGTTTTGTATAACCGGCTTTGGCATGACAGGCTAAATCCTCCTCGCCGATGTATCCCTCGGTTTCGGTGATAAGCCCGACCAGTTTTTTCCCGCGCGAGATGTGAACCAGCCGCGCCCCCAGCAGTTCGCGCGCCACGGTCAACGTCGGGCGGCTGTAGAATTTGCGGGGGAGGGGGGAAACCACGGAAGTCATCAATCGGACTCCAACGTCTCCAGACGTTGGAGTTGCTGTCCGAAGTCTGAAGACTTCGGACTCCGTTGTATCGTTACTTAAATCTTGAGTCGCGTTGAAGCGTCAGGCGCAACCCATCCTCCAGACCAATGGACGGGGTGAAGCGCAGTTTTTCCTTCGCCAGCGTCAAATCCGCTTTCATGCGCGAGACTCCGGCGGAAGTCTGGGTGTTATAGACCACATTGGACTTGCTGTCGGTCACATCCAGCACAACGCGGATCAAACCCTTGATGGACGTCTCGACGCCCGAACCGACGTTGATCACCAGTCCGTTGATATTGGGCGCGGTCGAAGCGGCGACCATTGCGCTGATTGCGTCGTCCACATAGATGTAATCGCGGGTCTGGCTTCCGTCGCCGTGAGCGACAAGCGTGCCGCCGCGCAGCGCCTGGCGGAGATAATGCGGAACCACCGGCGGGTGCGAAGGCGGCAAATGCTGATTGGGCCCATACGCGTTGAAGATCCGCAAACTGACGGTTTCGATATTCCATAAATTGCCAATCGCGCGGACGTAATGCTCCGCCGCAATTTTGGATACGGCATAAGGCGAGCGCGGGTTGGGAATATCCGACTCCTTTAAACTGCCGTCGGTCATGTCGCCGTACACTGCGCCGGAGGAGGCAAGCGCCACGCGCTTTACGCCCACGTCGCGCATGGCTTCCATCAGCGCCACCGTCCCGCCGACGTTTACAGCGTTGTAATCGCGCGGGTACAGGATCGACTCCTGGACGGAGACTCGAGCCGCGAGGTGATAGACCACGTCCACGTCCTGCAGAAGAGTCCACAGTTTGGGGCGGTCGCTCACATCCCCGCGCGTAAAATGAACATCGGGGGCAAGAACTTTGGGGTCGCCGGTGGAGAGATCGTCCAAACCGCGCACTTGATGACCCTCGCGGGCGAGGTGGTTGGCAAGCGAAGAGCCGAGGAATCC
>CAADGT010000011.1 GCA_900696595.1 uncultured Chloroflexota bacterium
GGCAGGAAAGCCAGGGGGCGCAGGTCAAGCGTACGTTGGGCGAGGCAACTGTCGGTCAGGCAATGACGCGTTCGCCTCACGTGCTGAGGGTCAACGATTCGCTGTCGAAAGCCGTCGAGTTGACGCTGTCCACTTCGCAGGCGGATTTCCCCGTGCTGGAATGGGGCAGCAACCAGGTCGCCGGCTTGATCGGCGAGGTTGACCTGCTGCGCGGACTTCAATCACTGGGCGCGAACGCCGCGGCGCGCGAAGTCATGCGGACGAAGATCGTCGCTGCCAGCCCGGATGAATCGCTCCATGCCGCGCAACAAAAGATGGCGGCAAATCGGACGCGCGCCCTGCTCGTGCTGAATCCCGAAGGCGAACTGCTGGGCTTGCTGACGGCGGACGACGTGAACGAAGCCTATCGGTTGATGGCGATCAATCCGCAATTGGCGGTGAGCGCGCAGTGAAGGTGTTCCATTTCATGCCGTTTAGCCGACAGTTCACCTGTCGGCTAAACGGAGGAACTGAGAAAAGAGAATTGGAGAATTCGAATGCAGATCACAAAAGACACCCGCGTTTCGGAAATCCTTTTGAAGTACGGCGACATCGCCGACGTGATGGAAATCTTCGGCGTCAAGCGCGTGGGGAAGTATTCCCTGCGCATGTTCCTTGCCAAAGCGCTCACCGTGGAATGGGCGGCGCGCGTCCATAAAGTTCCGCTGGAAGAGTTTCTGGGCATCTTACGGCAGGCAACCCGGCGCGCTTCCGAACAACCCGAGCCTGAACAAAAATAATCAACAGGAGAAAAAATGTCGGAAACAAAACGAAACTTATCGGCATGGACAATGAGCGTGGTGATCCTGTCGCTGTTGCTGTTCTTCTTTGCCGTCCCGCACACGCTGGAGGATTTTGCCCTGGGTGAACCGGCTAAGAACGGCGTCCCGGCTCCGGCGCTTGCCCTGGTCGTGTCGGGGCTGTTTGCCCTGCAAGGCTTGGCGCTCTTTTGGGCTGGTCAACGCGACCGCCGAAGTTTTTACATCCATGCGGGATTGGGGATCGTGTGGCCTCTGGCGGCAGGTTTGGCTCAACTGCCGGTGATTCTCACCTCCAGCAATTACCGTTCTGGATTCGTTTCAGTCCTTTATGTGGTCGGGATGATCGCGATCGGCGCTTTGCTTTTCCTGGCTTCCCTGCAAGCCTTGAGAACAAGCGGCGCCAATACGCAGGCGCAGAAATAAGATGAGCGGGCTGCGCGAACATTCAGATCCCCTCAGGCGGCAGGCGCCGTTTTTTGCTGCCGCGTTTGCGGAGGAGGAAATGATGCGCCGAAATTCCAAGGAGAAACCATGATCAAAAAATTGTTTTTAGGATTCGCGACGGTCTTGCTCGCCTCATGCGGGATGATATCCGCCCCAAGCGTGGAGGAACCGACGCCGATCCCGACCTTCACCCCCGCCGCCGGGCAGGATGCCGCTGTAAATCCGTCGCCCGCCCTGGGCGGCAAACAGAGCGGCGACCTGTTTGTGTGGATCTTTAGCGATCCCAATCCTCCGTCCCGCGGCGACACCACGCTCGAAGCGTTGATCTTCGACGCGGACGGACAGCCCGTTTCCGACGCGGCGATCTCCTTCGACATTGACATGACGAACATGAGTCACGGCAAAAATGTGACCGCCGCCGAATCGCTCGGCGAGGGGCGTTACAGCGGAGACGTGTTCTTCCTCATGCCCGGTCCCTGGCGCGTCATCGTCGACGTCGAGCGCGCGGGCGAGACGACCACCGTGCGATTCGATTTCATGGTCAACTGGTAATCGTTCGAACCCGGAGAACTGATATGTTGAATTTGACAACTGCGATCATCGCCAGCCTTGTCGTCATGCTCGTCAGCGCGGGCGTCGGCGTGTATCTCTCACGTTACAGGTCGTCGGTCACTGAAATGCTTGGCATGATGATCGGCATGACGCAGGGCATGATGACGGGCATCGCCGTCGGCTATTTCATCGGCGCGGCGACGGACATGTTCATCAGCAACCTGGTCGGCGTGACCGTCGGACTCGCGTTCGGCATTGTCTTCGGGCGCGTCGGCGGACTGATGGGCATGATGGACGGCGGCATGGGCGGCGCGATGGGCGGGATGATGGGCGCCATGCTCGGCGTGATGCTGCAATACCTCTACAACGGCTGGGCGATTCTCATCACCAACGTTTTGATCGCCGCCATCTACCTCGCCTCGATGATCGCCCTCGTGCGCCTCGTGGGACAGGGCGCGGCGGCGCAGTTGGAAACCGACCCGGTCTGCGACATGAAGGTTGACCCGAAAACCTCCCTGCAACATGTTCACGAGGGACGCGTCTATTACTTCTGCGCGCCAGCCTGCCAGCGCGCGTTCGCCAAATCTCCCGAAACGTATTTAAAAAGACAGTAAGGATTTACGGAGCAAATAATGAACAATGCCATCGAAGTCGAAAACCTGACCAAGTATTACGAAAAATTTTTGGCGGTGGACCGCATCAACTTTGCTGTGAAGCAGGGCGAGATATTTGGATTTCTCGGACCGAACGGCGCGGGGAAAAGCACCACCCAGCGGATGCTGACCACGCTTCTCACCCCGACCGAGGGGCTGATCCTGATCAATGGGCAGGATCTCGCCCGCGACTCTTATCCCGCTAAACGGCAGATCGGGCTGGTGCCTGAAGAATCCAACGTCTACACCGAACTGACCGCCTGGGACAACCTGATGTTCACCGCCAGCATTTACCGCGTGCCGCGCAATGAGCGGGCGAAACGCGCCCAGGAGTTGCTGGAAACCTTCGGCTTGTGGGACAAGCGCGATATCAAAGCCGAGAATTTTTCCAAAGGAATGCGCCGCCGCTTGAGTATTGCGATGGCGGTCATCCACAAACCCTCTCTGCTGTTTCTCGACGAACCCACGCCCGGGCTGGACGCGCAGAGCATCCGCGCGATTTGGGAGTTGATCCGCCAGATGAACGCGGAGGGGACGACCGTGTTCCTCACCACTCATCAAATCGAAGAAGCCAATCAGTTGTGCGACCGCGTGGCGATCATCTCGCATGGGAAGATCGCCGCCATTGACACGCCCGAACGATTGAAGGCGAACTTCCGCCGCGTGCAATCGGTGGAGGTGGCGTTGGAGCCTTCAGAGACCCTAAAGGTTTCAGAAACCTTTAGGGTCTCGAACGAAGGGTTGGAATCCCTGCCCGGGGTGACGACGCAGGTCAAAGTCGGGGACAAGACGCGGTTGTATACCGAAGACCCGTCGGCGCTGATTCCGCGCGTCGTCCATTTCGCCGAGTCGCGCAACTTGCGAATCGTCAGCCTGAATACGCTGAGTCCCAGCCTGGAGGATGTCTTCCTCGAAATCACGGGCGGGCAATTGGGCGCAGTCAGTCAGGAAGAAGAAAAACCCGCCCGGCGCGGGATGGGAGGCAGGAAATGAATTTTGAGCGAATCAAAGACGAATTGGCGCAAGCCTGGACGGTGGCAATCAAGGACGTGCGCGTGTATTACCTGCGCCCAGGCATGATCATGTTCGGTTTCCTGATGCCGTTCTTCATGTTCTTCTCGTTTTCGGTGAAGCGCGATGTGGGCGCGGCGGAAGGGGTGGCTCGTTTGCTGGCGATGACGGTCTTCTTTACGGCGGGGGCGGCGGGACCGTTCATCATCCCGACTGAGCGTAAGATCGGCACGTATGACCGCCTGCTTGCCGCGCCGATGTCCCTGATGACTCTGCTTTTGGGTAAGACAGCCGTGGGCGCGTTCTTTGCCATTGCGGTCTCCGGCGTTTCGCTGCTGGCAGGGTTGTTGTTCTTCGGCGCGGAGATACTACAACCGGGTTTACTGGCGGCGGGTATTGTGCTGGGGGCGTTCTCCTTCTCCACGCTGGGATTGGCGTTCGGCTCCATGCCCACCACCAACCCTGGCGACGTGCAAATGCCCAGCACGCTGCTGCGCTGGGGACTGCTCTTCATCAGCGGCGTATTCATCCCGCTGAGTGAGATGGCTCCCGTTGCGCGGACGATTGCCTACCTCTCCCCATTGACCTACGCCCAGGATGTGATGAATCACGCCGTCTTGGGGAGTGGAGCAATCAACCCCTGGCTCGATCTTTCGATGCTGGCGTTGAGCGGAGTGTTGTTCCTGATTCCGTCCGTCAAAATGCACCGGCGGGCGCGTGTGTTGGGGAGGTAAACATGCCGCAGCCTTATTTCCTCATGTCATTGCTTTACCTGTTCCTGGTCGGGCTTGCCGCGCTGGCTTCGATCCTGACAGGACTGGAGATCATCCCTTTGTTCGGGAGCCTGAAATGGTTAAGAGCGCACCTGGTCACTCTCGGCGCGTTGACCGAGATCACGTTCGGGCTTGCCCCGGCGCTGGCGGCGACCGTGCGCGACCTGCCGCGCCCGAAAATGCGCTGGGACATCTGGCTGAGCCTGAACGCGGGCATCGTGCTTTTGTTGATCGGCATCCCCACCATCACGCGCGCGCTCATCGTTACAGGCGGGACGCTCGTGGGCGTCGCCGCGGTGTTGCTCATCAAGCAACTGGTAGACATGCGCCCGGCACAAAGTCAACGAAAAGCCTCGAATACGGAGGGGCGCAAATTCTACATCACCGGCTTGAGTTACCTGGTGGTCGGCGGATTGGTCGGCACGGGACTGTGGCTCGGATGGAGCGAGGCGCTGCACATCGCGTCTCCCATCGAGGTTCACGTCCACACCAACCTGTGGGGCTTCGCCGCCATCGTTCTGGCTGGCTTGCTGGTGGATTTGTATCCCTCGTTTGCGAATCGCCCGTTAGCCTGGCAGCGGAGCATTTCGTGGATATACTGGTCAATGACGCTCGGCGCGCTGGGATTGATCGCCGGTCCGTGGCTGAACGTCAGCCTGTTCACCGTCGTCGGGCTGGTCCTGCACACGCTCGGAAGCGTCCTGCTGCTGGTCATCGCGATCA
>CAADGT010000012.1 GCA_900696595.1 uncultured Chloroflexota bacterium
ACGCCGTTCTTCCTGCGCGGGTCAGGCTACAGTGAGGGGACATTGTTCCCGTGGGTGGTCTCGGATTTTTCGTTAATTGATGCAATTGAATCAGGCATCGTCAAAGTGCCGCGCGTGCCGGTGGCGGATGATTCGATGGTCGGTGAACAGCCTACGTATCGTGACTTGTGGCTTCGTATTCGTGAACATCTGCCGAAGAAGGGACGCAAGACCCAGGCGGAAACGGGCAGCCCCAATCTTCCTGTTGAATTGGAAGGTGCGCTTCAAAGTTTGTACAGCAACTACGAGAAGAAGTTCAAACAATGGGAGGGAAACACGGAAGGACGTGAACGCGGACTCACCCCGCCTGTGTTCATCGTGGTGTGCAACAACACGAATGTTTCCAAAATGGTATTCGACTATATTGCCGGGTGGGGGAAAGACCTTCCGAACGGCGGGAAAGTCCTTGTGCCCGGCAGGCTGCCTCTCTTTAGCAATGTGGAAGGCGGAAACTGGCTTGCGCGCCCAAACACCATTTTGATTGACAGTCAGCAGTTGGAATCGGGCGAAGGAATGACGGATGAATTCAAGAGGATGGCGGCGATTGAGATCGAAGAATTCAAGGAAGAGTATCGCCAGCGTTTCCCGGGGCGCGATGTGGACGCGCTTTCGGATGAAGACATTCTGCGTGAGGTGATGAACACGGTCGGCAAGCCGGGCAAGTTGGGCGAGAATATCCGATGCGTGGTCTCGGTTTCGATGCTGACCGAAGGCTGGGACGCAAACACGGTGACGCACATCCTCGGCGTGCGGGCTTTTGGGACTCAATTGTTGTGCGAGCAGGTCGTCGGTCGAGGCTTGAGGCGGCGCAGTTACGCGGTCAACAAGGATGGGATGTTCGACGCGGAGTATGCCGAAGTGTACGGCGTGCCGTTTTCGTTCATCCCCAGCGCGGGGTCGGAGAGGGAACCGAAGCCGGGTCCCACGCCGACGCGCGTACGGGCATTGGAAGATCGGGTCGAGTGCGAGATCACGTTCCCGCGCGTCATCGGCTATCGCTATAAATTCGAGGGCGAAAAACTGACCGCCAACTTCACGAACGATTCAAAGATGGCGATCTCCACAGCAGACCTGCCCACCAAAACCGAAATGCAATCCATCATCGGCGAGTCGAGTTTCCACGAGTTGTACGGGTTGAAAGAGAAACGCCTGAACACGGTGGATTTTTACCTTGCGTCGTTGATGATGGGAAAGTATTTCACCGAAGACGGCAATACCAAGCCCTGGCTCTTTCCGCAGTTGCTGAAAGTAGTGCGCGAGTGGCGCGAGAATTATCTGACCTGCAAGGATAACGCCTTCCCGCAAATGCTCCTGCTGGTGGCGTTTGCCCATACCGCCGTGGAAAAGCTCTATCAGGCGATAGTCGGTGCGGACCTCACCCCCGTCCCCTTATCATCCCCGAAGGGGGCTCCTGAAGGGAGAGGGGGGAAGACCCTGCTTCCCATCCTGCGCCCGTATGACGCCATCGGTTCGACTCGTTACGTGGATTTCGACACGGCGCGCGATGTGTATCGCACCCGCCCCGACAAATCTCACGTCTCGCACGTGGTTTTGGACAGCGGCTGGGAGGCGAAACTGGCGCAAACGCTGGAGGAAATGGAAGAAGTCGTCCATTACGTCAAGAACTTCCAGTTGGGATTTGTCATTCCGTACACGTTCAACGGCGAAGAGAAGTCGTATTTCACAGACTATCTTATTCACATTGACGATGGTCACGGACCCGACAATTATCTGAATCTCATCCTGGAAGTGAGCGGCGAAGCCCGCAAGGATAAAGCCGCCAAGGTGGAAACAGCCCGCAATTTGTGGATTCCCGCCATCAACAATCACGGCGGGTTCGGACGCTGGAAGTTTTTGGAGATCGTTGATCCGTGGGATGCAAAGGACACGATTCGCAAGCACTTGAAGGGTAAGCAAGTGGACGGTGTTGAACCGCTTTTGAGCAGGGACGAATAATATGTCCCAAACCATTCCTTCCACGCTTGCGCCATTCTTTCAGGAATATGATCTGACGCGCCTGCGCATTCAACAGGATGCCAGCACGATCATCGAGCGGACGTTGCGTTTTGGAACACGCGCAGAGTTACACTGGTTATTCTCCACCTATTCTCTCGAGCAGGTCAGCCAGTGGGTGCGACAATGGGGCAGGTTAGGATTACCTGAACCCCACCTCTCGTTTTGGAAATTGATCCTGAACATTGACGAGGGCAAATGAACGAACTGCACTGGAACACAATCTCGCCCGACATGCGACGGGTGATGGGCGTATTTGGGAATAGCGAAATTGGAAAGCATTTCTATCTGGCGGGCGGCACAGCGCTGGCGCTGCAAATCGGACATCGCCTTTCCGCGGATTTGGATTTTTGGCTCTCCCGTTTTTAACGGGAAATCGGGTCAAAAGCGACCAAAACGTGTAGACGAAAGGAATTGAAATTGCGGTAACCATAACCGCGACGGTTGAGCATTTTGATTTTCAAGTTCACTCCT
>CAADGT010000013.1 GCA_900696595.1 uncultured Chloroflexota bacterium
AGAAAGATGAATTCCATCTCTCGAAGGATACTGTCAACGATCTCATGGCGGTTAGCTTTTCCATCTGTCAGCACTCATCTGGCGGTTACTTGTCAGCACTCATGTGACGGGTAGCACCTACTCTCTAATCCCTACTCTCTACCTGTCCATTACCCGGAGCAAACATGTCTGACGACACCAAAATTTTAGAAGAAATCGGCGATTATAAGTACGGTTTTCACGACCGCGACGATAACTACGCGTTCAAATCGGAAAAAGGGTTGAGCCGCGAAGTGGTTGAAAACATTTCGCGCATGAAGGGCGAGCCGCAGTGGATGCTCGACTTCCGCCTCAAGGCGCTCGACCACTTTATGAAACGCCCCATGCCCAATTGGGGACCCGAACTGAAGGAACTCGACCTCGACAATATTTACTACTATGTCAAGCCGACCGAAAAAAGCGAAAAGTCCTGGGACGACGTTCCCGACGACATCAAACGCACCTTCGACAAACTCGGCGTGCCGGAAGCCGAACAGAAATTTTTGGCGGGGCTGGGCGCTCAATACGAATCGGAGATGGTATACCACTCCATCCAGAAACATCTCGAAGAGCAGGGCGTCATCTTCCTCTCCATCGAAGACGGCTTGCGCCAATACCCCGACCTGTTCAAGGAATATTTTGGAACGGTCATCCCGATTGAAGATAACAAATTCGCCGCGCTCAACTCTGCGGTCTGGTCCGGCGGCTCGTTTGTGTATGTGCCAAAGGGCGTCAAGGTGGATCTGCCCTTGCAGGCATACTTCCGTTTGAACACGGCCAACGTCGGCCAGTTCGAGCGCACGTTGATTATCGTTGATGAAGGCGCGAGCGTGCATTATGTCGAGGGGTGCACCGCGCCTCAATACACCACCGACTCTTTCCACTCCGGCGTGATCGAGATCATCGTCAAGAAAGGCGCGCGCTCGCGCTACTCCACCATCCAAAACTGGTCCACCAACGTCTACAACCTCGTGACCCAGCGCGCCAAAGTCTTCGAAAACGCCACCCACGAATGGGTGGACGCCAACCTCGGATCGAAAGTCACCATGAAATACCCCTCCTGCTACCTGATGGAACCCGGCGCGCACGGCGAAATGCTCTCCATGGCGTTTGCCAGCGTCGGACAGATCCAGGACGCAGGCTCAAAAATGATTCACTTCGCGCCCAACACCACCAGCAAGATCACATCCAAATCCATCTCCAAGAGCGGCGGGCGCGCCTCCTATCGCGGCTTGCTCAAAGTCTACAAAGGCGCCAAGGGAGTCAAATCCAACGTCGTTTGCGACGCGCTCCTGCTCGACCCCAAATCCCGCTCCGACACCTATCCCTACATCGAAATTGACGAAGACGACGTCACCATCGGCCACGAAGCCTCCGTCAGCAAAGTGGGCGAAGAACAACTCTTCTACCTCATGTCGCGCGGACTGAGCGAAGAAGAAGCCACCACCATGGTCGTCTCCGGCTTCATCGAACCGCTCGTCAAAGAACTGCCGATGGAATACGCCGTCGAAATGAACCGGCTCATACAACTTCAAATGGAAGGCTCTATTGGGTAAGCCAAACTTAAGTTTGGCTTACAGGATAACCATGCAAGAGAAACCAAAAATAACCGTATCGCGCGGACGACGCGCCGACACCGCCGCAAAGGAATTTAACTTTACGCAGTCCGATATCCCCTCCGCAAACGGGCTCGCCTCCTTCCGCGCCGAAGCCTGGTCGCTGTTCTCCAAACAGAATCTCCCCGACACCGCGCTCGAAGCCTGGCGCCGCACCGACCTGCGCCTGTTGCCCGCGCCGGATTTCAAACTCCCCAAAGCCGGGGCGTATGAAGATCTGCCAGCCATCCCCGCCGAACTGCTCAAGCCATTAACCGGCGACCAGCACGGCGGACAAATTACGCTCCTCCCCGGCGGCTCCAGCGTGGAACTGGACGAAGCGCTTGCCAAAAAAGGCGTGATCTTCACCGACTTTCGCACCGCTGAAAAAAATCACCCCGACCTGCTCAAGAAATTGATCGGTCAAATCGTCAAACCGGGGGACGGAAAATTTGCCGCGCTCGCTTCCGCGTTGGCGCAAAACGGAGTTTTGCTTTACGTCCCCAAAAATGTGGAAGTGGATTACCCGCTCCACTCTGTGCTGTGGGGACCCGGCTCCGACCTCGCGCATTTCTCGCACCTCATCGTTTATGTCGAAGACGGCGCGTCCGTGACGTACGTTCACGAAGCCGCCTCGCCGGATGAAACCGGTCACGCCATGCACGCGGGCGTGGTCGAAATCTATGTCGGCAACGGCGCAAATTTGCGCTTTGTGGAGTTGCAGTCGTGGGGGCGGCATGTTTGGAATTTCTCGCACGAACGCGCGCGCGTGGAGCGCGGCGGCAACCTGGACTGGATATTCGGCGCCGTCGGCTCGCGCCTGACCAAGAATTTCTCCGACCTTGACCTGGCGGGCGAAGGGGCGCAAGGGCGCATGTCGGGATTTTATTTCACAGACGGGACCCAGCATCTCGACCACGACACCCAGCAGAATCATCTCGCCCCGCATTGCACCAGCGACTTGTTATTCAAAGGCGCGTTGAAGGGAAAGAGCCGCTCGGTCTGGCAGGGGATGATCTACGTCGCCCCCGGCGCGCAAAAAACGGACGGGTATCAAGCCAATCGCAACCTTGTCCTCGACGAACACGCCCGCGCCGACTCGATTCC
>CAADGT010000014.1 GCA_900696595.1 uncultured Chloroflexota bacterium
AACTCCCCCTCAAACGCCCCGCCGCGCCCGAAGAAATCACCTCCGCCCTCGAATTCCTCATCAAAAACGAATACATCACCGGGCAAACCATCGTCGTAGACGGCGGCTATTCCCTCGTCTAAAACCCGCAACCCGCAACCCACAACCTCTAACCTGTAACCCGCAACCCACAACCCGCAACCCACAACCCACAACCTGCAACCCGCAACCCGCAACCTGCAACCCGCAACCCGCAACCTGCAACCCGCAACCTGCAACCTGTAACCTGCAACCTGCAACCTGCAACTCACAACCTGTAACCTGCAACCTGCAACCTGTAACCTATCCCCCCCCCCAATGCCTTCCAAAAAAATCCCTCCCGACCTCATCGTCTCCCTTCTCCTACTACTCTCCACTCTCTATTATTCTTTCACCTTTATTGATTTCACCATCCCGCCTTTTGAAGACGCCGCCATGATCATGCGCTACGCCCAACACCTCGCGGGCGGACACGGCATCGTCTGGAACATCGGCGAACCGCCCGTGGACGGCGCGACCGATTTCCTTTTCATGGCCGCCTCCGCCGCGCTCATCAAACTCGGCTTCACCGTCGGTCAATCCGTGCGCGGCATCGGATTCGCGTCCCATCTCCTCACCGTCCTCATCGTGTACTGGGCAAACCGCCGAATCCATAATGGAAACATCCCCTTCTCTTTTTTAAGCGGACTTTATCTCGCCTGTGGGACCGGACTCTCCTATGTGGCCGCTTACTTCGGGACGCCTTTCTTTGCTCTCGCCGCCGCCTCCACCTGGACTTTGGGCCTGATCCTGATGAAGGAGCAGAATCCACGCTGGGAACTTTCCCTCGCCTTCGCCCTGAGCGGACTCGTCACCGGGCTGATTCGCCCCGAAGGCGTCATCCTCGCTTCGTTAATGCTTCTCGCCGTCGCCCTCTCGCGCGGATTCAAAAACTCGCTTCCCGTCGTCATTGCCTTTGCAATCGTATTTCTCACCCTCGGCGGCGCCTATTTCCTCTGGCGCTGGGATTACTTCGGCTATCCGTTGCCCAACCCGTTTTACAAAAAAGGCGAAGAAGGCTGGGACTGGTTCACGTTCAACGGCTCGATGTTGAACGCGCTCAGGCTTGCCCTGCCCGTTGCGTTTGCGTTCATCCTCGCCCTGCGCTCCAAAGAGACGACGCGACTCGCAATCGCCTATCTCATCCCCATCCTCGGCTTTGCCGCCGCCTTCGGCTTGATCTCAGACGAGATGAACTATGGCGCGCGCTTTCAATACGCCATTGTCCCCATCGCGCTCATGTCGTGGATTCCGCTGACGGGGAGTCTAAGGCTCGAAGCGCTGAATCAACTCAAAGTCCGGGAGAGAGCCGCGACCTTCATCGCCTTAATAGGTTTGGCGTTTGGCATCGTCTATTATTCCTGGTTTCAAAATTGCTTCCTTGCGTTGTATCAACAATCCTGCGACCGACCCTACGAGCGCGACGGGCGTTTGGAAATGGCGCAGATGCTGGCGGAGTATCGCGGCAAGGGGTATGTGATCGCGACGACGGAGGCGGGGTTGATCCCCTATTACTCCGGCTGGACGGCGATTGATACCTGGGGTTTGAACGACCAGTTTATCGCGCATAACGGCTCGATCACGGCGGAGTATCTCGATAAGTACAAGCCGCACATCATCATGTTCCATGATTATTATTCGCCGCTCGTCCCGCCCAAACTGACGGAAGCCAACCTCGCGCAGCGCTGGTTTGGCATGACGATCTTGTTGAAGACCTACGCCGAAGAGAACGGCTATACCCTCGCGGCGGTCTTCGGCGACAGCCCGTACGACGCGCATTATTATTATGTGCGCCCGGACTTTGAAGACAGCAAGCGGCTCGTCGAACAGATCTCAAAGTTTCGCGATTATTTTTACCCGACCACCGGCAAACGCTCGATCAATTACGCCATTTATGACGATGGACCATAGACCATTATTTTTCATCGTCCGCGGTCTGTCGTCCATCGTCAAATATCTCGATACCTTTTTCCAGGAGCCTAACCCATGTCTGAAATTACCGAACTTGTCGAAAAACTCAAAACCGAAGGCGAACGCATGGCCGCGTTTTTTGCCGAATTAACAGACGATCAGTGGACTGTCGAGGTCTACACCGAAGGCGCAACATGGACGATCCGCGATACCCTGTCGGATTTCGTCGCCTCCGAACGCGGATTGGTCCGACTCTTCGAGCGCATCCGCGCTACCGGCGAAGGCGTGTCGGAGGATTTCTCCATTGACCGTTACAACGCCTCGCAACAGGAAAAGACCAAAGACCTTGCGCCCGCCGACTTGCTGGAACAGTACAAACAAATCCGCGCTGAGTCTGTTCAATGGGTGAGCGGTTTGAAGGACGAAGAACTCGACATCAAGGGACGACATCCATTTTTGGACGAAACCGTCATCCGCGAGATGATAAAAATGCTGTACCTGCACAATCAACTGCATTACCGCGATATGAAGCGGGTGTTGAAGTAGCCGGATGGGTAGATGAGTAGATGGGTAGATGAGCAGGCAAGTAGATAAGTAAAAGCGACTACATCGTCATCTGCGTTCGCGCGTCGGCGACGCCCTAATTTCCTCCCGCGCCGCGAGGGTATAATTGATTCTATGAAACAAGTTGAGACCCGTTTATTGCTCGGCGATTGCCGCGAAGAGTTGAAAAAACTCGCTCTAAATTCGATTGACCTGATTTTTACATCGCCTCCCTATGCGGACAGTCGCTCGAATACTTATGGCGGAGTGCGTCCCGATAAATATGTGGAATGGTTCCTTCCCGTTTCTGCTGAATTGTTGCGCGTCTTGAAGCCCACCGGCACATTTGTCTTGAATATCAAGGAAAAGGTTGTCAGCGGAGAACGCCACACGTACGTTATTGAACTCATTATGGAAATGAGGAGGCAGGGATGGCTTTGGACTGAGGAGTTTATCTGGCATAAGAAAAATTCCTATCCAGGCAAATGGCCCAATCGCTTCCGGGATTCACGGGAAAGATTGTTGCAATGTAACTGCTCAGGGTAAAGGAGTAACAAAATCGGGCAAGAAAGGAGAGCCAGCAAAAGCAAGGCGCAAAGCGGCGAGAGCCTTGATGCCATTTTTGCGGGCAGTAGAAAGATAGGCGCGAATCTGG
>CAADGT010000015.1 GCA_900696595.1 uncultured Chloroflexota bacterium
ATTGGACGTTATCGGAAATAAGTCAAAATCCTTTTGTCGGACGCAGATGAACGCGGATTTACGCTGATAAAAGAGCAAAAAATCCGCGTTTTCCGCGCTTGTCCGCGTCCAAAATAATTTCCGATAAGGTCTATTCTTTTTCATCGTTTCAGGCGGTGAGTTTTGCGAGCCATTGGTTCGCGGATGCGATGAAGGGGGATGGTTCGGTTTCCTTGCGCGTGGCGTACATCAGCCAGAGGACGATCATTGGGGCAATGAGGCGGCCGTAGGACCAGGGGAAGAAGTCGAAGGAGGGTTGGATGAATTCGAGGAAGTAGGCGGCGAGGAAGAACATCCAATGCGTTGGGTTGTGGATGCGTTTGAGCAACAGAAGAAAAGCCAGGGAGACGAACAGCCCGTGATGGTCCCAGACGATGGGCGAGCCGAGGGTCATGAAGACGAACAGGGCGGGCGCGGCGTTGAGCAGGCGGTTCTCTTTGGAGAAGGATTTCTCGCGGACGTTTTGCGCCATTGTGTAGAGCGCGGCGACGAGCAGGAGGGCTTTCGCGCCAAGCGCCATGATGCGGGTGGTTTCGATTGGGATGCCAAAGAAGGGGTTGAGAAAACGCAGGAAGGAGTCGAAGGAGGTGTCGTGGAAGTTCGTGTCGGGGATTTGGGCGAGCAGGACGGCGTTGTTCAGGTATTGGGCGTAGACGTCGAATCCGTGCAGGGCGGCGGGGATGAAGGCGATGGCGAGAAGTGAAAGCGCGAACCAGAACAGCCAGCGCCAATTGAATTCGAGCAGGAAGGCAAGGACGATCACGACGGGCGAGGTCTTGAGGTGAACGGCGAGGGCGAGAGTCAATGCGGAGAGGAAGGCGTTTTTTGGGCAGGCGAGCAGGCTGAGGAGGATCAAGTCCATGGTCAGCAGGTTGACCTGGATGAAGCCGAGCGTCTTCATCAGCGGGGTGTTGACGAGGAGGAAGAGGATGGCGATAAGGATGGAGAGGGGGTGGGAAAGGTTGTAGCGTTCGAGGATCTTGACGAGTAGAAAGTAGAAGGAGGCAAGCGCGACGATGTTGACGAGCCAGAGGACGATCATGAATCCCTGGTCGCCGAGGGGGACGAGGAAGCGGAGCAGGGTCGCCCAGAGCGGGGGATAGAGGTATGTATCGGGGAGGGGCAGTCCGTTTGCGAGGGCGGTTGCGGCTTCGAGGTAGTAATGGTAATCGCCGTAGCGGAAGCGTTCGCGCAGGATTCCCAGATAAACGAATAGGACGAGGAAGAATCCGGCGGTCAGCCAGAGGTTGTTTTTGTTGATCTTTTCGTAAGCGAACAAATGGATCAATGCGCCGAGGGACAGCCACGAAACCGCCGTGGATGCCAGCGTCACCGCCAGGTTGGAGAGGGGCCATTGCTGGATGAAGAGGTTCAATCCCGCCATGCCGTTGCGGAGGTAGATGAGGGCGAGGCTGGCAAGGATAAGGAAGGTCAGGGCATACCAGACGTTTAACGCGACTCTGAAGCGCTTGTGCATGGGGGTATCTTACCAGCAGATTGGTTTTATACGAGATGTCGCGCATCCACATCCCCATTCGGGGACGATAGCCGTCAGTCCGCGCCATTTCCTCGCTTATCTCAAACTCTTTTTGTTAAAAATCACCCCTGCATCCGCTCCCACTCCGTCAGTTTTGCGTCCATCTCGGTTTGCACGCGGTTGTACTCGCGCCCGATCTTCGCCACCTCGTCCGGTTTGACCATGGGACTCTCCAACTGCGCCCCCAAATTCGCCAGCGTGGATTCCAACTCGGCGATCCGGTTCTCCAACTCCTGCAACTGCGCGACCTTTCTTCTCTCCTCCTTCGCGCCCTCTTTCGTTTTTCGACTCTCAACCTTCAACCTTTGACCCTTCGACACGCTCAGGGCGGCGCCTTCACCCTTCAACCGACTCGCCGCCATAAACGCCTCATACTCCCTCTGCTCGCGCTCGGCGCGCAGTTGCGAATACGTCCCCTTGAACGCAGTCAGATGCGCTTCCTCCGTGTCAATCTCCCATATCTGAGTCGCCACTGCATCCACCAGGTAACGGTCGTGGGTAATCAACAGGATCGTACCCGCATAATCCTCCAGCACGGATTCCAAAACTTCCTGCGAGGGAATATCCAAATGATTCGTCGGTTCATCCAGCAACAGCAGATTCGTATCCTGCAAAGCCAGTTTCGCCAGCGCCAGCCGCCCGCGCTCGCCGCCGGAGAGCATGGACACTTTCTTGTGAACGTCGTCGCCGCTGAAAAGATATTTGCCCAAATAATCGCGGATCTGCCCCGGCAGCCAGTTCGGCATGACCGAATCGATCTCCTGCAAAAGAGTCTTCTCCGGGTCGAGTCCTTCATGCGCCTGCGCAAAGTAACCGATATGCAGACTCGACCCCAAAATCACCTCGCCAGCCAGCGGCGCATGTTGTCCCAAAATCGTCTTCAAAAACGTGGACTTGCCCGCCCCGTTGGGCCCGATCAACGCCGCGCAATCCTGCCTTCGCAACTCAATATCCGGCGACTTGAATAAAAATTTATCGGGAAAGCCGACCTGCAAATCCTTTGTGCGAATGACAAGATCGCCCGAACGTTTTTCCGAACCGAGTCGCAGATGCAAATGCGGCAGAGTCCGAACCGGCGACCTTAAAGCCCGCACGCGCCGCTCGGCCTCCTCCGCGCTGAAATAAGAAGTCGTCACAGTTACTTCTTCCGCGGTTTCGCTCCACTTCTGATTCAACGCCGCTTCAAAACCGATCTGCTCCACCGCCTGCACAAGACGCGAAAGCCGCTTCAACTTGCCCTTGGCTTGCAAGGTGTTCTGCCCGGAAATATTCTTCCTGATGTACTCGACTTCCTTGAGAAGTTTTTCCTTCTCGCTCTCGAACACTTCCTGCCGGCGGGCAATCCGTTCCTCGCGCTGTTTCAAGTAGGCGGTGTAATTTCCGTTATACGTCTCATACGCGCCGGGCAGCATTTC
>CAADGT010000016.1 GCA_900696595.1 uncultured Chloroflexota bacterium
GCAACCCGCAACCCTTTCCGTTATACTCTCCCCCATGCCCAAATATTACACCCCCGACGAAGCCAACAACATGCTGGAGATCGTCCGCCCGCTGGTTCGTGAGTTGATGGACATTGCCGAACGCATCCGCTCCCGCCAGCCGGAACTGTGGGCCGTGGCGGAAAAATCCGCAGGCAATGGCGGCAACCCGGAATTGAGCAAACTCCTCCCCGATTTCGACCGCCTGGACGCGCTGATCCACCGCTTTCAAGAGATGAGCGTCGAGATCAAGGACTTGCAAACGGGGTTGATAGACTTCCCCGCGCTCAAGGATGGCAGAGTCATCTATCTGTGTTGGAAATACAACGAGGGGAGAATCCGGTTCTGGCACGAGGTCGAAGCGGGGTTTGCGGGCCGTCAACCTATTGATTGGGAATAGAATCCCCGGCGCCGGGCATTGCCCCGGGCGTCGCATATCCTGGAGAATAATGAACAAAGGCATCTGGTACGGAATCGCGGCATACGCGATGTGGGGCTTTTTCCCGATCTATTGGAAGTTACTTCACGAAATCCCCGCAATTCAATTGCTCGGTCATCGCATCGTCTGGTCGTTTCTTCTGCTGGCGGCGTTCATCCTGCTCACAAAACAGGCAGGCGATTTTCGATCCGTCGCCTTTAACCGCAGGACGTTGGGGATCTATACGATTGCGGGCGTGTTGCTTTCCGCCAACTGGCTGATCTACGTCTGGAGCGTCAACGCCGGCTTCATCGTCGAGACCAGCCTCGGCTACTTCATCAACCCCCTGCTCAGCGTCTTGTTCGGCGTGATCTTTTTGCGCGAACGCCTGCGCCCCGCGCAATGGGTTCCCGTCATCATCGCCGCGATCGGCGTGACGTACCTCACTGTCGCCTATGGCCGCCCGCCGTGGATCGCGCTCTCCCTTGCCGTCACTTTCGGCTTGTACGGATTGGTCAAAAAACTTTCGCCGCTCGGTTCGGTCTATGGGTTGACCCTCGAAACCGGCATCGTCTTTCCGATTGCCTTGCTTTACCTCATCGTCGTTCAAGCGGGCGGCGCGGGCGAATTCCTGCGCGACAGTTTTACGATAGACCTGCTGCTCATCGGCGCGGGCGTGGTCACCACAATCCCCCTGCTGATGTTCGCCTCCGCCGCCAAACAAATTCCGCTCAACATGATCGGCGTCCTGCAATATTTCGCGCCCACGATTCAATTCCTGATCGGCGTTTTCATTTACAAAGAACCCTTCGACCACACGCGCCTGATCGGCTTCGGCATCGTCTGGCTGGCGCTGATCATCTTCTGGGTCGAAAACTTCATCGCGCATCGCAACCCGGTCGAACCCATCCCCGAACTGGGGAAGTGAGCATGAAGATCCTTTTCATCGGCGGCACGGGGCTGATCAGTTCGGCTTGCTCCAAACTTGCCGTCCAACGCGGTCACGACGTTTTTCTTTTGAATCGCTCCGCCTCGCGGCTTTATCCTGCGCCGGAAGGTTCAACGACTCTACAAGCCGATATCCACGCCGATTCAGCGCGTCTTTCCGCCCTGTTGGCGGGTCAGCGCTTCGACGCTGTGGCGGACTTCCTGTCCTTTACCCCCTCAGACATTCAACGCAACCTCTCCCTTTTCCGCGACAAAACCGGCCATTTCGTGTTTATCTCTTCGGCGAGCGCCTATCAAAAGCCAGTCAGGAATTACCTCATCACCGAAGAGACGCCGCTGGAGAACCCCTTCTGGCAATATTCGCGCGACAAGATCGCCTGCGAGAATCTGTTGATGGAAGAGTATCGCAAAAACGGATTTCCGGCGACAATCGCGCGCCCGTCGTTGACCTACGGGCCGACTCAAATTCCGCTGATCTACGGCAGTTGGGCTCACCCCTGGACGCTGGTCGCGCGCATGAAGCGGGGCAAACCGGTTATCGTCCCCGGCGACGGAACCTCGCTCTGGGTGTTAACATGGAATGAAGACTTTGCCAAAGGCTTGCTCGGCTTGCTCGGAAACAGAGACGCCGTCGGCGAAGCCTTTCACATCACGTCCGACGAAGTCCTGACCTGGAATCAAATCTTCCTCGAAGCGTATCAAGCCCTGGGCGCAGCGCCGAGGCTGGTTCACATCCCCTCGGATTTTATTGTGAAGCATGATCCCGCTTCTCTGGGAACGCTCATCGGCGACAAATCCAACAGCGCGGTATTCGATAACGGCAAGATCAAACGTTTCGCGCCGGAATTCAACTGCGAAGTGAAATGGAGCGAAGGACTGCGCCGCGCGCTGGCTTGGCATGAAGCGCATCCCGAATTCCAGACTATTGACCATGAAGCGGACGCCAAATGGGACAGAATCCTTGAAATTTACCAGCGCGAATAAACGGAGTCTAAGTCTCACCCTGCGCTTATCGAAGGGTTCCTGACTTTGAAACTTCATAAACGTATCCAACGGAGGCTGACATGGCAAATAACAAAAAAGGCGTGATCGGAATCTTGACGGGCGGCGGCGATGTGCCGGGGCTGAACCCCGCTATCCGCGCCGTGACCATCCGCGCATTGCGCGAGGGCTGGCAGGTGGTGGGCATCCGCCGCGGCTGGGGCGGGTTGATGGATATTATCCGCGACAAGGATGCGGATAACAGCAGGAATTATCAACTGCTCACCGAAGAGATTGTCAACCGCGCGGGGCGCACAGGCGGGACCTTCCTGCATACTTCGCGCACCAAGCCGAGTTCGGTGAGGAAGGCGAGCGTCCCGCCGCACCTTGCGGATAAATACTCCGCAGACACCAACGACCTGACGCCTGAGATTCTCAAGAACCTCGAGTTCCTCGGCGTGGATTATTTGATTCCCATCGGGGGCGACGACACGCTGAGTTACGGCGTGCGCCTGTACAAGGAAGGCGTCAAGGTCATCGCCATCCCCAAGACGATGGATAACGACGTGCCAGGCACCGATTACTGCATCGGTTTCAGCACTTGCGTCACGCGCACAATTTCACTGACGAATTCCTTGCGCACCATCGCCGGGTCGCACGAACGCATCCTTGTGCTGGAGGTCTTCGGGCGTTATGCCGGGTTCACCGCCATGCTCCCGACCATGGCGGGAGCGGCGCACCGTTGCGTCATCCCCGAATATAAATTCAACATCGAACATCTCACCGAATTGTTGATCAAAGATCGGCGCTCGAACCCCAGCAATTATTCCGTCCTGCTCATCTCGGAGGGGGCAATGTACGAAGGCGGCGAGATGGTCTTCGCCGACCTGACCACTGACGCGTACGGTCACGCCAAACTGGGCGGCATCGGCGATCTAGTCTCCGCGCAGATCAGGGACATATCGCCGAAGTTCAACAGGGGAGAGCCGGTCAATGTGGTCAACCAGAAACTCGGTTACATGGTGCGCGGCGGCGACCCGGACGCAATCGACTCCATTGTGCCGATGGCATTCGGCAACCTGGCGCTCGACCTGACCTTGAAGGGTATTCATGGTCGGCTGGTGGTTCTGAAGAACGGACGTTATGACAACGTGCCGCTGGACGTGGTGACGGCGACGAAGAAACTTGTAAACGTTCAGCAGTTTTACGACACCGAGCGCTATCGCCCGCAATACGAGAACTTTGAGATGAAGCCATTGTTCATCATGACCAGCGAGTTATAGGGGACGCATCGGTTATGCCCGGATCCCGGCGGTGAGCGTCGCGCCGAAGCGGACGCTTTCAGATTGTAATACGCCGCCCCGAAGGTTTCCTCAACGACTTTACCGACTTCATGCGCGGCGTGGACAAGGACAACTAGCCCAGGACGACGAAGGACTTCCAGAATCTTCTGGGCAATTCCACCCGCATTTATCGCTGCCAAACCTCCGAGGTCCGCGTGACCCTGGAGGTTTTTTCTTAACTCGCCATTCTCCACCGTACATGGATAGGCTCACGCCGCCGTCCTGTGCGAAGCCTCCTGTGGGGGCGGCGATTTTCAAGGGAATCTTGCTCTGAGGACGGTGCAAGAGGCAATTTGCAGTTGCGCTCCTATTTGTGCGGTAAAGAAACTCACCCGAAATTAATTTTCTCAACCCGCGCCTCATTTTTATTAATTTTACTATTGACATTTTCAATTTTTAATTGTAATATATCAATAAATAGTCGAAAATTTCATAATTATATTGATTTAAAATTCGTTTTCTTGAATAGGAGAATGAAAATGCCCGAACTCGCAATTGAAGCCTGTCAATTGGTCAAAAAATTCCCCGCCCGCCCAGGGACTGGGGATAAGCCTGTCGAAGGCGAGCACGCCTCAAAGTCTGAGAAGAAGCGTTGGCAGTTTTGGAAGAAAGAGCCGAAAGCCATGTTCACCGCCGTGAACGGGGTTGACCTCCAGATCGAGCAGGGTGAAATTTTTGGCTTGCTCGGACCGAATGGCGCGGGCAAATCCACCACCATCCGCATGTTGTGTACCCTGCTGGAGCCGACCAGCGGCACGGCGCGCGTCAATGGCTTTGATGTAACGAAGCAGGCAAATGAGGTGCGCCGCAATCTTGGCACAGTCCTGGCGGGCGAACGCAGTATCTATTGGAAGTTGACCGGGCGCGAGAACCTGGAATATTTCGCGGCGCTGTATCACATTCCGCAAGCCGTCGCAAAGAAGCGGGTCGAGGAACTGATCGAACGCATGGAACTGCGCGAACGCGCCAATGAACTCGTCGAAAAATATTCCACCGGGATGCGGCAACGCGTGGCCATCGCCAAGGCGCTGTTGGCGCGTCCGCCGATCCTGTTGCTGGACGAACCCACGCTCGGACTCGACCCCCAGGCGGCCCGCAATCTCAGGGAGTTGATCGCGCAACTGAAGCAGGAGGGGCATACCATCCTGTTGACGACTCATTACATGGAAGAGGCGGATTTGCTTTCCGACCGCATTGGCATCATTGATACCGGCAAGGTCATCGCGCTGGATACGCCCGCCGGGCTTAAACGCCGCATCGAACAAAAGGAAGTCATCAAACTGGAAGTGACCGGCTGGCATGACGACCTGGGCGAAAAACTCAGGAGCATTTCCGGCATCGAGAATTTGACCTCGCGCCAGCAGGGCGAAGCCGACCTGTGGGAGATTCACATGCAGGCGCAAAACAGCCGCGCCGCCATCCCGCGCATTGTGGAACATATCAGCGGCAACGGCACACGGCTGGTCAACATGAACATCGTCAAGCCGTCGCTGGAGGATGTGTTCATTCACCTGACCGGCAAGGCGTTGAGGGATTAGGCAATGAAACCGCGCACCGTCCCGTCGGGATGTTCTTCATAGCGCGGTTGCACCGCAAACTTTAGTTTGCGCTTTGCGTGGGATCAAACTGAAGTTTGTCGTACTGCGCTAAATCTTCGCGATTGGCGTAGATTTCACAGTGTAATACTATAAGAAGAGTTGACAGAAAATGGAAACAACTTTCTCCCCACAATCGCTTGGCAGGCCCGGCTTGCTCTCCGAATTGCGCGCGCTGTTCGCTGTGGTTCGCCGCGAGTGGACGTCGTTCGTTCGTTATCCTTCGTGGATCATATCGCTGTTTATCTGGCCTGTTATTTTCCCAATGGGCTACATTCTGACGGCGCGCGCGCTCTCCGGCGTGGACGGCAGCGGGCTGACGACATTTCGGAACACGACCGGCTTGAACGAATATGTCGGCTACATCGCGGTCGGCACGATGATCTGGATGTGGCAGAACATTGTGCTGTGGGCGGTCGGGTATGCCCTGCGCAACGAGCAGATGCGCGGCACGCTCGAATCGAACTGGCTTTCGCCGACCTGGCGCTTTTCCTACCTGCTGGGAAGCAGTATTCCGCAAATGGTCTCGATGTTCATGCTGATGCTGGTCTCGGGATTGGAATATGCGTTCCTGTTCGGGGTGGATTTCAACGGCAGTCTGTGGCTGAGCCTGCTGGTCATCCTTGCGTCCATCCCATCGGTATATGGGCTGGGTTTCGCCTTTGCCAGCGTAGTGATCACGCTCAAGGAGGCGAATGCGTTCGTATTCCTGGTGCGCGGAATCGTCATGATCTTTTGCGGCATCACCTATCCGCTGGCGATGTTGCCGGGTTGGATGGAATCGGTTGCGCAGTGGCTCCCGCAGACATACATCATCCACGCCATGCGGAGCGCCGCGCTTTCCGCCGAAGGTTTCAGCGGGATAGCCTTCGACCTGAAGATGATCCTGCTTTTCGGCGTCTTCTGGTTCGCGCTCGGATACGCCCTCTTCAACATGATGGAACGCCGCGCCCGGCAGACCGGCGCGATCGGACAGTATTAGGAACCGGACATGCAGACACAATCCTTATCCCAACCCACCCTGGCTTCTCAATTGCGCGGGCTGTCAGCCGTCATTCGCAAAGACTGGAAGCAATACTGGCGTTATCCGCTCAATGCGATTTCGACCATGCTCCAGCCCCTGATCTGGATCGCGCCTGTTTATTTCATGGGGCAGGCGTTCAGCGTCAACGGACAGGCGCGCGGCTTCGCTCAATACAGCGGAACGACGGATTTCATGTCCTTCGTTTTGCTGGGGACCGTGCTGGAGAACTTCATCAACGCGGTGTTCTGGGGCATGGGCTACGCTCTCAAGAACGACATGGACTCAGGCGTGATGGAATCCAACTGGCTGACGCCCATCCCGCGTTTGTTGTTCCTCGTCGGTCATTCGGCGACAAACCTGGTCGTCACGGCGATCACCTCATCCGGCATGTTGCTCTTCGGCGGGCTGATCTTCGGGTTCAACGCTTCCGGCGATGTGTGGAAAGCCTTCCTGCCCATCCTCCCCATGATGCTTGGGCTGTACGGTTTCGGCTTCGCCTTTGCCGCGCTGGTGATGTTGTTGCGCGAGGCGAATACGCTGGTGGATTTAAGCAGTTTTCTGGTGCAAATATTCTCCGGCTCGAACTTCCCCGTCAACGCCCTGCCGCGGTTCCTGCTCCCTGTGGCGCTGGCTTTGCCGCTTACCTATGGGCTGGACGCCGTCCGCGCGTATTTGATCGGCACGAAGACCATTCTGCCCCTGCCATGGGAACTGGCATTGCTGATTGTATTCATGTTCGTAATGTTGTGGCTCGGGACCGGCGCGTTTAAGTGGCTGGAACGCAGAGTGCGCGTATTGGGCGCGCTTGGACAGCATTAAGTTCGAGGCAATATCGCCCTGCGCCTGATTCCCGCGACGCAAAATTTCTGGCGGTAGCAGCGGCTCGATGGACAGGATCAGGCCTCCCGATGAAAGAAGCGGGGATTTTTTAATGGGATAATCCCGATTATAAAAATTCACAAATACCGCCAAAGGATTTATGGAGATTCAAAAACTTCCCCATGTTGTCATCATCGGCGCCGGGTTTGCCGGGATGGAAGCCGCGCGCGGGCTGGCGAATGCGCCGGTTCGCATCACCTTGATGGACAAAAATAATCATCACCTGTTTCAACCGCTGTTGTATCAGGTTGCGATTGCGGGCTTGCTGCCTTCGCAAATTGCCCAGCCGGTGCGCACGATTTTTCGCAGACAAAAGAACCTGACCTTTCAGATGGGCGAAGCGACGGCGATTAACCTCGCGGAAAAATTCGTCAAGATGAACGGCGCGGCAATCGCCTATGATTATCTTATCCTTGCGGCGGGGGCGCGCACAAACTTTTTCGGCTTCGACGCGCTCGAGCGACATGGCCTGCAGATCAAAGACCTTGAGACCGCGGTGATCACGCGCAATCATTTGCTTTCCATGTTCGAGCGGGCCAGCCACGAAGCCGATGCGCAAACCAGAAAATCCATGCTGACGTTTGTCGTTGTGGGGGGCGGGCCGACCGGCATCGAGACGGCGGGCGCGCTGGCGGAGTTGATCACGCACGTCATGCGCAAGGATTATCCGCGCCTCGATCTCAAAGAAGTCAGGGTCATCCTGCTCGAGGCCGGGGCAAGCCTTATCGCCGCCTATCCCGACGAACTGCGTCAGTCTGCCCTGCGGCTGTTGAAGGATAAAAAAGTGGATGTGCGCCTGAACGCCAGGATGCAGGATTACAACGGCCGCCAGGTGAAACTCGCGGACGGTTCGATCATCGAATCTCAAACGCTGATTTGGACGGCGGGCGCGAAAGCGGCTGAGATTGTGGACGCCCTGCCCGCCGAAAAAGCCGGCATGGGGCGCGTCCGCATCGAACCGACGTTGAGCCTGCCTCTGTTTCCTGAAGCCTTTGTCATCGGCGACGCCGCTTTTCTCCTCCACGAAGACGGCCAACCCCTGCCGATGCTTTCGACGGTGGCGATTCAGCAGGGTCGGGCGGCCGCAAAGAATATAAAATTAATGATGACGGGGAAGGAGCCCGAAGCGTTCCGTTACAAGGACCCCGGTCTGCTTGCCACCGTGGGACGCAACGCCGCCGTCGCAAGAATTTTCGGCGTATCCTTCAGCGGTTTCGTCGCCTGGGCGATCTGGGTCTTCCTGCACATCTACCGCATCATTGGGTTTCGCAATCGGATTCTTGTGATGTTCAACTGGGCGTGGGATTATTTATTCTACGACAATCAGTCGCGGTTGATTACGAGGGAGTGAGGGGAATTTATGGATTACGCATCGCGGATTATGCAATCCGTGACGCGTAATTATGATGACGCCGGTCAAGCGATTCCAAACTGGCTGGCGGCCAACATGGCGCAAACTCCCATCGAATTGACGACGAAGTGCAGAACCATGGACGGAAAGATCGAGCCGCTGCGCTGAACCATGTAGGAAAATAACGCGCCGAGCAAAAAGGTGGGGATGAGGGTGGCGATCTGCCCGTGAAAGAGGGCGAAGATGATGGAACTGAACATCAGCGCGTTAACCCAGCCGTATTTTGCGCGCAATCCCTGAAAGAGAAAACCGCGAAAGAAAAGTTCCTCGGTGACGGGCGCGACGAAGGCGGTGACGAAGGCAAAGAGCAGGGGCGATTGAATCTCGTCGAGCAATTCCATGATCGCATCCGCCTGGGTGACGATTTTCAGCGCGACCATGACGAGGTTGTTCAGAATGACGAGGATATATACCGCGACAAGAAGCCCGCAACCGAGGGAGAGGGCGTTGCGATCGAAGCGCCGCAGCCCCAGTTCGACCCATGAGGCTTTGCGATAGGCCAGAATCACGGCGACGGGGATCAGCGGAATAAACTCAAACAGGGACAGGGCAGCCAGCCCCGACATCCGGGTTTGCGGAAGTTGCGCCAGTGCGAGCAGAAACCCCGCCGTCAACAGGAGGAGCGCGCCCAGCCCGAGCCAGGAATCGTTTGCGGTCCACGCCACAGGACCGGGCGCGGAGGGAGGCGTTCCCTCCGACGGGGAGGGGGAGGAGGTCGAATTGAAATTGTCGGGCGGCGGAGGTTGATTCATTGTCTGCTTCCAGTTTTGGATGGAATTATAATGGGCGGGAGTTGAAATTTAAATATGCCGGACGAGGTTGCGAGATGATTAAACTTTACCGTGAAGAAACGAGCGCGGCGGCGGATGCGATCGAGGCGGAGTTCAGGGAGTTGGTGTTGGGGTACGACCGCGTTGTCCTCGAGGCGGACAGGGCGGAGGAGATGTTTTCCGGGCGGACGCTGCCGGTGATCGCCAATAATGAGCGCGTTGTGAGCGGGGCGGAGATCGCTCCCTATCTTCAGGAGTTGGAAAACCTGACGCGCGACTGGCGGTTGTTCCAGGGCGATTATTGTTATGTGGAAGGGGACGGCGAGTGTTAGACGACTGCAAGTGGGCGTATAATGGGGGCGTCGGCGTATTTTATTTATTTTAACCAAGGAGAGTAAAATGGCATACACGTTGAACACCACTGTTGGAGAAATATTGGACGATACCCACGCGTTGGAAGTGTTGGAGAAACACGCGCCGGGCATTTCCAAGAACCCCATGCTGGGAATGGCGCGGGGCTTTACCCTCAAACAGATCGTTTCCATGCCGCAAGCCAAGGATATGGGCGTCACAGAAGAGATGGTCGAAAAAGTATTGGCTGAGATCAACGCCCGCAAATAGTTCGCGGGGTTTTAAATTCCCGCCAGCGCGACAGGCAAAAAAAGAGACAGTCCCATTGCATGGGGCTGTCTCTTGCGCTTTAAGCCTTGCAACCGGCGTTGCAAGCCCGGATTGCCAGCGGGTCACTTCAATGCATAGACGGCGTATCCTCTTGCCGGGGCGAAGAATTGACCGCGTCCGTCGGCGGTGGTGGATTGGTCTGCGGGGCGGGAAAGGTCGAATTTGCCCCACCATGCAACGGGCGCGAAAGAGGCGTTCTTCCATTGGGTGTCCACCCAGGCTCCGCGCCAGTCGTCGCCGCGGTTGTTGAGGACATAGATCAAGCCGCGTTGTTCGCCGAATCCGCCGCGCTGCATGATGTAGAGATCGTCGGAAAGATAAAGGGTGGAGGCGGCGCCGCCGGCGTGCTTTTCATGCGCCGAGACGAGGGCGTCAATTCCGTTGGGAGTATTGCGCAGGGCGAGGTTGTAATTGAAATAATCCTTCCAAAAAATGCAGGGATAGCCTTCATGCGCAAGGATGTAGGAGTAGGCGAGCAGTTTATCGTTGACGATCGGTCGCCCCTCGTCGCGCAGGTCGTGGTTCTCGACGAAGGTGACGGTGGTTTGCGGCTGCGCCTTCAAAACGGAATCGCCGAGGACGAGGGATTTCAAACTGAAGCCGTACGAATCGCATAAGCCTTTGAGCAATTCGCGCAGGGGGAAATCGAAGGCGTCCACCGGGTTGTAATTGGCTTCGTTCGCCTCATTGACCCAATGCAGGGTGTTGGCGGCGTTGTCCCAATACTCCGCCACGCCGTAGGGTTTGTGATATGCGCCGTTTTTTATGTAGCGGTATTCCTGAATGGCGGTAACGGTGTTTGCCGCAAAGCCTTTGACAAAGTCGTAGCGGAATCCGTCGAAGCCGACTTCTTCGATCAGCCAGCGCGCAAGTTTGAGCAGTTCGCCATAGACGTACGGATTGCGGTGCGAGAGGTCGGGCATGTCGCCGAAGGTCATCTCGTCCCATGATTCGTACATGCTGGGGTGAAAACATTCCCAATTGCGCGGGAACTTTCCGCTCTTCGGGTTGAAGACCGTCCAACGCGATTGACCCGTGATGGGATTGACCTCCTGCGCGTCCGCCCCAGAGTTGTGGTTCAAAACCATGTCCGCGATCAGACTCAGCCCGTGCCGGCGCGCGCTTTCAATGAGTTGATCCAACTCTGCGCGCGTTCCAAACCAGGTCGGGACGCCTCCCTTTTGATCGAACTCGCCGAGGTCGTAGTAGTCGTATGGGTCGTAACCCATCGAAGGTCCGAACAGATTCGCCGCCTTGTGGACGGGCGGAAGCCAAAGGGAGGTAAACCCAGCCTTTGCCAGCCCGGGTATCTCGCGGGCGATGGTCTTCCACCATTGGAATTCTTTTTTATCTTCGCGGGGGCAGTCCCAGTAGAAGGTTTGCATCATGACGCCCATGCTTAATTCTCCTTTATCTCAAAGCCCACCGCCAGCGCCGTTCTCGCCCATTCGCTGGGGTCGTTCCCCTCCCACTCGTTGTATTTGATTGTCATCTTCATTCGAACTTCGCGCTCGATTGTCTTGTCCTCCAACAAAGCCGCAGTCGCATTGAACGTCTGCCCGGCGATGCGGATTGCGACATTTGGGTCTTTAAGCAGATTCTTCACCCAATCCGATTTGTCCATGCCGCCGGACATGAGGTAGAGCGCGCCGTTGTGAACGACGAACCAGATTTCGATCTCGTGCGGCTTGCCGGTGATTCGTCCGCGCGTGGCGAGATAGCAATATTCTTCGTCGGCGAATTGGGAAAGGTCAACGGGAGTCATGGTAATTTCCTTCCCCCTCCGTCCTGCGAATAGAAGGGGTTACGCGGCATATTGCCCGAGATATTGAGCGTTGTTTGAGAGGAAATACGTTTGCGCGGGAAGCAGGACGTGTTTCCTCTGGTAGGTGGCGTAGACGGTTGTGCAAGACAGGCGCGGGAGTCGTTGGATGCGCGCCGAATCGTAAAGCAGGATGGATCGGTTCGTGATCTTCTCGATCACCGTCCAATGGTCGTGGTAGCCGTGCAGGCCGAGGATGATGGAGCGCCCTTCTGTGCCGTCGAGGAAGGATTGCATGTGCTTCCAGAACGTCGTCAGATCGGGGTTTGGCACGCCGCGAAAGGGAATCTCGACATTGGCGATGCGCTTCTTGCCGACGACCTTGTTCAGGATGACGAGCATCTCCTTGTGGATGATGCCGTTTATCAGGAACTTGGTCAACAGTCCGCGCCGCGAGAGGTAATGGATCAGGTCGTTGAATAATTTTTGGGCGTTTTCGTCGGAGGAGCGGTTGACGATGCGCTCGGCGTTGATGATGCTGTACAAGCCGCACAACGAATCCAAGCCGCCCTGCTGAAAGGGCGGCAGCCCGGATGTCGGCCGGTTGTTTCTGCGCATGGGCGGGCGTTTCCTTTTTTTGTGGCGCAAGATTTTAACTTGCGCTCCCAGGCGTTTGGGGTGGAAAAGTCACCGTGAAGGTAAAACTCTCTGAAACTCGATTCAAGCCGGGGCGGGGGACGAGCCGCGCTTTGGGGCGAAGAAAACGCCTAATCTCCGTACATCCGGCGGCGCAGGGCGCGCAGGTTGCGGCGGTGAAGCGTCTCCGCCAGCCCGCCGAGATACACGCGGCTCTTGCCGCAATCTTCGATGGCGATCTCCTCGAGATATTCCTCCGCGTTTTTTCGTTTGCCGCCCGTTTTGACGACCTTTTTGATATTGTTCAGGTAATTGACGTTCTCGCGCACGGCGGCTTCGATTTCGCCGCGCAGAATGATGTCGCCGTGACCCTGGATGATGTTCTCCAGCCCCATCTTTCCGATCTTTTTGATCGAAGCCAGCATGTCGTCCGCGTCGCCGTCCACGATGTAGGGAAGCGACATGAAGGTGTCGCCCGCAAACAGCACGCGATCTTCCTCGACCAAAACCGAGATGCCGTCGTCGCTGTGACCGGGCGAAGCGCTGATGATGAGATTTTTCTTGCCGACGCGCAGGGTTATCTCGCCGGTTTCAAAGGTGATGTGCGGCGGCACGATCTTTACCTGGCGCAGGCCCTGGTTCTGTTTCTGCGCGTTTTCAAGCGAAGAGACGCCGTCTTCTATAAGATATTCGCGGCATTTTGCATGGCCGATCACTGTCGCGCCGGGGAAGAAACAATTGCCCCAGCAGTGGTCGGCGTGATAATGCGTATTGATGACGTAACGCGCCTGCACGCCCAACTCGCGCTCGATGAACTCGCGCATGGCGAGAGTCTCCTCCGGCAGGGCAAGCGTATCAATCACCACCGCCCACTGTGGACCGATGATGACTCCCGCCGTGACCTGCGCGTATACTTCGCTCTGGAACCAAAATACGTTTTCCGAAACTCGTTCGCGGTGCATATTACCTTTCAACCAGCCCCCCGATATTTCCCGATGTTGCGAATGGAGGGCGGGGTAAATTTTTTCGTTTGTTAATAGCACACATTCCTGAAATTTTCAAGATGTTTAGACAAATTTTCGGCGATATCCTCCCTGCGCCAGTACGAAGCGCGCGGTTTGTCTCAGGATTGGGATGGGCGCCCTTATTGCGTAAAGCGAGCCTGTAAGATGTTTCCCTTTAGAGACCGTTTCTTAAGTACACGGATTTGACGGATTGCGCGGACTGGCGCGGATTTAATAACTCACCTTACGCAAGGCGGCATTTGGTTAGGAAATGCGCTTGCAGATGAGTCGATGACCATCCACGAA
>CAADGT010000017.1 GCA_900696595.1 uncultured Chloroflexota bacterium
AATTTACGGCGGGTCCCGCGCGCCAGCCTGCGGAAGTGACCATCCGCGCGGGCGCCAAAGCGGACGGGACGCTGACGTTCCGCGACGTTTCGTGCATGTTGGACATCGGCGCGTACGTTTCGTGGGGAACGGTCACGCCGCTGGTGATGATGGAGACGACGGCTTCGCTGTATCAAGTTCCGCACACGCGTTTCATCGCCGATTGCGTTTATACCAATAACCTCATCACGGGCGCGATGCGCGGGTACGGCAATCCGCAGTCCACGTTTTTTGTCGAGACCGTGATGGATCGTCTGGCGGAAGAATTGAAGATGGACCCCGTTGACTTCCGCATCTTGAACGCGAACGTGCCAAACTCCGAGACGCCGCAGGGATTGGTCATCACGTCCTGCGGGTTGAAGGAATGTCTGGAGGCGGTGGCGGGGAGCGCGGACTCTTCTGGAAGGATAAATACTACAAGGATGAAGGATGAAAGGGGAATGATGAATGCAAGCGCCAGTCTTCATCCTTCATCCTTCACCCTTCATCATTCCAAAAAGCGCGGAATCGGTTTTGCATCCACGTTGAACGTGGGGGGCGGGGCGCGTATCTATCGAAGCGACGGTTGCGGGGCGACGGTGAAGGTGGACGACTTCGGTCACGTTACGCTGGTGACTGGCTCGACGGAAATCGGTCAAGGTTCGGAGACGGTGTTGGCGCAGATCGTCGCGCAGACGCTGGGAGTCAAAATCGAAAACGTCACCGTGTTGAACAGCGACACGGACGTCAAGCCGTGGGATGTGGGAGTCCACGCGAGCAGGACGACTTTTATCGCGGGCAACGCGGCTCACCTTGCGGCGCTCGATGCGCGGAATCAACTCTTCGAGACGGCGGCGGAGTTGCTCAAGGTTGAGGCGGAGAATCTGCTCGTGAGGGAGGGGCAGGTTTGGGTCAAGAATGAAGCGGAGAAATCCATCCCGATTGAACAGGTTGCCCGTCGTCGTCATTTTCGGGAGGGGGGAAAAGTCATCCTCGGCGAAGGTTGGTATGACCCGCCGACAAAACTTGTGGATAAGGATACGTACAAGGGAAATATTTCGGCGGCGTATGGCTTCGGCGCGCAGATGGCGGAAGTGGAAGTGGACACTGAAACGGGCGCGGTGCGCGTGTTGCGGCTGGCGTGCGCGAACGATGTGGGGCACGCGATCAACCCGATGGCGGTGGAGGGGCAGATCGAAGGCGGCGCGCAAATGGGGCTGGGGTACGCGTTGACCGAAGAGTTGATCGTGAAAGATGGAAAAGTTTTGAACCCTGATTTGCTCGATTATCGTTTGTTCACGTCGGCGGATATGCCCGCGATCGAAACGTTCATCATTGAAACCGACGACCCTGGCGGTCCGTTCGGCGCGAAGGGAGTCGGCGAGATGGGCGGCACGCCCACCGCCGCCGCGATTGCGAACGCGATCTACGACGCGGTCGGCGTACGGATGACTCAACTGCCGATGACTCCCGAGCGTGTGCTGGCGGCGTTGGATGAAAAGGCGAAGGAGAAGTAATTGCAAGAGTTGGTTTTGCGTGGCGGTGAATCGGCGGGCTGATGCTTCGACGGGCTCAGCACAAGCGCCCTGCCTCAGTTCATGGAAGTCGGTTGAAACCGACTCGTTGCGCCAGCCCGCTCATTTGTTGCTGTTGTACTTTACAAATTAATCGAACAATCTCCCTGAGTTGGAAGCGCAAGAGCTTAACCACTGAGTCACGGAGACACAGAGAAAAACCACTTAAGTTCTCCGTGTCTCGGTGTCTCCGTGTTTCAAAAAGGGTTGGGTGGGTTGCTCGGTTTAGTTGGAAATTATTGTTACAAGGAGAATCAATGACCAAACTCCGCTTCAATCCCGACCTTATGAATGTTCCGCTTTATGTGGCGGGCAGGAGCATTCAAGAGATTCAGGAAAAGTTCGGGCTCGATAAAGTCGTCAAACTCGCTTCGAACGAAAGCCCCGTGGGACCGTCTCCGCTGGCGATACAAGCCGCGCTGGAAATGATGGAGGAGGCGCATCGTTACCCTGGCGTGGCGGACGGAGTCCTGCGGCGCAAACTGGCGAAAAAGTTCGGGCGCGGCTTCACCGAAGAAAATTTCCTGATCGGCAACGGCGCGACGGATTTGTTGCGGATGATCACGCAGGCGTTCACCTTCGACGGCGGCAACAACGTAATGGCAGACGCGACCTTCCCGATGTATCACATTCTGACGACGACTTTCAGCGGCGAATGTCGCGTCGTTCCGCTGGATGCAAACCACCGCTTCAACCTCGACGGGACGCTCGCCGCCATAGACGACGATACGCGCATCGTTTTTCTTTGCACGCCGAACAACCCCACGGGGGCGATCATCACGCAGGGCGAATTCGACCGTTTCATGCGCGCGGTCCCCGAGCATGTGGTCGTCTTGATGGACGAGTCGTATCACGACTATGTGACCGACCCGTCTCACGCGGAAAGTTTGGCGTACGTGGCGCAGGGACGCAACGTGATCGTGTTGCGGAGTTTCTCGAAGTCTTCGGGGCTGGCGAATCTGCGCGTGGGATACATGATCGCTCCCGCCGAGATCGCCGAGTATGTCCGCCATGCGTTGATGCCGTTCAACACCAGCGACATCGCCCTGGGCGCCGCGTCCGCCAGCATGGACGACGACGAGTACAACGAACGTCAGCGCAAAACAGTGTTGGATGGGCGCGAATATTTCCAGTCCGCTTTCGCCGATTTGGATTTACAGACCATTTCGAGTCAGGCGAACTTTGTCACGTTTCTTTCTCCGCCCATGGGTTCGGCGCGGCTGACGGAACTTTTACTGCAACGCGGATTCATCGTCCGCGAGTTGACGATGTTCGGGATGAAGAACGCCATCCGCGTGAGCGTGGGTCTGCCCGAAGAGAACGAAGCGTTTGTGGAGACGCTCAAAAATATTTTGGAAACCGAAGGAGTTGCCGCGTGACGTACATCAAACGCATCGAACGGGTCGCGCTCGCTGTGTCGAATCTGGAAGAGGCGAAGAAGTTTTTCGAGGATTGGTTCGGCGCGAAATTTCACGACGAGGAAAATATCGAAGACATGGGCATCCGTTATCGCCCATTTGAAGTCGGCGAGAGCCTGATGGAACTGCTCGAACCGACGCGCGAAGACAGCCCTGTGGCGAAGTTCCTCAAACGCAACGGCGGACCTGGCGTGCATCACATCACCTACGAGGTGGACGATTTGGATGAAGCCATCGCGGAACTTGAACGGCGCGGCGGACGCATCGCCTATCGTCACACCTACGCGCCTGGCGTCACGTTCGAAGGCAAGGTCTGGCGCGAGGCGTTTGTGCATCCGAAAGATTCGTTCGGCGTGTTGATTCATCTGGCGGAGAAGAAACCGATTGCGTAATCGGCGTTCTCTTACGCCGATGCCCCGCACGGGGATGAACCCCCGTGCTATTCCTACGAAGTCCGCTGAAGCGGACTGGAAGTCGGCTTTGTAATGGTATCCCAACCGTAAACGTTTGGGCGGGCGAAAACCATCCACGAATTACGACCACGAATAAACGAATGCGAGCGGGCACATTCGAGAATTCGTGAATCATTCGTGGACGGTTTGCCAGAACAACAATAAACCTTGCTTTGTAAAGCAGACGAAGCCTTTCACTCCATGAACCATTTCGACTCCCTCACCGTCCTCACCCTCGAGCAGGCGACGACGCTTCCGTACATGACCTTGAAACTGGTCATGGATGGGATGCGCGTCATCCGCCTTGAGTCGCCTCCGCGCGGCGACCCGAACCGCTGGGTCGGTCCGCAGGTGTTGAGCGAGTCGGACGGCTTCGAGTCTGGGATGAACGCGTATTTTCTCCCCAACAATCTGGGCAAGGAATCCATCACGCTCAACCTGGCGGATCAGGCGGGACAGGAGTTGTTGCATCGCTTGATCCGCGAAACGCCGATTGACATCTTCGCCACGAACCAGCGTCCCGATTCGTATCGGAAATTGGGGATTGACTACGAAACCCTGAGCGCTCTCAAGCCCGATCTGATCTGGGTCGGCATCACGGGTTTTGGACCGTCAAGTAACGAAGCGGCGTACGATCCCATCCTGCAAGCCCGCGCGGGATTCATGGAACTGACTGGCGAACCCGACGGCGACCCGATGGTCTTCGGTTTGCCGATGGTGGACTTGGGCGCGGGCGAACACGCCT
>CAADGT010000018.1 GCA_900696595.1 uncultured Chloroflexota bacterium
CTCCTGCGGGTAGGCGCTGACGTCGAGATTCATTTCCTGCAACGAGGCGTCAATGGTCTGCTGGTCGAAGTACACGGGGTTGATGGAAATATCCGTGAAGCCGACCGCCTGCATCATGGCGACATATTCTTTCGCGTCCACCGCGCCCGCCACACAGCCCGCCCACGCCGCCATGCTGGTCCGCACGGCATCGGGCAGTTCGCCGTCGGTGACGATGTCGCTCACTGCGAATTTTCCGCCGCGCTTCAACACGCGAAACGCTTCGCTGAAGACTTTGGATTTATCGGGCGAGAGATTGATGACGCAGTTGGAGATGACGACATCCACGCTGTTTGATTCGACGGGCAGGTATTCGAGGAATCCCTGGCGGAATTCGACATTGGCGAGATTCAACCGCTTCGCGCTGGACCTGGCTCTTTCCAGCATTTCAGGGGTCATGTCCACGCCGATGACTTTTCCCGCCGCGCCGACTTGTTTGGCGGCGAAGAAGCAGTCCAGTCCCGCGCCCGAGCCGAGGTCGAGGACGGTCTGCCCAGGTTTGAGCGAAGCCAGCGTGATCGGGTCGCCGCATCCGTAACTGACGGCGGATTCGCCTTCGGGGAGCGTGGCGAGTAAATCAACGGGGTAGAGGGCGCTTTCGGTCTTGTCGCCGCAACAATTGTCGTCGCAGCATGAGGCGTTGTTCTTTATCCGTTCGGCGTAATGCTCGCGCACCGCGTCGTGAACGGGGGTGGGGGATTGGGTCATTTTGTTCTCCTTGTTGTCTTGCATTTACAAATTCCGCAGAGCGAAAGTCCGCGGGTGAGCAGGAAAAGAATTCCGTGAGTCATTTTTTCTCCTTGAATAGAAATTTGTCTATGTATTGGCGTAAAAAAATTTGTAGGTCGGATTGCCAATCCGACTTACTCATGCGTTGACAACCTTGACGATGGCTTCCGTGACCTTGTTTTCGGGCGCGAACTTGATCATCAACTGCCCGCAACAGACGGCGATGTTTTCCTGATTGAGCGAGTAGAACGTCTGCTTGCCTTCTTCGCGGATGTTCACCAGCCCCGCATCGCGCAGGATGGCGAGGTGATGCGAGATGGTCGGCTGGGAGTAGCCGACCTTCTCGACGATCTCGCTGACGGAAAGCCACTTGCAGCAGACGAGTTTCATGATGTTCTGGCGCGTCTCGTCCGCGATGGCTTTGGCGAAGAGGACAGGGCTGAGTTTCATAAGGCTGATTATATAGAAATTTGTCTATTTGTCAAGGGCAAAAGACTTCCGAAGTCTGCGGGACTTCGGAAGTCTGGGCGCTAACCCGTCAAATCCCCCAGCCGGTCAATGTACTTCTCCAGCGCTGCGAAGGCGTCTTCGATGGGTTTGGTGGAGGTCATGTCAATACCCGCAGTCTTGAAGACGTCCATCGGCGGCATGGATGAACCCGCTTTGAGGAAGTTGATGTGATCCTGCGCGGCGCCGGGGGTTCCGTCGAGAATCCGTTTTGCGATGGCGTTTGCGGCGGAGATGCCGATGGCGTATTGAAAGGAATAGTAATCAATATAGAGATGCGTGGTAAACGTCCCCCAGGTGATTCCGACGCGCTCGCGATCCAGATTCATTTCGCCGCCGAATCCCTCGCTGAATAAATCCGCCATCAGGTTGTTCATGTAATCCGCCGTGAGCGCCCCTCCCTTTTCGGCGCGCTGGTGCGTCTCCAGTTCGAAGCGGGCGAGGGTCGGCATGATGAAAAAATAACGGTGGAAGTTGCCCATCGCCTCTTCCAGCAGGGCGATCTGGAAGTATTTATCCTTCCTGCTTTCGAGCAGGTGAGCGCGAGTCATCGCCTGATTAAAATTCGAGGCCGTCTCGGCGATGATGGATGGATAGAGATAGTACATCATCGGCTGGGCGCGGCTGGCGTACCATGCATGGATGGAGTGCCCGAGTTCGTGCGAGAGCGTGCTCATCGAGCCGATGTCGTCGGTGTAACTCATCATGATGAATGGATGCGTGTCGCTCGGCACGCGGGTCGAGAACGCGCCTTCGCGTTTGCCTGCGTTGGGAGCCCAGTCCACCCAGCGGTCTTCAAGACACCCCTTGCGCATGACGCTGATATATTCGTCGCCCATCGGCGCCAGTCCGTCGCAGATCCAATTCACCGCCGTTTCAAACGGGACGTTGTGCTTCTTCGTCGTGAGCGGAGCCCAAACGTCGTAGGGGTGCAAAACCTTCACGCCCAAAGCCTTGCGGCGGATGCGCCAATACTTGTGCCACATCGGCAGATTCTTCTGGAAGATCGCCAGCAGGTTATGGAACATTTCAACGGGCACGTTCCCGTTGAAGAGCGTGGCTTCGAGCGACGAGTTGAATCTCCGCGCCTTCATGTTGAAGACGTTCTGTTTGATGGATGCGGCAAGGTTGCCTGCCAGCGTGTTTTTGAATTCGAGATATTTGTCGTTGTAGTTCTCCCATGCCGTCCGGCGCGCCTTGCGATCCGGCGAGTGCATGAGGGAATTCTTCGAACTTTGGGTCAACTCAAGTTTTTTGCCCTTGCTGTCCTTCGCCGGTTTGAATTTGAAATCGGCGTTTGCGACCGCCGCCGCCGTCATGCGCACTGCGCCGAACGGGTCGCGCAACATGCCGAACAATTCCTCCACCTCCGCGCTGCGGACGTGCGCCTTCTTGCGGAACAGGTCGTTAAAGAAATGTTCGTAGAGTTTCATGCGCGGATCGGACGCGACCCATTCTTTCAGTTTCGTCTCTCCGATGGATAAAACCTCCGGTTCGACGAAGGCGATGGCGGCTCCCGCCTGCGCCAGCGCCGACATGGCTTTGCCGTTCATCGCCGCGCCTTGCGCGTCGTTGGCGTCCACCGCGTTGGACAGGTTGGCGTACACGCGGATTTTGCTTGCCTGCCGGTCGAGCGTATCCAAAATCTTCATCGCCTCCAGGAAAATGTCGGCGCTTTCGCCGAGACGTCCCTGAAATTTTTTGACGCCCGGCAGGCTTTGAAGGATGTCTTCGATGGCGGAGTCGAAGGCGTGAGGCGCGGCGAATACGCTTTCGGCATTCCAGGTCTGATATTTCTCCACCTTGCTTCGTGGGATGGGTGAGGGCATGGGGAAATTCCTTGTTATTGCTTGGCGACAGTCGTAACGACCGCCGCAGAAGTGACGCCTCCGCCGGATGCAGTGGCGTTGCTCGTGACGACGGCGGCGTTATCGAAGACATTCTGTGGGATCGTGTAATTGGCGGCGCAGGAAGTCGTTGCGCCGGGGGCGAGGGTGGTCGTGTCTCCGCAATTGAATGCGGCAGAGTTGACAAGCCCGTCTGTTATCGTGAATTGCGCCGGTCCGATCGGGACCGTGCCGGTATTCTTGATCGTGTAAGCGAACGCGATCGTCTGGTTTGCCTGATTATAGGTCGCAGGATTCGCGGAAACGGTCAGCGTAATTTGTGAGACGGCTTTGGCAATCGTTGTGATTACAGCGGCTGACGTTGCTCCGCCGCCGGACGCAGACGCGTTGCTCGTGATCGTCGAGGCGTTATCGAACACATCCTGCGGCACAGTGTATGTGGCGGTGCAGAAAGTGGTTGCGCCGGGCGAAAGAGTGGTCGGGCTCCCGCAGTTGAACGCGCCGGCGCTGACAAGGCCGTCTGTGACGGTGAACTGCGTCGGCCCATTGTTGGTTGTGCCGCTGTTCTTAATGGTATATGTAAACGTAATCGCCTGCCCCGCCTGACTGTACACATTCGGCGATGCGGTGACGGTCAGGGTTAAACCAGTCGTCGGCGCGGGGGTCGTGGCGCCGGGAGTGACGATCGGTGACGCGCCCGGCGTGGGGATATTCAACCCGGCAGTATAGAGCGGAACCTTGATCTCCTTGCCGACCGTCAGGATGTTGTCGTTGGCGATTTGGAGCAACCCCTGATCCGCGCCATATTTGGACGCGATGGACGCCCATGTATCGCCGGATTGAACGAGATGCTTGCTTACACACGGCGGCTGGTTGATTTTTCCGTTACTGCCGATATTGGGGACGGTGACGACGGTTCCCTCTTTAATTTTGGCGGGATTTGCCAACTGTGGATTTGCCGCAATCGTTTTGGTTGGATCCGCTCCATAACAACGGGCGATCTGCCACAGCCATTCGCCTTTTTCAACCTTGTGTTGGATGGTCGAACCGGACGCCAGCGGCGGCGGCGTCGTTTTGTTGAGCGTGACGGAAACCTGCGCAGAGGGGTTTGCGCCGCCTCCCGCCGCCGTCGCAACGGATGCAACCGAAGCGGCATTCATGTCGGCGGAGGTGACGGTATAGGTCGCTGAACAGGCCAGGGTCGCGCCCGGGGCGAGAGTCGCATTGGCATCCCCGCAATTGAAGGGCGCGTTGTTGTTGACCAGCGAATCCGTGATGGTGAACGGTCCCGGCCCGAGTTGGTTGGAACCGCTATTCTTGATTGTGTAATTGAATTTAATCGTCTGCCCGACTTGATAGTAACTTGCCGGATCGGCGGTTTTGGTTAATGTCAACAATTTTGAAGGCACGGTCGCGACTGTAGTCGTGACGGTGTTCGAATTGACGGTATAGATATTGACCGTGACGATTTGCGAGACTGAGGCTTTATCGAGGTCCGTCTGGGTCAGCGCGTAATCGAGCGCGCAATCCATCGTCTCCCCCGCGTCGAAGCGATCGTCCAAATTGCCGATGTTGTTAATCGCCGGGCAGACTGGCGTTGCGCCGCTGAAGACGATGTTGGGCGGGATATCTACGCTGTCGTTCCTTATCATCCTTATCGTGTACTTAAACTTTATCGTCTGCCCAACTGTGTTGTATTGGACCGTCGTGTCCGCCTGGGCGGAGAGTTCGATGACGACCTTGTCGGCGAGGGTCAGCGTGGGGGTGGATTGAGCGACGGCAAATTCGCTTTCCGCGGGGACGTCGGTTGCGTCTCCGCCGCCGAGATTGCAGGATGCCAGAACGAGGCTAAGGACGGCGAACAGGCTGGGGATGGCGATAGCGCGCTTCATTTCGAATTCCTTTCCGTAGGGCGAAAATGTCCATGCGGGGCGTCGAGATTTCAAAAATTATATCCCCGAAACGCGCAAAATGAATCGCCCCTCGCGCGCGAGTGTAGCGCAAAAACGCCGGCATCTATGCTCAAGCCGCCGTCCTGTGCAAAGTCCCCTGTGGGCGGCGGCGTGTTGTGAGGGAATCCTGCGCCGGGGACGGCGCAGGGAGCAACCTGTCTGACATGTTTTGCGCGCGCGCCTCTCGCAAACGACCGATTATTTTTGACTTTCTTCTGGTAAAATACAGCCCGCGATTCCAGCCCGCGCCCTCTCCCAGTCTCTAGCGCCTGCCTGGAACGTAATCAAAACAAAAGGAGCAAGTTTAAAATGGTTCGTCTTCGTTTACGTCGTATTGGCCTCAGGGGCCAACCCACGTACCGCATCGTCGCCGCAGATAAGGAATCCCCGCGCGACGGCCGCTTTCTGGAAATCCTGGGCGTTTACAACCCGCGCACCGAGCCCGCCACGATCAAATTGGATGAGAAGCGCATCTACCGCTGGATGAAGCACGGCGCCCAGCCGACCGAATCCGTGGAAAAGATTCTCAAGACCGCCGGGACGCTCGAGCGTTTCGAACGCTACAAGCAGGGCGATACGCTGGAGGTTTTGCTCGAAGAAGCCGCCGCCGCCGAATCCAAACGCGCCGCGCCGGTGAGAACGCGCAAGTAACAAATTTTCGTCATTGCGAGGAGCGCGCCAGCCCTTCGCGATGAAGCAATCTCAACTGTCTGGAAGATTGCTTCGGGCGGAAGACCGCCGCCCTCGCAATGACAGGATGGTCGTATGAAAGAATTGATCGAATACATCGCCAAATCCCTCGTGGATCACCCCGAGGACGTGGTTGTGACCGAGACCAAAGGGAATCGCCCGCGCATTGAATTGAGCGTCGCCAAAGAAGACATGGGGCGCGTCATCGGCAAGGGCGGCAAAGTGGCGAACGCCATCCGCGCCCTGTTGCGGGTCGCCGCGGAACGCCAGGGCAAACAGGTCACGCTCGATGTGACGGAACCCGACTGATGACGCCTGAAAAAAAACAAGGCTCGCCAAACGGCGAGTCTGTTTATTTGGCGATCGGTTTCCTGCGCCGCCCGCACGGGGTCAACGGCGAACTCATCATGGATTTACACACCGACTTCCCCGAACGCGTCAAGGAAGGGAGGAAGATCTATGTGGGGGAAAAGCGCGAAGCGCTGACGATCGACTCCGCGCGCAAACATGCGAAAGGAATGCTGGTCAAACTGCGCGGATACGACTCGCCCGAATTGGCGGGACGCTTCCGCAACCAGTGGGTGTGCGTCAAAGCGTCGGAGGTTCCGGCTCTTCCCGCCGGACAGGTGTACAAACACGAATTGATCGGTCTTACGGTGACGGCGGATACCGGCGAAACCCTCGGCGTGTTGGATGAAATCCTCGAGACCGGCGCAAACGATGTGTACGTGGTGAAAAAAGAAAATGGGGCTGAACTTCTCCTGCCGGCCATCCCCAACGTAGTCCTGGAGACGGACATGGGCAGGCGCGTAATGAAAGTGCGTCTTATCGAAGGCTTGGGCTGAAAACGCAGAACGCCCCCGGGGAATTTATCATCGAAAAGCAATATTTCAGATGGAATCAGGTGGGTATACTTCCGCGCATGGATACAGTCAAATCTTTCGACAAGGTTTCCCTGCTCCGCCTGGCGTTCAACGGCTTGGAGGAGAATGAACTGCGCGCGATGGCGGCATTGACCGAGTTGCGTATCTATCCCGCCGGTCATATTTTGTGCCGGGAGGGGGAGTACGAGGAAACCTTCTACATCCTTGCGGAAGGGAGCGCGGTCATTACCAAGTCGCTCGGAGAGGAAGGCGAGAAGGTGTTGCGCGCGGCGGGGGCGGGCGATTTAATCGGCGAAATGGCTCTCATTCAAAACGCGCCGCGCGCCGCGACGGCGAAGACGATGACCGAATGTACTGTCCTTGAAATGGAAAAGCGCGATTTCGAAGAAACGCTCCAGCGCAGTCCGCGCATTGCATTGAACATCATTCGCATCACGCTCGACCGCCTGCGCGAAAATGACGCGCGCATGATCGCGGACTTGCAGAAATCCAACAAAGTCCTGCGCCAACTGGACCGCAACAAAACCGAGTTCATTGACGTCGTCGCCCACGAACTGCGCACGCCGATCACCGTCATGAAGGGATACGCCGACCTCCTCAACGCTTCGCCGGATGTTAGCCGCCATCCGTATCTCGCCGCGGCGACGGAAGGCATCCTGAGCGGCGCGGAGCGAATCCACTCCATTGTCAACACCATGCTGGACGTCGCGCGCATGGACGGCGAACCGCAGACCCTGCGCCTCGCCCCGATCCTGCTGAAACAGGCGATCCTCGAGACGATCAACGGATTGAAAAAAGCCGCCTCCGAACGAAATATTGAACTGACTCTCGCTCCCGAGCCGGACACCCCCCTGATTCGAGGCGACCCGGCGCTGATCCATAAGGCGTTACGCCACCTCATTATCAATGCGATCAAATACACCCCGGACGGAGGCAGAGTCGTCGTGTCCGCGCGCGAAGCGAAGACCGAGAAAGGAGCCGACGGGGCGTTAATCGAAGTCCGCGACACCGGAATCGGACTGGACGCAGAACATCACGAACTCGTCTTCGAAAAATTCTATCAGGCGGGGCAGGCGCTCATCCACTCATCCGGCACAACCAGTTTCAAAGGCGGGGGCCCGGGGTTGGGGCTGGCAATCGTGCGCGGAGCGGCGAAAGCGCACGGCGGCAAATGCTGGGTCGAAAGCAAGGGACACGACGAGGTTAATTTCCCCGGTTGTTCGTTCTATTTGTGGCTGCCGGGGTGAATCAATTCCTCCCTCGTTCATAAGGAACAACAACTTTGATATCCGACATTGGATAATGCTTGATGTTGCGGGTAACGAGTTCTGCATTAAAAAAGGAAGCTGTGGCGGCGATCAACGCGTCGCCCAGTTCGATCTTATGCGTGCGGTTGTATTTTCGCAGGTAAGCGGCGGCTTTTCGCCCGATGGGCTGGTCAATATCAAGGACGAAAAAAAGAGCGAGGAGTTTCTCCGTCGGGTCTTCCTCATTTGACCGCATACCTGCCAGCAGCTCGGTCAGCGTAACGACTGATATTGCGAGCGTCTCCCCCGAATCGAGCGCAGACTCGAAAAATTCGCGGGCGAAGCGGTTGCCGTGAAAATGATCAATGGCGATGTCAGTGTCGATGATTTTCATTTCCCGCGGATCTTCCCCAGTCTCTTACCGCGATGCCCGCGGCGAATCTTGTCCATGTACTTGATTCCGCTTTTCGGAATGTCCTTACGCCCAGCCCATGCGCCGAAAGTTTCATCCAACACAACGCGCGCCTGCTCGATTGGCGTCAACACCAAGCGCCCCTGGGCGTCCATACTTACAGCCATGCGCTGACCCACCCGTAGTTGCGAACGCAGGTTTGCGGGGATCTTGACTGTATATTGCGGGCTGATCGTTGCTGTGACCATGTGACACCTCGCTTCGGATTATATCACCCGTTCGTTTCATTACTTCCGGTCGTAAAACACCAACAACGTATTCCCGTACTTCCTCTGTTCCCCCTCCACAAGATTACTCAACTCCACGTCCTCATACTCCGCCGGGTCAATTTGAACGATGACCGTGCCGTCGTCCGCGAGCCAGTCCTTGTGATCGTCGAGCCGTTTCAACGCCTCCAGCCACATGCCTTTATATTGCGGCGGCGCGATGTAGATGTATTCAAATTGCCGGTCTGCCCTGCCCGTCAATAATATGAAAGCGTCGCCGCGTTTGATTTCCGCCTTCTCCGTAAATTTGCAATGCGCCACATTATCCTTGATCGTCTCGATCGGAGCGCGATTCAAATCGCTGAACCTCGCGAACGAAGCGCCGCGGCTCAGGGCTTCGATGCCGATCGCGCCCGTGCCTGCAAAGAGATCCCACCAACTCGAACCGATCACATCCCCGGCAAGGATGTTGAACAGCGCCTCCTTGACGCGGTCCATCGCCGGACGGGTGATGTCTCCCGGAACCGATTTCAACTTCCTGCCCTTCGCGCTTCCGGAAATAACGCGCAAGGTCATCGCGCGCCCTCGATCGCCGCTTTTATATTTTCATCGGGCGATTGATAAAAGACCACGCATCCCGTGCCGAGGATGAATCTGCGGCTTTTGGTCTGCTCGGCGGCATCCCGCGCCTCTTCCCTGATTTGGGCCGGGTTGCCCCCATGGAGCGAATCCTGTCGGATGCCTCCACAAACCACGCCGCGATACACGCTTTGCCCCTCCGCCAGCGACGGGTAACTCTCGCGGTCATGCCAGTTGACGATCTGAAAATTCATCAACCGCAACAGCGAAAAATAAACGTCCCTTCCATGCAGGTGGAGCATGTTGCACCACAGGTCTTTTGCGGGTTCGAGCGCCTTCTGGTCGGACGGCAGGGCAATCGCCTTGTATTCGTCCAATTCCATCATGCTTCCCTGCGCGTGTTGGACGGCGTAGAAGATTCCGTCAACGCCGGTTTCGCGCGCGGCTTCGATGAATCGCTCCGTTGTTTTGGCGATGGTCTCCAAACCCCTCATCACCGCTTCGGGATGTTTGCGGATGTGATCCAACAGCAGGTCGTTTCCCGCCAGATTCTTCGCCTGCGACATGGGATTGAAAACAGTCTGAATGACCGGAGTCTCCGCGCCGATCTCCTTGCGGATCAGCCTCAAACATTCCAACTGCGCGGCAAGATGCGGCGCGGACGGCTCGAGCGGTTTGAGCGTCTCCCAATCCTTCGCTTCGCGGATGACGCGCTTCGTGTACGCGCGCGACCCTTCGGGGTTGTTCTTCCATTCATCCTCCACGCCCCAATCCTTGACAGCGAACGACGAAGCCGGCGTGACTTTGACGATATCGAAATCGTACCTCTGCTGGAATTGGATCGTCGCCGCGGCAAGCGTTTGCGGATTTTGGTCTTCCTCGGGGAAGTGGCGCCACAGGGCGACGGGAACGCGGTCTGCGATTTCCCCGCTCAGGCAGGCTTGAATTCGTTCACGGTGGGCGATTGGAGTCATTTTATAAAGAGCCTCAAGGATTGTCTCGTTTCAAAACGCAAATTGAGGGTTGCGGTACGCTTTACAGATTACATTCCAGGCGATGCCTGTGATAAATTCCTTCACGGAAGGTTTTGATAATTCTAAACCCGTTTGCCTGCGTCGCTTTCAGGCTGGCGATATTCCGGGTTTCGACGCTGGCGTAGATTTTTTTGTATCCGCGCTTGCGCCCCTCGTCCATGAGCGCTTTTTGCAACGCCCGTCCCAATCCGCGCCCGCGATATTTCGGGTCAACCGTGAAGTACACGCACTCGATTGTGTTCGGCTCATACATCTGTCCGCGGATGGTTAAGCTCGAAATTAGCATTTGGAGGAAAGCCAGCGGGCGGGTAAAGATCGCCTTGATGATGTTCCTGATGAACCAGTCCTTATCCTCGGCGAGTTTGAATGTGAGCGCCGACGGCTCCGGCGAAGCGAGGCTGAATCCCATGATCTCGCCGGTCTCGTCGTCTTTCACATAGAACCCGAACGCTTTTTCATCCTTTACCGCGTTCTCGAAATAACGCATCACGAAAGGAAAGCCAAGTTTGGATAACAGCCCCGCGTCTCCCAGGTGAATCAAGGCGATCCGCGGCAGGAGATGAGCAGGGATGGATTGCAAGGTGTAAAGTTTGTACGCCACTGGAATAGCCGCGCTTTTAAAAGATAAAAGATACGAGAAGGGTGAGAAGATTATTCGATCGCTCCTGTTTTACGTCATCATATTCATGGAAGTTTTCTGTCCTTTAGAAATTCCTCGAACCGCACGCCGGTCATAAACTTTTGGATGGCTTTTGCGGCTTCAAGCATATCCCAGATATAGCCTGCTTCACGTTGGGTTGGCGGCATAGAAAACCTCCCGTCCGCTCAGGATGGAGTGGCGGCGGTAAGGGTTGCGGATGGCTTCCTTCTCCACCAAATCCACTTTGCGTTTGAATATTGCTTCCAACTCTTCCTGCATGGAGATCAAATCCCACAGGCTTCACTCGGCTTTGGGCGAAAAACTGACCAGCGCATCCACGTCGCTATCGGGACGGAAATCATCTCGAAGGAGGGAACCAAAGAAAGAAAATTCTAAGATTTTCCAGCGTTTGCAAAAGGCTGTGATTTTTTTAGAATCGAAGGGAATCCGCTTCTTACTTAGCGCGGGTTTAGCCTTGTCAGTTGAAATGACAGCGTAATGCGCAAGCGGTTCCTTTACTTTTCGAGATTTGGACCTGGAAGTTGATTTCATGATCGCAAATTTATTTTACTTCGAAAAACGTTGCGCGCCTTTACCTTTGTGGGAATGTATAACCAAAGGCGGCGATCCTTTATGCAATCTCCAATTACTATTTACCAATTCCCCGAATCGGTCTTACAATCCCGTTCATGGACCTCGAAGCCCGCTACAACCTTGCCCTCGACTACCTGTATTCATTTGTGGATTATAGCCTGAAACATTCGTCCGAGCTTGCCAAGGCTGAATTTAACCTCGACCGTATGTTCGCGCTGATGGAATCGCTGGGGGATCCGCAGGCGAAGTATCCCATCATCCACGTGGCGGGGACGAAGGGGAAGGGGTCGGTCTCGGCGTTGTGCGCGGCGGGGCTGATGGCGGCGGGATACAAGACGGGTTTATACACATCCCCGCATTTGGAGGATTACATCGAGCGGATTCGGGTGAACGGCGAGCCGATTTCGCGCGAGCAATTGTGCGACCTGGTGGATGAGATCAAACCGCATGTGGCGCGCATCGAAAAACTGACCACGTTCGAGATCACAACCGCGCTGGCGTTCCTGGCGTTTGCAAAATGCGGAGTGGACGCGGCTGTCATCGAGGTGGGGCTTGGCGGCAGGCTGGATGCGACCAATATCGTAACGCCGAAAGTGTCGGTCATTACGTCGCTGTCGTACGATCACATGGCGGTGTTGGGGAATACGCTGGCGTTGATCGCCGGGGAGAAGGCGGGCATCATCAAGGAGGGCGCGCCTGTGGTTTCGTCTCCGCAGAAGGATGAGGCGCTGGACGTTTTGATGCGCGTAGCCAAATCAAGGGATTGCGGGTTTACGCTTGTGGGGAGGGACATTGTCACGGAGTTTGAAGCCTCGTCCTTGAGCGGTCAATCCTTTCGCCTTTCCCTGCAAAGCCCGGGCGGCGCTTTCGACCTTCAGCCCTCAACCAAGCCCCGCGAACTGAGTTTTGAGATTCCCCTGCTCGGCAGGCACCAGATAATAAACGCCGCCACCGCCTACGCCGCCCTGAAAGTCAGCGGGATTCCGATCACGGATGAGCAGGTTAAAACGGGGTTTTCCCGGGTACAATGGCGCGCCCGCTTCGAGATTGCGCGGCTCGATCCTCCCGTGATCTTCGACTGCGCCCATAATCAAGATTCTTTCGAAAAGTTGCGCGAAACGCTGGATGAATATTTTCCCGATAAAAAAGTCCATCTCATCTTCGGCGCTTCGGAGGATAAGAACATCCCCGACATGTTTGCGGAGATGAGATCGAAGATAGCGAAAATTATCGTCACGCAGGCGGATCATCCGCGCGCTCTCAGCGTGGATCACATTCGGGGTCTCGCCGACCAGGCTGGAGCGGAGTCTGAGGCGGCGGCTTCCGTTGGGAAGGCTTTGCGCCGCGCGTTGGAACTATCCGCGAATGATGGTAGCATTGTGTTATCCGCCGGTTCGATGTTCGTGACGGCGGAAGCGATGAAAGAATGGAAATCATTGAATGAGTCAACCAAACTGGAATGAACAAGAATTCGATCTGACGCTCTCCCAGCGCACGGAGGAGTTGTATCGCATCCCGAACATGGAGCCGAAAGCCGACGGTTTGATCGAGGCGGCGGTTCTGCCCTTGCGCGATATGGTTATTTTTCCGCGCATGGTTTCGCCGATCTTTATCGGGCGCGAGGCTTCGCTGTTGGCGTTGGAGGAGGCGCATGTCAAAGGGCAGACGTTGATCGGGCTGACCCAGCGCGACCCCGAAGTGGAAGACCCAGGACCGGATGACTTCCTGCCCATCGGCGTGGAAATGGCGGTGGGACGCTTGCTCGAAATGCCAGACGGTTCGCACTCGGCTCTGGCGCAGGGACGCCGCCGGGTGGAAATCGTGCAACTTGTGCGGCTCAAGCCGTATATCAAGGTGCGCGCGCGCGTGATCCACGAATCGCCGACCGCCGACCGGCAGACGCAAGCCCTGATGCGTTCGGTGTTGAATCAATTTGACCGCTGTATCCAACTGGATCGTTCCATCCCGGAAGAGGCGCATGTCTTTGCGTTGAACATCTCGGAGCCGGGCTGGCTGGCGGATATGATCTCGAC
>CAADGT010000019.1 GCA_900696595.1 uncultured Chloroflexota bacterium
CTTTCCAAGTACGGTACAATTTCCCGATCGGCATGAGGATCTCCTGTCAAGTGGTTTTTCAGCAAAACAACTGTAACAGATTTCCTCTGCCGATCCCTTTCCTTTCTTAAAACTGTCGGGTCGCTAGCTCTTTTTCATAGTTCTCCGCCTTATAAATAAGGCGGTTCTCTGATTGTTTTATTCTCTACCGTAGGTGAACGATCAGGCTGCGCATTCAAAATCCGCTGATGAACTTAAGAAAATAATCTCGCAACGCGCCCGCTGGCGTTAGAGAACGCCAACTGCGCGAATGATATTTATATGTTAATTTCCATAAGCGGATGAGCCGATTTTCAATCGGCTTTGAAAAAATAGCGCGGACGTCTGGTTACCTTACACTCTTAAAATCAAGACGCGGATGAGCGCGAAAAAACGCGGATTCAAGCCGTTTTTTCGGCGGTTATTTTTGATCTTCCGTGCCAATCCAGAAATGACCGGGCATGACGGGGCGGTAGGGGCGGATGATGAGTTTGCCCAGTTCAAGTTGCATCTTTCCGCCGTCCAACATGCTGGGATGCACAAGACACAGGTCGGGTTTACGCCCGAATTTTTTGTTGTAATAATCCATCGCTTTTTGGATCTTGACGCTCAGCGTTGTGAGCGGGTCGTTGTCGTACCATAAAAGTCCGGTGTGCATGGGCGCTGCCTTTCATCATTCCTGTAGGGGCGACTCGTCAATATTTAAAAAAATGGGCCGCTCTAAGAGCTTGTCCGGTTTAACCATGCTCCCGGCGGCTGGAGCGTCCCTGAGTTCTTTGAAGGGTTTACCTTGCCTGTGTGGGCGCAAAATAAATTTTGCGGCGCTAATGGATCGCCGGGAGCCAGAATTTGAGAAGGTGATTCCCTTCGCGCATGGCGAACTCTTGAGCGGATGCAAGATGATTAAGAGAAGAGTTGCCCGTGAGCGTTCTCGCCGTTTCCTCGCTTTCGACGAAGCCGAACAGGCGGGTGCGGAAGAACTCCAGCCACTCGGACACGGATTCGGCGCGTTTGGCGTTCAATGAGGCGAAGGTCCACACGCGGCGGCTGGGTCCGCGCAGGAGCAGCCAGCGCAGGTTTTGGCGGGTGTCTTCGCCGAGTTTTAGCGCATCGTCCAATTCATCAATGAACAAGAGGATGGATTGCCCTTCTCCCTTGTTGTTGTGCGCCCAGGTGACGAGGGACTGGATCAATTCGACGGCGTTCGTTTCGTTCGCGCGGTAGATTCCGGCGTTGTTTTTACTGCCGTACAAGTCCCTCCACTCTTCCGGTTTCTGCGCGACGATGCCGTATTGAACGACTTCCGGCGCATGAAGCGCTTCGACAGCGCGGGCGATGGTCTGGAGCAGGCGCGTCTTGCCGCTGAACCCGTCGCCAGCGACCAAAATGGGACCGGGAACCGGGTCGTACAAGTTGAGCAACACCGGCAGTCCGTCGTTTGCCATGCCGAGGAAGAGCGCCTCGCGCGGGAGGGGAGAGAGCCCGGCGAGGACTCTGCTCAGGTTTGGCAGAACCGGCTCGGGCGGAGTCTGAGGCGAAGCCTTCGCTCCCTTTTCCTCTTCTATGATTTCGCTCAATGCGCTCAGCATGAGGTCGAGTTGATCGGTATCATTCATATTAGAACCTTTGTTCTAATAATAAACGATGCGCTGTCGCCTGTCAAGTGGCAATCTGTAGCGCTTGCCCGCTGAACTTCGTTTCAAAGCGGTTACAGATTACAATATCGCCCATGACCAGTCGCCAAATTAAATATGAAACCCCGTTGTACGCGCTGGCTTTTCTCGTCGCCCTTTTTGTCCGCCTGGCGCAGCTTGGCGCCGTGCCGCTGACCGACGCGGAAGCCGCGCCCGCCCTGCAAGCCTTGCGCATCTCGCAGGGTGAAGACCCCGCGCTCAGCCCGCATCCGCTTTACATTCTTTCCACTTCAATTTTGTTTTTGCTCTTCGGCGGGGGGACGAATTTTCTCGCCCGGTTGATGCCTGCCCTTGTGGGCGGATTGCTCGTTTTAGCGCCCCGCCTCTTCGACGACCGCTTCGCGCCCCGCCCAAGCCTGATCCTCGCCTTTTTTCTTGCTCTCGACCCGGGCTTGGTCGCCATCTCGCGTCAAGCCGCAAGCCCGATGCTGGCAATCGCGTTTTTTGTGTTCACAATCGGGTTCATCAACAAGAACAAATCCCAACTCGCCGCCCTCACTGCCGCCCTCGCCCTCCTCAGCGGACCGTCTATCTGGTTGGGGCTGTTGATTCTTCTCATTGCGCTCCCCATATCGCGCCTTCTCTTTTCGCGCAAAGAGTCCGAAGAAACGAGCGACGAGAAACAAGAATCTTCCAACAATTCGCCCACAACATTTCTTTCACCTTTTCTCTTTCCCTCTTCATCCTTCATCCTTCATCCTTCAACTTTCATCCTTACCTTCCTCCTTGTCGGAACTCTCTTCTTCGTCGTCCCCGGCGGGCTTGGCGCGGCGTTCTCCTCCATCCCCGCCTTCATCGCCGGGATGGGAATGCCCTCCGAGTTCACGCGCGGGATGACAGTCCTTTCGCTTGTTATTTATCAACCCTTTGCGCTGTTGCTTTTCATTATTGGACTTGTCCGCGGCTGGATGAATAATCTGCGGGGCATGATGATCTTGAGCGTCGTGACGGTGATTTCACTTTTGCTAGTCGTCCTCCTGCCGGGGCGTCAAATGGCGCGCCTGGCGTGGGTTTTGATTCCGCTCGACGCGTTGGCGTCTCTGGAACTTGCCCGCCATATCGCTGTCCATCCCGACGAACGACGCGAGACTGCCGGGGTTGCCCTGCTCACTCTCTTCATTTGGGTCTTTGCATGGATCGGACTGGCGGGGATCAATTTCCTCCCCGTCGGCACGGTGGAGTACAACCTGCGGGTGGGGATGCTCGCCGGTTCGCTTTTGTTGCTCGTCGTCAGCCTGGTATTGGTTGCGGCGGGCTGGTCCATCCGCATCGCGCGGATCGGAGGCGTATGGGGCATGGCGATCGGCTTGGGCGCGCTGAGTCTCTCCGGTATGTTCGGTTCGGCGGGCTTGCGCGGAGCGAACGCTCCTGAGATGTGGCAGCTTCCGGGCATCCCTTTGCAGGCGGGCTTGGTGCGCGATACTGTCAGCCAGGTTTCCGAACTTGGGCGGGGGAACGATCATGTGGCGTCCGTCGCCATCCTCGGCTTGGACTCCCCCGCGCTCGAATGGGCTCTGCGCGAGAACCCCGTGCAGGTCATTGCTTCAATAGACCCAACCGCCGCGCCTGATATCGTCGTCGCTCCTTATGAAATCAATCTCCCCAGCCTCGCCTCCGCCTATCGCGGACAGGATTTCATCTGGCGGCAGACTCCCGCATGGGGCGACGCGGATTCGAGCGCCTGGTTCCGCTGGGTTTCCCTGCGCGAAATGCCGCAAAATCGGGAACTCATCATCTTATGGGCGAAGAGCGAATTGTTTCTGGATGAATAATTTGAAAAACCAACCCCCATCCATCATCGCATTGGACGGACCCGCCGCTTCGGGCAAGACCACGGTCGGGCGCCGGCTCGCCGAAACGCTCGGCTACCTTTTTTTCGACACGGGCATTATGTATCGCGCCGTGACCTGGATCGCGCTCGACCACGATATGGATGCGGGAGACGAAGCGCTCATCACACAAATGGCTCAGTCCGCGCAGATAGACATTCGCCCGCCCTCGCAGAACGACGGGCGCGCCTGCGATGTGATCATCCGCGGCAGGGATGTGACCTGGGATATCCGCTCGGGCGATGTGGAGGCGAAGGTCTCCGCCGTATCGGCGTATCCCGGCGTGCGCAAGGCGCTTTCCGAACAACAACGCCGCATCGGCATGAGGGGCAAAGTCGTCATGGTCGGCAGGGACATCGGCACGGTCGTATTGCCCGAAGCCGATTTGAAGGTCTATCTCGATGCGAGCGCCGAGGAACGCGCGCGCCGCAGGTATGACGAGCTTGTCGAACGCGGCAAACAAGCCGACTACGAAGATCTGCTCAAAAAGATGATCGAACGCGACCGGATCGATTCCACCCGCGCCGTCGCGCCCCTGCGTCCTGCCGAAGACGCGGTTGTCATCAACACCGACGAATTGAGCGAAGACCAGGTCTATGCGCGCGTGCTGGAGATGTGCGGTTGAAATAATCCAGACCTGACGGGTTTCCAACCGTGAAAGCCATGTCCAGAACTTGGCGGCGATCGATGAAACGCAGCCTGGTTTGGGCAAAATTAAGTGTCTGGTTTTATGATGTCTATGACGGACAAGCCGCCTCCTCCGCCTAAACCCGTCAGCGAAGTATGGAAGCCGGAACTGGTGCGCCTGCCGCGCTTGACTCCGTTGCGACTCGCCTTCCGCAAATTTTCACACGGTCTGATCAAATTCACAGCATGGGC
>CAADGT010000020.1 GCA_900696595.1 uncultured Chloroflexota bacterium
TACCTTACACTTTGTTTTTAGGACGCGGAAAACGCGGATGAACGCAGATTTTTTTGACAAAACGCCCGAAAAAATTCCTTGAATCCGCGTTTTCCGCGCTCGTCCGCGTCCTGATTTTAAGAGTGTAAGGTAATCAGACAAAAGGAAATAAAAGAGGAAACCATGAAAATCGTAACAGACTGTGCGGCGGATATGCCCAAAGAGGAGTTGGAACGCCTGGGCGTGATTCAAGCCCCGTTGTTCATCCAATTCCCGGAGGGCGAGGTGAATTCGGCGGATATTTCCGCCGATGATTTCTACATCCGGCTGGAGGCGATGCGCCCCAGGGTACCGACGACGGCGCAGCCTTCGAGCGGCATCTTTGCGGATTTGTACCGCAACCTGGCGCGGACGGATAAGGATGTTTTGTCCGTGCATATTTCATCGGGGCTGAGCGGCACGCTTAACTCGGCGCAGGGCGGCGGCGAGCAGGTTGCAGGCGAGGCGACCGTCAATTTTTGGGATACGCTTACCCTTTCCGGCGGGGAGCGGTTTCAGGTCATGGCGGCGGCTCTGGCGGCGAAAGCCGGTTGGACGCTGGATCAAATTCAGGAGCGTCTGAAAGTCCTCCGCGAAAAGACCGAGGTGATCTACACGCTCGACACGCTGGAATATCTGGCGCGCGGCGGACGCATTGGGCGCGTGCAAGCCATTGCGGGCGCGTTATTAAATCTCAAGCCGGTCATCCGCGTGGATGTGGACGGCAAATACAGCACGGTCGCCAAGGGACGCTCCATCGGCAAGTCCATGACGATCATTGCCGAACATCTGGCCGGGAAATATGGAAATGCGCCGGTGTGGGTTACCGCCCTGCACGGACGGTTTGCCGAAAAGGCAGAACTGCTCGCCGAAGAATTGAAGCGGACGTTGAACGTCGGCAAACTGGAAGTAATGCGCATCTCGCCGGTTTTGGGCGTGCATACCGGTCCCGGCATTGTCGGCGCGGCGGTGACGCCGATGGAGTTGTTTGAGGGGTTAGAGAGTAGAGAGTAGGGAATAGAGAGTAGAGAGTAGAGAATAGAGAGCAGAGAATAGAGAGTAGAGAGTAGAGAATAGAAATTGGAGATTGGAGATTGGAAGAAAGAGGGAAGGATGACCTGGCAGGATAAGGTCGCAGTTGTGACAGGCGCATCTTCTGGCATTGGAGCCGCGACGGCGCGTCTGTTTGCATCGAAAGGGTTGCGCGTCTTTCTCGTTGCACGACGGTTGGACAGGCTGCTCGAATTGCAGGCAGAAATAGCCTCAGCGGGGGGAAAGGCTGAGGTCGCGGCGGCAGACCTCAGGTCGGAAAAGAATCGAAGCGAAGTCTTCTATCAGATCGGCGCAGCGGACGTTCTTGTCAACAATGCGGGATTTGGCTGGTACGGCTATTTCCATAAAATGAACTGGAATACCGCGAGCGAGATGTTGCGCGTCAATGTGGAGGCGATGGCTCACTTTACATCCCTGTTCCTGCCGGGAATGTACGAGAGGAATTACGGGCGCATCGTCAATGTCGGTTCGATTTCGGGGAATGTCCCAAGCCAGGGGATTGCGATGTACGCCGCAAGCAAGGCGTTCATGGACGCGTTCACGACGGCGCTGTGCCGCGAGGCGCGCGGGACGGGGGTGCATGTCAGCGTGGTGAGGGCGGGACCTGTGAAAACCGAGTTTTGCGAGTCGGCGCTCAGGCACGAGAACGGCGGGCATGTCCCGACCGAGAAGGTCGGCGTGACATCCGAATATATAGCGCGGCGGATCTGGCAGTTGCTGGTGCGCCCCAAACGAGTCATTCATGCGCCGCGCTGGCTGGGGATCGCGCCCTGGGCTGAGTTGAGTTTTGGCTGGTTGGAAGATAGGATCGGCCCGCTGTTGTTGAAGCGGGCGGGAAAATAACGAAAACCTGCCGCGACGTCCCCGGCAAAAGAATCGCCCGGCGTTACCGTTCGATCTCAGACGCCAGCATGGCGACGATTTCCCCGGACTTCATCACTTTGCCATACGCTGTCAACGCGGCGAGGAAGGATTTGTGAACATGGTCGGACGGGATGGTCTCGCCATTGTATTCAAGGTCGCGCGTGGCACAGGCATCCTCGGCTACGACGACTTGAAAGCCGAAGTCTGCGGCGGCGCGGGCGGTGGCGTCCACGCACATGTGGGTCATCATGCCGGCGATGACGACGCGCTCGATACCCCACTCTTTCAGTAATTCCAATAAATTCGTCTCGCGGAAGGAGTTGGGGTGATGTTTATAGACGATCGGTTCGCCCTCGAAGTGCGCGACGGAGTCGTGAATATCCGAACCGGAATCGCCCTTGATAAAAAAATCGGCGTCGGGGTCCAGTTCGATGTGTTGAATGTGGATATGCCTCCCGCCGTGTTCGCGGAAGCATTGCAGGAGCATGTAGGCGTTCTTCGCCGCGGATTCTGGATCCGTCAGCGGATATTTCCCGCCGGGGAAGTAGTCGTTTTGGATGTCTATGATAAGCAGGGCGGTTTTCACAACATTATCCTCGAGCAGTCTACTTGCGCCCGAAGTCCGCGGGATTCTCGCCCCACGAGCCGGTGTCCCATTTCAGGATTTTGTCTTCGGGAAGTTCGTTTTCCGCCAGCCAGTTTTCCGCGCTCTTGATCAACGCGAACAGGATGGCGTTCTTCGGCGTGCGTTTCAATTGAGTGCGGCACTCGCCGGTATTGACCCAGGAAATGGCGTTCTCCGAATCGGAATAGATGGGGATGCGCAGGTTGTGCTTCTCCTGCCAGGTCAGCGCGTGGACGATGGCGAGAAATTCGCCGACGTTGTTCGTCCCATCCGCATACGGACCGGCGCGAAAGACCTCCTTCCCGTTCTCCGTGTTGACTCCGCGATATTCCAGTCTGCCCGGCGAGCCGCTGCAGGCCGCATCTACACACAGGGAAGGCAGATACGGCTTTACCTCGGCCAATTTCCAGCGCCCCATCGAAGACGCCTTGCCAAGATAATCCTCGTATCGGGCAAGGTAGGCCGCTTCGGCTTCGGCTTCGCTCTCGAAGGCTTTGTATTGCGCGCCGACAAATCCCTTCACCTGTTTTTCACACTCCGCCCATGCGGTAAAGATACCGGTCCTGCGTCCCGTCCAGACGACATAATACTTCTGCTTCGGCATGGATGAATTCTACTGTAGAACAGGCCTATAGGCTTGTTTTACTTATGGCGCCTGCTGAATCCATGTCGCGCCGCCGTCGGTCGTCTTGTACAGAATTCGCGCTCCGGACGCGTCGGCAAACAATACCCATCCGGTTTGGGAATTGGCGAAACTCATGTCAACCACCGAATTGCCGAATGGGATATCCGGCGTGATCTGCTGGAGGGAGACCCCCGCATCGTTCGTAACGTAGAACTGGTCGCTGGCATAGAAGATCATTTCATTCGCCGACGGCGTTTCCAAAATACCATAGCCGTTGAACTCGACATCCAGCGCCTCCCATGTATTCCCGCCGTCGCTTGTACGATAGGCGAGAATCTCCGGCGTCTCCGACGACTTCCTCAACGCAAGGAAACCTTCGGTCGCAGAAAGGAACTTGATCGCCACAACGCTCAATTCGCTTTCGGCCGAATCCTCCGGCAAAACGAGGTTGATGTTGAACCACGTCTTCCCGCCGTCGCCGCTTCGGTAGAGATAGGTCTGACCTGGCGCATAGGTCACGCCGCCCACCCAGGCGGTGTCCGCATCGAGCGGCAGGATGAAGTTCTTGATCCCGCCCAGCGGCAGCGTATCGCCCGCGCCTTCGATGTTGGGGTCGTTGGTGTAAACCCGTTCCCATGTCCCGCCGCCATCCACGGTCTTGAATATCGAAACAGCCATCGAGCCTGCGCCCACGCCGAAATCCGCCATCGTCCAGCCGGCGCTTTCATTCACAAAATGAATCGAACCGCCGCTGAACGGCGTATCGAAAATCTCCCACGTCAAGCCGCCGTCTGTCGTCCGATAGAGCGTTCCGCCGTTGGGATAACGATTCATATCCGGCAACTGCACCCAGGCATGATCGGCGTCCAAGAAGAAGGTGAAGGCGAGATACCCCGCCTCGGTCAATCCCGGAGGGGTCACATCATACCAAGTCACGCCGCCGTCGTTTGTGCGGATGATCTTCTCCTCAGTCATCGCCCAGCCGAAGACTTCGTCCAGCATTTCGATATTTATGATCGAGGGCGACTCGAATATCGGCGCGTTGATCTCCGGCGGCAGGGGCGTCCCTTGCGGCGTATCAACGGCGAACGGCTGAACCGATGGCTCTTCCGTCGCAGGCAGTGTCGTCGTCGGCAGAATCACCTCCGGCAAAACCGTCGGCTGTATCTGCGGCGCGCAGGCAACAACCAATAAAGAAAGGGAAAATATGAAAGAAACGAAGCGTTTCATTTTACTCCTTTGACTACACAACCACTCGACCATCCGACCACCCGACTACCCGACCACCCGACCACCTGACTACCCGACTACCCAACTACCTCAATCACCGTCGCTTCGCCCTGGCCGACTCCCACGCAGAGAGTCGCCAGCCCATATTGGACATTGCCGCGAATCGCCATTTCGTGGACGAGAGTGGTCGCCAAGCGCGCGCCCGAACAGCCGAGCGGGTGCCCGATGGCAATCGCGCCGCCGTTGACGTTGACGATCTCCGGGTCGAGTTCGAGGTCTTCAACAACGGCAAGGGATTGAACTGCAAAGGCTTCGTTGATCTCGATCAGACCGATGTCTTTCATCTTCAACCCTGCGCGGCTCAACGCCTTTCGCGTGGCGGGGATCGGGCCGTATCCCATGACTCTGGGCGGCACACCGGCCGAGGCGGAGGTCACGATGCGGGCTAATGGCTTGAGATTCAGCGCTTTCGCTTTATCCGCGCTCATCATCAGCAGCGCCGCGGCTCCGTCATTTAATCCAGACGAATTCCCGGCGGTGACCGTTCCCCCGTCGCGGAATGCGGCTCGCAGTTTGCCAAGGCTTTCCAGCGTCGTATCGCGGCGTGGGCGTTCGTCTGTATCCACAATTTTCGGATCGCCTTTTTTCTGCGGAATGGACACAGGCACGATCTCCCGCTTGAAGCGCCCCGAGTCGATCGCGGCAATGGCGCGTTGATGACTGCGAAGCGCGAATTCATCCTGTTTTTGGCGCGTGATGTGCGGGCGTTCCGCGGCGATATTTTCGGCCGTCTCGCCCATCGAGTCGATACCATGCGCGGCCTTCATTTTAGGATTCGGATAGCGCCAGCCGAGCGTGGTATCCCACGCGGTGAGGTTGCCAAACGAAAAGCCCGCCTCCGCCTTCGGGATGGAATACGGAGCGCGGCTCATGGATTCGACTCCGCCCGCAATGTACACGTCGCCTTCCCCCGCCTTGATCGCGCGCGCCGCCATGTTGATCGCGTTCAAGCCCGAAGCGCACAAACGGTTGACGGTCACGCCGCCTACTTCCACCGGCAGTCCGGCCAGAAGAGCGGCCATGCGCGCCACGTTGCGGTTATCCTCCCCGGCCTGGTTCGCGCATCCTAAAAACACTTCTTCGATAAGCGCGGGGTCCATCGAGTTTCGTTCAAGAATCGCTTTGATGACATGCGCCGCCATATCGTCGGGGCGCACGGATGAGAGAACGCCGCCCAGCGCGCCCACCGGCGTGCGAATGGCGTCAATGATTACGACTTCGGTCATGGAATCCTCCGGATATTGATGGAGAGATTCTACCACCCATGAAACCCCCAAACCTGTGAAATAAGTCTGCGGATAAATGGATGACCTTTGTCCCCGCCTGTTTGTGATGCATGGCACTACCTCTAATCGCGCGACAAAGCCATAATTGAATTGGCGGAGAAATCCGCCCATGATTGTCGCACTTCTTAAGTATTCTGAGCGGAGTGAAAGGTCACTGCTCCAAATCGAGAGATGCTCCACTTCGTTCAGCATGACATCGAAGACCAAAGGAGACGCAATGGCCGCCAAAGGCTGGATCGAGGTCAGCGACGTATATTGCAAGGGATGCGAACTCTGCATCAGCGCCTGTCCGCAGGAGGTGATGGAACTGGACATGACGCGACTCACGCCGAAAGGTTATCACCCCGCTCACACTTTCAAAGACGGTTGCACCGGTTGCGCCATCTGCGCGCTCGTCTGCCCGGATGCGGCCATCACGGTCTATCGTGAAATAACCAAAGCCGCGCCTGTCCCGGCTTGATTCTTGAACCGCTAAGAACGCAAAGAGCGCGAAGAAGACCTTTTTTCGATCTTTTCGACCTTCGCGGTGAATGAACTTGGAGAACCCATGCCCAAAGAACTATGGAAAGGCAACGAAGCCATCGCCGAAGCGGCGGTAAGGGCCGGGCTGGAGGCGTACTTCGGCTACCCCATCACCCCACAGACGGAAATCCTCGAATACCTCTCGCGCCGGATGCCGGAACTCGGCCGCGCCTTCGTGCAGGCTGAATCTGAACTCGGCGCGATCAACATGGTGTACGGCGCGGCATGTACGGGCGCGCGCGTGATGTCGTCTTCATCGTCGCCCGGCGTCAGCCTGATGATGGAAGGGCTGTCGTATATCGCAGGCACGGAAATCCCCGCCGTGTTGGTGAACGTCATGCGCGGCGGACCCGGCTTGGGTAACATCGCCCCCGCCCAAAGCGATTACAACCAGGCTGTGCGCGGCGGCGGGCATGGAGACTATCCGCGCATCGTCCTTGCGCCCGCGTCGGTGCAGGAAGCGATTGACCTGATGGCGCTCTCCTTCGACCTCGCCGAAAAATATCGCATGATCGCCATGATGATCCTCGACGGTTCGGTCGGGCAGATGATGGAACCGGCGGAAATGCCCGCCATGCGCGAAATCCGCCGCAGGGATTACGAATGGGCGGTGAACGGCGCGATGAACCGCGAACGCAGAATCCTCACTTCGATTTACCTCAACCCTCTCGACGAAGAAAAGACCAACCTGCGCCTCGCCGAGCGATGGAACGAAGTAAAAACCAATGAAGTCCGCTACAAGGAATATTTCCTCGACGACGCAAAGTATGTCGTCGTCGGCTTCGGCACGGCGGGGCGCGTGGCGTTATCCGCCGTGCGCGAGGCGCGCGCGCACGGCGTCAAGGTCGGGCTTTTAAGACCGATCACCGTCAGCCCGTTTCCGTACGAAGCGCTGAATCAACTCACAGGTCAGGTCGAGGCGTTTCTCGTCGTGGAGATGAACGCGGGGCAGATGCTCGACGATGTCCAACTGGCGGTTCGCGGAAGAGTCCCGGTGGAGTTTTATGGACGCCCCGGCGGGGTTGTCCCCTTCCACGATGAAATTCTGGATGAAATTCGCCGCCTCGTTTCTGGACCGTTGGCGGTTTCCTCCAACCCAAGAGATTCCTGGCTGACAAGGATGTACCGCAATCTTAAGATTGCGGTACCGTGAGGAACCATGACAACCGATAATCTCGTTTATGAAAGACCTGAAGCCTTTACCGAAACGCCCACGCATTACTGCCCCGGTTGCACACACGGAGTCGCGCACCGGCTGGTGGCGGAAGTTTTGGAAGAGATGGGCGTGGTGAACAAGACCGTCGGCGTTGCGCCGGTGGGATGTTCCGTCTTCGCCTACAATTATTTCGACGCCGATTTTGTCGAAGCCCCGCACGGGCGCGCCCCCGCGATGGCGACGGGCATCAAGCGCGTATTGCCCGACCGCGTCGTGTTCACCTACCAAGGCGACGGCGACCTGGCGTCCATTGGCATGGGCGAGATCGTCCACGCCGCGGCGCGCGGAGAGAACATCACCGTCATCTTCATCAACAACGCCAACTACGGCATGACCGGCGGACAAATGGCGCCGACCACCCTGCCGGGTATGAAAACAACTTCATCGCCGAACGGGCGCGACGTGGAAACGCAGGGCTACCCCATCAAAGTTTCGGAAATGCTTTCCACATTGGATGGCGTTGGGTATTGTGTGCGCCGCTCGCTGCACGACCCGAAGAATATCCGACTCGCCAAGAAAGCCATCCGCGCGGCGTTCGAAACTCAAATGCGCGGACTCGGCTTCTCGATGGTGGAACTGCTCTCCACCTGCCCCACCAATTGGGGCATGACTCCCGTCGCCTCCATGAAGTTCGTGGCGGAGCATATGGTTCCCGCCTATCCGCTCGGCGACTACAAGGTCAGCGATGCAGTGAAGCAGATCAAAGTGCAAGGATGAAGGATGAGGGATAAAGGATGAATTTTTTCTTCATCCTTCAAAATTCATCCTTCATCCTTTTCTGGAGAAAACCATGCAAAAAGAAATCATCATCGCGGGCTTCGGCGGGCAGGGCGTTTTGTTCGGCGGGCAGGTGTTGGCATACGCCGCCATGGACAACGGGTTGAACGTGACATGGATTCCATCCTATGGTCCCGAAATGCGCGGCGGCACGGCAAACTGCACCGTCGTCATCGCAGACCGTGAGATCGGATCGCCGCTGGTCAAAAATCCGCCGCTGGCGGTCGCGCTCAACCTGCCGTCGTTCGATAAATACGAAGAAATGCTCGCCCCCGGCGGGACTCTGGTCGTCAACCAGTCCATGGTGGACCGCGCCCCCAAACGGAATGACATTCACGTTATCTTCGTGCCGTGCAACGAGATCGCGGAAGAGATCGGCGACCGTCGATTGCTCAACATGACGGCGGTGGGAGCATTGCTTACCGCCCTGCCCGAAATCAAGTTGGAAGATTTGGAAAAAGCGCTGGAAAACCATCTCCCTGAAAAACACAAAAAACTTTTACCGAAAAACTTCGAGGCGTTGAAGAGAGGATTTGTACACGCGCAGAAGGAGTGGGACAAGGTTCCGGCGTAACAAAACGCTGAAATTTGCTGAAAAGAATTGGGTTAGCCGATTCTCAGCGCTTCACGAAAACGCATAATTGGCGCTCTTCAACGCCAGATTTGCGCCAGAGAGCGCAGACTACGGAGTTTTCGTGATCTACTGATTTTCAGCCGGCTTTGTAAAAATAAAGCCAACCGCCTGAGCGGTTACGAAAATCCGTCAATTGAGACAATCGGCGGATTTTTTTGTGTACAATGACCCCGTCGAGCCGAGAGATAACTTAATAGGATGCGGAGGATGTATGCGCGAAGTAACATTGCTCATTAATATTGTGGCGGCGCTGGCGGTGGCGTTCATCGGCGGGATCGTCGCGCGGCGCCTGGGCTTGCCCACCATCGTCGGGTATTTGTTTGCGGGGATTACGATCGGACCCTTCACGCCGGGCTTTGTAGGGCATACTGAAACGATCGGTCAACTTGCGGAATTGGGGGTGATCTTCCTGATGTTTGGCGTCGGGTTGCACTTTTCACTGAACGACCTTTGGAAAGTGCGCTCCATCGCCGTCCCCGGCGCGTTGATACGCATCGCCGTCACAGTCCTTCTGGGTTTCTGGCTCAGTCAGATGTGGGGATGGTCAATCGGCGCGGGAATCGTCATTGGGCTTGCTGTTTCGATTGCCAGTACGGTCGTCCTCCTGCGCGGACTGATGGACAACGGATTGTTGAACACGCCGCACGGTCAAGCCGCGGTGGGTTGGGTGGTGGTCGAAGACATCGCCACCGTCCTGATCCTGGTCCTGATGCCGACCTTCGCCGAAAAAACCGGCGCATTCGACTGGCAAACGCTTGGGTTGACGCTGGCAAAGGCGTTCCTTTTTGTCCTGCTGCTCCTTTTTGTCGGCAAACGACTCATCCCGTGGATCCTTCTACGCATCGCGCACACCCGTTCACGGGAATTATTCATCCTTGCCATCCTCGCCATTACGTTGGGAACGGCGTTGGGCGCGGCGGAATTGTTCGGCGTATCGTTTGCGCTGGGCGCGTTCGTGGCAGGGGTCGTGGTCGGCGAATCGCCGCTCAGCCACCAGGTCGGCGCAGATGTTTTCCCCTTCCGCGAAGCGTTTGCGGTTTTATTCTTTGTATCCATCGGTATGCTCGTCAACCCCGTTTATCTTTTCGATAACATCGGTCGCGTGCTGGCTCTGACGGCTTTGATCGTGATCGGAAAATCCGTCATCACCCTATTCCTTGGCTCGATCTTCTCCTGGCAGGGGCGGACCACCCTCGTCGCCGCCGCGGGGCTGAGCCAGATCGGCGAATTTTCCTTCATTCTCGGTCAAGCCGGCATTGGGCTTGGAATATTGAATCAAGACGAATATTCCCTGATTCTGGCGGGGGCGCTCTTGTCAATCATCCTCAACCCGCTGATGTTTCGCCTCATTTCCCCGGTCGAACGCTGGCTGCAAAAATTCCCAGCCTTGTGGAGGCTGGCGGATCGCCATCGTCCTCGCGCCCTTCCGACGGAAGAAAAACTCAAGGATCACGTGGCAATCATCGGCTACGGAAGAGTCGGGCGTCACATTGCCAATCTGCTCGGACAATTGTCAATTCCGCATCTCGTCATTGATTCAGACCCGGAGCGGGTCGCGGAACTCAACAAGCGCGGAATTCTAAACTTATACGGCGACGCATCCAATTCGGAAATACTAACTCACGCCGGGCTGGAGCGCGCGCGCGCGCTCGTGGTCGCCGGACCCGATGAAGACGCGAGCGGGTTGGTTGTGGCTGCCGCCCGCAACATCGCCCCCGACCTGCCCATCATTGCGCGCGCCACGACCGAAGAAGGCATCCGGCATCTTGCGGAGCTTGGCGCGCAGGAGGTTATTCACCCCGAACTCGAAGGCGGACTCGAGATCCTTCGCCACACGTTATTGAAACTGGATTTTCCGCTTCAAGAGATCATCCGATATATGGACGCGGTGCGACACGACCATTACGATGTTCGGGTAAATACAGAGGAGGAACACCGCGTCTTACACGACCTGATCCACGCCACCCGAAGCATCGGCATTACCTGGCTGACATTGTTGCCCGATAATCCGCTGGTTGGTCAGACCCTCGCTGAAGCCGACCTGCGCGCAAGGACGGGCGCTTCCATTGTGGCAATTCTGCGCAACAATAACGTGATGGCGAATCCAAAGTCGCTTACGGCGCTGCAAGCGAACGACCGCATCGGCTTTATCGGCGACGAAGAACAAATTGATGAAGTAGAGCGGCTTTTTCAGCCCGTCAGGGATAACGGGAGCGATCAGCCCCATATTACCGGCGGGGATCGAAGCGGCGGCGATCACTTCCAATCAGGTTGGTAAAATTGAGGCATGAAAAACGAGACCCTCCCCAATTTGACTCTTCCAAAAATAGGCTACGGCGCCTGGCGCATTGGCGGCAACTCCTCGCCCGACCGCTCGCTGGACGAAAAATCCCTCTCGGCGTTAAGGAGCGCGCTGGAGGTCGGTTACACTCACTTCGACACGGCGGAGATGTACGCCGACGGCCGCAGCGAGGAACTGATCGGGCGGGCGATCCGCGAGTTTGGCGCAAAACGCGAGGATGTGTTTATCACTTCCAAAGTTACGCCGAACCACCTGCAATACGATGACGTGTTGAAATCCTGCGAAAACTCCCTGCGCCGCCTGCAAATGGATTATCTCGACCTGTATCTCGTTCACTGGCCGCATGGCGGCTCGAAATACGACGAGACCTTCAAGGCGTTGAATAAACTCGTTCGCGACGGGAAGGTCAAACATCTCGGCGTGAGCAACTTCAATTTAAAACTGCTGAAACTGGCGCAATCGCTTTCCGAGACGCCCATCGTTACAAACCAGGTCCCGTTCAGCCTTGCCGATCGTTCGTACGTCAAGAACGGCGTGTTGGAATACTGCCAACAAAACGACATCCTCTTCACGGCCTATTCGCCTGTGGACGAAGGCAACCTGCGCGAAAGCGCGACGCTCGAAAAGATCGCGAAGGCGCATCGCGCCACGCTTTTTCAAATTGCGCTGGCGTGGATTGTTTCGCATCCGCGCGTCATCGCCATCCCGATGTCATTCGACCCGGTTCATATCAAGGAAAATTTCGACGCAGCGGAGATCGAGTTGGACGCGGAAGAGATAAAGCAGTTGGAGGAGGTTAGAGAGTAGAGAATAGAGAGTAGAGA
>CAADGT010000021.1 GCA_900696595.1 uncultured Chloroflexota bacterium
AGTTGTTGACCGCCATGCTGGAGGATTTTTCGCGCCCGCGCCCGATGAACGAACGCGAACGAACGCAGTTTCTATCCGAGTATTTCGCTTATAGCGGCTGGGTGGAACTGGCGCCGACTCCGATTCCCGCGCCGACGGCGACGCTGACGCCGATTGCGCCGCCCTCGCCGTAAAACAAGCCTATAGGCTTGTTTTACAAACTTTTTACATCCTTGCCACACCTTCCTAACCTGTCTGCCCTACAATCTCATCGAAACCTGAAGGAGGTTTACGATGAAAAATAAATTTACGAAGCTCGTAACGGCTTTCCTCGCCGCCGCTCTCTTCCTGGCGGCGATTCCTGTCTCATCCGTTCTTGCCGCGGATGAGAACCCGCCCAAGCCGACGAACGAAAAACTGGAAGCCGCCTGGGCGCGCGCGGTGAAAACCCATGAACGGCTGGGAAAAGCGTTCGAGGATACGGATGGGCGCATCGCCAAACTTCAGGGCATGATTGACAAGGCGGCGGCAAACGGCAAGGATGTCTCTCAACTGCAAGCCGCGCTCGACGCCTACGAATCCGCGCTGACCGCCGCCCGTCCGCAGTATGAGGCGCTGGGCAATGTGATTGACGCTCACTCCGGATTCGATGCGAACGGCAAGGTCGCAAACGCGGAGCAGGCGAAAGCCACGCTCAAAGAGGCGAGCGAAAAGATGAAGGCGATCAAGGAATCGATGGGCGGAACCTTCAAAGCCCTGCGCGAAGCGATCAAAGCCTTCCGCGAGGCGAACAAACCGGCGGAGGAAAAATCCGAACGGGATTAAGCATGAAACCTTCGACGCAGACCGCCGATTCCAGTCGGCGGTCTGCGGTCGGCGGGAACGGCGCATGACATGGGTTAGAATACGTCAGGAGACACTATCGGAGATAAGGCAACGCTCTTTTGTCGGACGCAGATGAACGCGGATTTATGCTGATCAAGGAGTGAAAAAAGCCGCGTTTTCCGCGCGCGTCCGCGCTCAAAAATATTTTCCGATAAATCCCAATATCCCAACCCCGAAGCGAGGAACCCATGAGCAGACAGATTATTCATACGGAAAAAGCCCCAAAGGCGATCGGTCCGTATTCGCAGGCGATCCATATCGGCAACCTGGTCTATACCGCCGGGCAGGTCGGGCTCGACCCCGCCACGATGGAACTCGTCCCCGGCGGAATTGAGGAACAGACCCGGCAGGTACTTGCCAATCTTGGCCATGTGCTGGCGGCGGCGGGTTCGAATATGAACGGCGTGATTAAGACGACTGTGTTCCTCAAGGACATGAACGATTTTGCGAAGATGAATGCGATCTACGCCGAGGTTTTCACTGAAAACCCGCCCGCGCGTTCGACCGTCGCCGTGGCGGGATTGCCGAAAGGCGCGCTGGTCGAGATCGAATGTGTGGCGCTTGTCTGAATAATGTGCGCGCCGCGCCTGACTCGACAGGATAAATCTCCCCGTTTGGCGCGACGCGCTTCTGAGTTTCGGTAATGCCCTCTGAATTGATCCTGCTTGTGGACGATGAACCGTCCATCACGCAACTGGCGCGGATGTATCTTGAGCGCGACGGTTATCGCATCCTGGAAATCGCCGACGGCGAATCCGCGCTGGCGGAGGCGGCGAAGCAAAAGCCCGCGCTGATCGTGCTGGACGTGATGCTTCCCAAAGTGGACGGCTTCGATGTCTGCCGCAGGTTGCGTTCGGCGGGCGACGATGTCCCCATCATCATGCTCACCGCGCGCGACGAAGACATAGATAAAATCCTCGGACTCGAACTCGGCGCGGACGATTACCTGACCAAGCCGTTCAACCCGCGCGAACTGACGGCAAGGATCAAGGCGATATTGCGAAGGAGCGAGCCGAAGAAGTCAGCGGACGGGAAAGCGATTCGCCTCGGCGATTTGACGATTGATCCCGCTTCGAGGGAAGCCCGCCTCGCTTCGCGGACTTTGGAATTGCGCGCCCAGGAATTCGACCTTCTGCTTACTCTGGCGGAACAGCCCGGGCGCGTGTTCTCGCGCGAACAACTGCTTCAACTCGCATGGGGATTCGATTACTACGGTCAAACCCGCACGGTGGACGTTCACATCGCGCATCTTCGCAAAAAACTCGAAGGCGGAAACGTGAAGATCGAAACGGCGACGGGGGTGGGGTATAAACTGGTTGTATGATGTCCTTGCGAGGGCGCTCTTGTTCTCTGTCCGAAGCAATCCTTGCATTTCCGGAGATTGCTTCGTCGGGGCAAACGCCCTTCTCGCAATGACCTGTTGCCGCCCATGCTCTCCTCCCTGCGTTCCCGTCTCTGGTTGAGTTACGCCTTCATCATCGTCATGGCGCTGGGCGTTGTGACGATCGTCCTGTTCGTCTCGCTGTTGCGCAGTCCGCTTGCGTACCGGAAGACGGTGGAGCGCTTGAAGGCGGCTCAAGTTGTCCTGCTGGAGCAGAGCGGGGAGCCGGACGCGCCGCCGATTTCCGAACTTGCCGAGCGCAATGCGGAGAGGTTTGGCGCGCGCGTGATCGTGTTTGATCGCGACAGGGAGGTTGTGTACGACACGTCGTCGCCCGAAGCGGCGGCGTTGGCTTTTCCGGAGAAAAAGACGCTCTTGAAAAATTCTCCGATTGCGCGCGATGCGGCTGGGACGGCCTGGCTGGTCGCCATTGCGCAACTTCCCGACGGTTCGTTTGTGATGACGGCGGTTCCGCGCCCGCGATTATCCATTCTCAGCCTGTTTGGCGACGAATTCATGCCGAGCATCCTGTTCAGCGGCGCGGTTGCCTTTCTGCTTTCATTGGTTGTCGCTTTCCTCGTCTCCGGGTGGATCGCCAGCCCGTTGCAGGGAATCATCGGCGCGGCGCGTGAAATGCCCTCGGCGGAGATTCAACCGGTGGAAACGAGGGGCCCGCATGAGGTCCAGGAATTGACGCGGGCATTTAATTCGATGGCGGCGCGGGTGCAGGCGAGTCAAAAATCACAGCGCGAGTTTGTGGCGAATGTCTCGCATGAGATGAAGACCCCGCTCACTTCCATTCAGGGATTCGCTCAGGCGCTGCTGGATGGGACGGCGAACACCGAAGAGGCGCGGCAAAAGGCGGCGCGGATCATCTACGACGAATCCGAACGGATGCGCCGCATGGCGGCGAATCTGCTCGACCTGGCAAAGCTGGACGCAGGGTTGGCGGATTTGAAGATGTCGCCGGTGGATGTGAGCGCGCTGTTGAACTCGATTGCCGAAAAATTCGCGCCGCAGTCGGCGCGCGCGGGCGTGAATATTGAAGTGGACGCCGAATCGAATTTGCCGCCGCTCGTTGCGGACGGCGACCGCCTGGCGCAGGTGTTTACAAACCTCGTGGATAACGCGCTCAAGTTTACGCCGCAAGGCGGAAAAGTTACGATGCGGGCGTCTCTTGTTTCAAATGCGATGCGTATTTCAGTCAGCGATACGGGCGCGGGCATGTCAAAGGATGAACTGCCGCGCATCTTCGAGCGGTTCTATCGCGCAGACCCGTCGCGGGCGGGCGGCGAATCTCACGGCGCGGGGCTGGGGCTGGCAATTGCGCGCGAGATCGTCGCGGCGCATGGTGGTAGAATAAGCGTCCAAAGCGAAGCCGGGCTTGGCGCGACGATGGAAGTCATCCTGCCGTTGACCGCATAACCGTACCGCAAACTTCAGTTTGCGCGCTTTTCCAAACCAGCAGGGTAAACCTTGCGATACTCCCGCCGCCTGTGAATGGCGGCGTAATCTTGCCGGACCCATGCCCGACCAACCGACTGTTTCCATCATCGTTCCGTGCTATAACGAGCAAGCCACGATCGGCAAATTGCTCGATTCTTTGCGCGCGCAAACGTATCCGCACGATAAGATGGAGGTTGTGATCGCGGACGGCATGTCCACAGACGGCACGCGGACGGAGATCGAATCGTTCAAGAGGCGGCATCCCGGATTCGAGATTCGCGTGATGGAGAATCGGGCGAGGACCATACCATCTGGCGTGAATCAGGCCATTCGCGAGGCGCGAGGCGCGATCCTCATCCGCTTGGACGCCCACTCGATGCCGATCCCCGAATATGTGGAACGCTGTGTGACGGCGCATCAAAATCACAGGGGCGATAATATCGGCGGCGTGTGGGAGATTCGCCCCGGGGCGGAGACGCGGATGGCAGAATCGATTGCGGCGGCGGCGGCTCATCCGCTTGGGGTGGGGGATGCGCTCTACCGCCTCAATGCCAAAGCCGGGGCGGTGGATACCGTCCCGTTCGGTTCCTTTCGCCGCGAGTTGATCGAACGAATCGGCGCTTTCGACGAGACGCTGCTCTCCAATGAAGATTACGAATTCAACGCGCGCGTGCGCCAGGCGGGCGGCGTGGTCTGGCTCGACCCGTCCATTCGTTGCGTTTATTTTTCGCGCCCCACTCTTGGAAAACTTGCGGCGCAATACTGGCGTTACGGGTTTTGGAAGTTCCGCATGTTGAGGCGTTACCCGCATACGCTGCGCTGGCGGCAGGCGCTTCCGCCGGTTTTTGTTCTCATCTTTGCGGCGTTGATTGTGTTATCCTTGTGGTTTGGGGTTGCCCGCGCCCTGCTTGCCGCGCAATTATCCGTTTATTTTTTTGCATTGGGGCTTGCCGGTTCGACCCTGGCGATACGAACAAGGAAAGGATTTCATCTCTGGGGGTTGCCGTCCGCTATTGCGACCATGCACTTTTCATGGGGCGCGGGTTTTCTTTGGAGCGGGCTGGCAGGCATGTTCAAGAATGGCTGATATCTACCGCCCCTCGCTGCGTTTGCGTCCCAGCGAGCAACGCACTGTTCTGCTGATCGGGGACTTTATCGCATCCGCCGCCGCGACCGCCGGCGCGATTCTGTTCTGGTATCAATATTCGCTCTACCGCCTGATTGACAGCGGCGTGAAGCCCAATGTGGCGGAGCGCATCATCCGGGTGGAAGTTCCGATCTGGTTTTATCTCCTGCCGCTGGCCTGGCTGTTGTTGATGGTCGACTCGTATGAAATTCATACCGCTTCGAACTTCCGCAAAACGCTGCGCGCGATTGCCGTCGCTCCGATCGTCGGCTTGTTGGGATATTCGCTCTTCTTTACGGTTAACACCGATCCAAATTCCCTGCCGCGTATTGCCATCGGCGCCTTTCTGGTTATTGCCTCGTTCCTGACATTGGGCTGGCGCGCCGTCTACATCCGACTCTACACATCGTCCGGTTTAATGCGCCGCGTGCTGATCGTTGGGGCGGGCAAGGCCGGGCGCACACTGGTGGAGGCGTACCGCAAACTCAACCCGCCGCCCTTCCTGCTGATCGGCTTCGTGGATGATGACCCTGTCAAGCGCAGTAAGTCCTTTCATGGGTTTGCCGTGCTGGGCGATAGCCGCCGCCTGTTCGACCTTGTCGAGGACTACCGCATCTCGGATGTGGTGGTGGCGATCAACGGAGAGATCAAGGGCGAAACCTTTCAAACCGTGCTGGATATTCAGGAACGCGGAATCGAAGTGACCCGTATGCCGATCCTGTACGAGGAATTGACCCAGCGCGTTCCCATCGAACACCTGGAGACGGATTGGGTCATCCGTTCGTTTGTGGATCAAGTACGGGTTCACGGGTTGTACGAATTGTTGAAACGCAGCATGGATATTGTGGGCGGCTTTGTCGGCACGCTGATATTTTTAATCCTGTTGCCGTTGATCGCGCTCGCCATCGCGCTGGAAACCGGTTTCCCAATTTTCTATTCGCAACCGAGGCTGGGGAAGGGCGCTCAAACCTTCAGCACGTTGAAGTTTCGCACGATGAAGCAAAATGCGGAAGCGGACGGACAGCCGATGGTGGCGGCTGAAAACGACCCGCGCGTGACCCGCGTAGGCGCCTTTCTGCGCAAGACGCGCCTCGACGAACTGCCGCAATTCTGGACGGTCCTGCGCGGCGAGATGAGCCTGGTCGGTCCGCGCGCCGAACGCCCCGAACTGGTGGCGGAATACCAGAAGAAGATTCCTTATTATCGGGCAAGATTACTTGTAAAACCGGGACTCACCGGCTGGGCGCAGATCAATTATGGATATGTGGCCACCGTTAAAGAGACGTTTGTTAAACTTGAATACGACCTGTACTACATCAAACACCGCACCCTGACCCTTGATTTCAGCATTGTGCTAAGGACGATTGGGACGGTGCTAAGAAGGACGGGCAGATAAAATGAACCATCTTGTCACCGGCGGCGCGGGATTTATCGGCTCGCATATCTCGCGCGCATTGCTCGAGCTCGGACACTCCGTCCGCGTCTTCGATAATTTTTCCTCCGGCAGGCGCGAGAACCTTGCCGGGCTGGATGTGGAGATCGTCGAGGGCGATTTGCGCGACGCGGACGCGGTCGCCAAAGCCGTTAAAGGCGCGGGCATCATCTTTCATGAAGCGGCGTTTGTTTCCGTCCCCGAGTCGATGGAAAAGCCGCAGGAGTGTTTCGACGTCAATGTGACCGGGACCTCCATTTTGTTTGAAGCCGCCCGCAAGGCAGGCGTGAAGCGCGCGGTGTTCGCCACCAGCGCCGCAGTGTACGGCGACTCGCAAGCCTACCCGCTTGTGGAGGATACGCCGTTGCGGCAGTTGTCTCCCTACGCCGTCTCCAAGCGCGTGGACGAACTCTACGGACAACTTTATACGTCGTCGTTCGATTTTGAAGTGGTCGCCCTGCGTTATTTCAACGTCTATGGCCCGCGTCAGCGGCCGGATTCGATGTACGCCGCCGCCGTGCCGATCTTCATCCGCCGCATGTTGGACGGCAAACCCGTCACAATTTTTGGAGACGGCGGACAGAGCCGCGACCTGATCAACGTGCGCGATGTCATTCAAGCCAACCTGCTCGCCGCCGAACATCCCGCCGCGCCCGGGCAGATCTTCAACGTCTGCACCGGCGTTGAGACGCGCCTGCTCGACCTGCTCGACATCCTCTACGAACTTTTTCCGAACGCCCCCAGACACATCCACGCCGAACCGCGCGCCGGGGATATTTACCGCTCCATCGGCTCTCCCCAAAAAATCATGGACACGCTCGGCTTCAAACCGCGCGTAACCCTGGCAGAGGGATTGAAGGAAGCGGTGGAAGAAATGCGTAATTGGTAATTGGAGATTGGTAATTGGGAATTGGTAATTGGGAATTGGGAATTGGTAATTGGAGATTGGTAATTTGAGGTTAGTAATTTTTTCCCAATCTCTACCCTTCTACTCCCTACTCCCTACTCCCTACTCCCTACTCCCTATTCTCTATTCTCTATTCTCTATTCTCTATTCTCTACTCCCTATTCCCTATTCCCTATTCTCCCCCCCATGTCCTCCCGTTCCCACTTCCGCAATCGCCTCGTCCTCGCCGGCGACCTGGCCCTGACCGTCGTCTCGGTGTTGGGCAGTTTTGCGTTGCGGCTGGACGTGAGCGAGTTGCCGTTCTATTTCCCCGCCGCATTGGCGATGTGCGCGGCGGCGTTGATCGTCAAAATTCCCACCTATTACTTTTTCGGACTCTATCGCCGCCTGTGGATGTACGCCAGCACGAACGAACTGCGGCTGATTACGTTTGCCGTCACAACCGCCTCGGCGCTGACTTCGGGAGTCATGCTCCTGCTCATCGGCTTTGACTTGATCAAGCCAGGTATGCCGCGCTCCGCCCTCGGCATTGACTGGCTGATCTCGCTCATCCTCATCGGCGGTTCGCGCTTCGCCCTGCGAATCCTGGCGGAACAACCGTCGGCGCAGACCAACGCCAAAACCCGCCGCGCCCTCATCCTCGGCGCGGGAGACGCGGGCGCGCTCGTCGTCCGCGAGTTGCAAAAAACCCCGCAGTTGAATCTTGTCCCCATCGGCTTCCTCGACGACGACTCCGCCAAACAGAATCACAACATCTACGGCGTGACGGTCATCGGCAGGATCGAACAACTCGCAAGGACGCTCGACGCCGGGCAGGTGGACGAAGTCATCATCGCCATCCCGTCCGCGCCCGGGCATATCATCCGCCTGGTCAACGACGAATGTCGCAAACGCGGAATCGTCTCGCGCATCATCCCCGGATTTTACGAACTGCTCGGCGGCAAGGTCAGCGTCAACCGCCTGCGCGAAGTGGACATCACCGACCTGCTGCGCCGCGAACCCGCAAAGATTGACGACCGCCTCATCGGCGCGACCTTCGGCGGCAAACGCATCCTCGTCACAGGCGCGGGCGGCTCCATCGGCGGCGAACTCTGCCGTCAACTTGCGCGCTGGAAACCCGCCGAACTTGTCTTGCTTGGTCATGGCGAGAACAGCATCTTCGAAGCGTTGCAGGAACTCAAAGAGGATTTTCCCGCGCTCGCCCTGCAAGCCGTCATCGCCGACATCCGCGACGCCAGCCGCATTGAAAAAATTTTCAACCAGCGCAAACCGCAGATCGTCTTTCACGCCGCGGCGCACAAGCATGTCCCGCTCATGGAAGCCAACGTCGAGGAGGCGGTCACGAACAACGTCCTCGGCACAAAGAACGTCGTCGAGGCGGCGACCCGGCATAACGTCGAGAGACTCGTGCTGATCTCCACCGATAAAGCCGTGCGCCCGGCCAGCGTGATGGGCGCGACAAAACGTCTCGCCGAGTTAACCGTCCTCGACGCGGCGCAACGCCATAACCTGCCGTATTCGGTTGTGCGTTTTGGCAATGTGCTGGGCAGTCGCGGAAGCGTCGTGCGCACGTTCAAAAATCAAATTGCGCGCGGCGGTCCCGTCACCATCACGCACCCCGATATGCGCCGTTATTTTATGATCATCCCCGAAGCCGCGCATCTCGTTTTGCAAGCCGCGAGCATGGGCGTCGGCGGCGAAGTCTTCATGCTCAACATGGGCGAACAGATTCGCGTCCTCGATCTCGCCGAAGACCTCATCCGCCTTTCGGGGCTCGAACCCTACCGCGACATTGACATTCAAACCACCGGCATCCGTCCCGGCGAAAAACTGCGCGAAGATTTGCTCGAAGACGGCGTGGATTTTGAACGCACGCAGCACCCGGAGATTTTTCGCATGTCGCGGGAGGAACAGGTGGACGGCGCCGCCCTCGCTCGAACTGTGGATGAACTCTCCGACCTCGCGCTTCGCTCCCGGACCGACGACTTGATTCTGACCATCAACCGTTTCCTGCCCTCCGGCTCGGTGCATCCATGACCGAAACCACTCTCGCCGAATGGAATCAATTCCTGACGAACTTTCCCGACGCGCACCTCTTGCAGATGGGCGAGTGGGGCGAATTAAAAAAAGATTTCGGCTGGAAACCTGTTCGCATTATTGACGGGAATGTTGGCGTTCAGATTTTGTTTCGCAAGTTGCCGCTGGGGTTTACGATTGCGTATATTCCGAAGCCAGCGGAAAGCGGACAGTGGACAATGGATGGCGATTCGTTCTGGCGCGAAGTTGATTCGGTGTGCAAAAAGAACCGCGCCATCTTCCTAAAAATCGAACCCGACGCATGGGCAGATGAATTCAGAATTCAGAATTCAGAATTTAGAATTTCCAAACATGACATCCAACCGCCCCGCACAATAACCATTAATATTCAAGATGGCGAAGAAAATATTTTGTCGCGCATGAAACCCAAATGCCGTTACAACATCCGCCTGGCGGAGAAGAAGGGCGTAAAAGTCCGCGCATGGGACGACATCGCCGCCTTCCACGAGATGATGACAATCACCGGCGGGCGCGATGACTTCGGCGTACATTCGCGGGAATATTATCAACGCGCCTATGAACTCTTCCGCCCCAAAGGGACATGCGAACTGCTCGTCGCAGAATATGAAGGCAGACCCCTCGCTTCGTTGATGATCTTTGCGAACGGCAGGCGCGCCTGGTATGTTTACGGCGCGTCCAGCAATGAAGAGCGCAACCGAATGCCCGCCTACCTCCTGCAATGGGAAGCCATTCGCTGGGCAAAGGCGCGCGGATGCGAAGAATACGACCTGTGGGGCGTCCCCGACGAGGATGAAGAAACGCTCGAAGCGCAATTCGAGTCGCGCCATGACGGCTTGTGGGGCGTCTATCGCTTCAAACGCGGATTCGGCGGACAGTTGAAGCGGGCGGCGCAGGCGTTGGATAGAGTATATAATCCGTTACCGTACTGGCTTTATACGAGATTGGTAATTGGTAAATCGTAATTACCAATCTCCAATTACCGATTATCAATGGGCTCATCTCCCCAACCTCCCCACCCCTGGAATCAACTCATCTTCCAACTCCCCGGCCCGCATTTTTTGCAAACCTACGAATGGGGGCAGGTGAAGGCGAAGTATGGCTGGGCTCCCTGTTACGCTGTCTGGACGGAAGATGGAAAATTCTCCGTATCTTCCGATTGCCAACCCTTCGGCGGCGATCAGGGCAAGTCTTCAATTATTGCTTCTGCCCTCATCCTCAAACGGACTGCCTTCCGCCGCTTCTCCGTTTTTTACGCGCCGAAGGGTCCGCTCATGGATTGGACGAATGAGTCCCTGCGCAGGCGGGTGTTGGACGATCTGCAAGCGTTCGCGAAGAAGCAGGGCGCGATCTTCCTGAAGATTGATCCCGATGTGATTCTGGGGCGCGGAATCCCCGTCGGCGGGGATGAGGATTCAGAAAACAGCGGACAGGCCGCGAGGTCCGAGTTGAGGCGCAGGGGGTGGGTGGAATCGCCCGAGCAGATTCAATTCAAGAATACGGTCATGGTGGATTTATCCGCAGGCGAGGAGGAAATCCTGATGCGGATGAAGCAGAAGACGCGGTACAACATCCGCCTGGCGGAGCGGAAGGGCGTGACGGCGCGCGAAGGCAGACTGGAAGACCTGCCCATGCTGTATAAAATGTACGCCGAGACTTCGGTGCGCGACGGTTTCGTCATCCGCGATGAAGAATATTACATGACGGTTTGGAAGACCTTCATGCAATCTCCAAGTCCCGATTACCAATCTCCCGCCGCTATTCCATTAATTGCCGAATACAACAACGACCCCGTCGCCGCGATCTTTCTCTTCACCTTTGCCGGGCGCGGATATTACGTTTACGGCATGTCGCGCAGCGCCCACCGCGACAAAATGCCGACCTATCTTTTGCAGTGGGAGGCGATGAAACGCGCGAAGGCGGGCGGATGCCTGACCTATGACCTGTGGGGCGCGCCGGATGTCTTCGACGAAAGCGATGCGATGTGGGGGGTGTATCGCTTCAAGGAAGGCTTGGGCGGCGAAGTGATTCGCACGCCCGGCGCGTACGATTTTGCGCCGAATAAATTTTTATACGCGTTATATTCGGACGCGATGCCGCGCGTTCTGAATCTTTTGCGGGCGCGGGGAAGGCGAAGGACGAAGCAGGCGCTGGGGGCGTGAGGTGATTTCTCGTTATCTCATTTATCAGGCGATGATCGTTCCTGATTTCCCTCCCAATCGCTCAACCAGCGGATTTGGTCTTCCATTTCCTCGGCGGTCGCTTCGTTGAGGAAACGGTCGAGGGCTTTGAATTTCCTGGGCATGGGAATTTGCGGCGAGACGATAATGCCGGCGTGACGAAGAATTCGTTTCGCCAGCGGAAAGAAATCCCTGCTATTGTGGGTGAAAATAACCCGTTTTCTTTGAGCCGCATTCCGTAACTGTTCTTCATCGCTCGAATCATGCTGAATCCACTCGTTCGGCGTTCGCGTAACATCATGCCCGCGTTTGAGCAGTTCCCTTTGCAGCGCCGCATCGGACGCGTCGGAGTCAAGATGAAGACGCGGCTTTGTCATTTTTCTTTGCCTTTTCCCGCTTGTGCTTGTTTTCCAACTCCTGCTCGTATTTGATGTTTGCGTCTATTTCCGTTTTGTGGGCGTCATAAAAAGCCAGCGCTTCACGGACCTGTTTAACCTCGACGCCGTAGTTCTCTGCGAAGGTCTCAGGCTTTTCCTTGAATTGTTTTACCGCCACTGCAACGGTCTGCACGCGGATACGAGTTCCGCGCAGAACCGGCGTTGGGAAGCCGGATGCGCCGCGATAATACGCGATCAACGGAAATTTCGGGTCGTCCAATTCATTGCGCATGGACGTCACCTTCTCCGCCACCGACCACATGATGAATTGGTTGAGCGAAACGCCCTGCTTTTTGGCAAGTTCCTCGGCTTCGCGTTTCAAATCCACAGGCAGGTTTAGGGCATAGCGTGTCATTTTGGCTGAAATCCTTTCGTTTGGGATTGTATCATATACGATGTGGTATGCGATGTGGCTATTAAAGCGGGATGACCGTCGCTTCAGAAGGGCTTGGGCGGCGAAGTGATTCGCACGCCCGGCGCGTATGACTTTGCGCCGAATAAATTTTTATACGCGTTGTATTCGGACGCGATGCCGCGCGTTCTGAATCTTTTGCGGGCGCGGGGAAGGCGAAGGACGAAGCAGGCGCTGGGGGCGTGAGGGTTGGACGCGAGGGGCGGATTTTCGCGCCAGGAATGCCCGGGAGCGGCGCAGTTTTTAGGCATGAGCCGATTTTTTCGTCGGGTATACTTGGGGATATGGCGCGCCCAGACAGCAAGGAATGGAAAAATATTTTCCCCATATTCCCATGACCGAACAACAAATTGAACAGGCATTCATCGCCAAACTCGGCGACCTCAAATATACCTACCGCGCGGATATTCACGACCGCGCCGCGTCTCAATGGAAGAGATCGAGAAGAACGGCTACAACCTCAACATCTCCCGTTATGTCAGCAACGCGGCGGAAGAAGAACAGGTTGATCTGCGCGCCGTGCATGAAGAATTAAAAACGCTGGAGAAAAAGATAAGCGCCGCAAAGAACAAACATAATGAATTCCTCAAAGAACTCGGCTTGCCGCCTCTGCCGTGACGGCGCGCATTCTGCCGCTCACCTCCGAATCGTCTCCTCCCTCTTCGGGCCCACCCCAATCCACCTCACCGGGACTCCCGCCGCGTCCTCGATCATTCTCGCATACTTCTGCGCGTTGACGGGTAATTCGTCAAACGATTTCGCTTTGCCGATGTCCTCGCTCCAGCCGGGGAAGGATTCGTAAACGGGCTCGACCTTATCCAGCCCGTAAGCGTCCACATCCGCATAGCGGACAGATTTCCCGTTCATCTTATAACCAGTGCAAACCTGAATTTCTTTCAAGCCGCTCAATACATCCAACTTCGTCAGACAGATTTCGGTCATGCCGCTCAATTCGGCGGCGGTTCTTACAATTTCCAGATCCAGCCAGCCCACGCGGCGGATGCGTCCCGTTGTGGCGGCGACTTCGCCGAATTTTTTGTAGGCATCGCTTTCGGCGTCGTGAATTTCAGTGGGCAACGGTCCCGCGCCGACTCTCGTAGTGTACGCCTTGGTCACGCCGATCACGTTTGTGATGTATTTCGGCGGAATACCCAGCCCGGCGGACGCGGCGGAGGGAATCGTCGTCGAAGCGGTCACGAAAGGATACGTCCCCCAATCGGTGTCCAGAAACGTCCCCATCGCCTGCTCCAGCAAAAAAGTTTTATTCGCCTTCAAACCGTCCTGCACAATTGAAAATAATTCCTTGAGGTACGGCTTGACCTTTTCATAATGACCGCGATATTCATCGCGCACAGACTCGAACCTCAACGCTTCCCCGCCCAGCGCCGCAATGATCTTATTCTTCAACTCCAGTTGCGTCTTCAACCGGCTCTCGAAGGCGTCGCCCGCAAAATCCGTCCAGCGGATGCCGTTGTAGCCCACCTTGTCCGCGAACACGGGCCCAATTCCGCGCCGCGTTGTGCCGGTCGCGCCCGCGCCTTTGGCTTCTTCATACAAGCCGTCCAAAATTTTATGATACGGCATGATCAAATGCGAGCGCGGCGAGATCCACAACCGTCCGTCCACGTTCACGCCCGCCCTGTTCAGCATTTCGATCTCTTCGATCAAGACCGCCGGGTCCACGACCACGCCGCCGCCGATCAAGCCGACAGCGTTCCGCGCAAAAATCCCCGAAGGCACGAGATGAATCTTGAACGTCCCAAACTCGTTGATGACCGTATGCCCGGCGTTATTCCCGCCGTTGAAGCGCGCCACATAATCCGCGCGCTCCGCCAGAAAATCCACCGCCTTGCCCTTGCCCTCGTCGCCCCACTGCGAACCGATCACTGCGATCACGCTCATTGTTCCTCCATGTCATTGCGAGTCCGAAGGGCGAAGCAACCTTCCGTTATCAAGAGATTGCTTCGTCGCTATCGCTCTTCGTAGTGACGGAATCTGTTATTTGAATCGCCAAGCCGATATAGGATTCCGGCGAGAGGCGGATCAAACGCCGACGGATTTCCTCTTCGACGTTCAACGCTTCGACCCAGGATTGATAACGGGTTCCGTCCATTTGGTTTCCCCTTGTCTGACGTTTGAGAGTCTCGTAGGCGTCGCTCCTCCCGGCGGCGCGCAATATCGTCTGCGCCCCTTCGCTGACGGCTTCCCAATGCGCGTTCAACTCCGCTTTCATTTTTTCTTCGTCCGCATCCGCGCGCAAAATGCCTTTTGCGATATTGTTCCATGCCAGCAGCGTATGACCGAGCGCCGTCCCAAACGTCCTTCGCACGGTCGAGTCGGAAAGGTCGCGCTGCAATCTTGAGACCGGCAATTTTTGGAGGTAGTGGGCGAGCAGGGCGTTGGCGACTCCGAGATTGCCCTCCCCGTTCTCGAAGTCTATCGGGTTGACCTTCTGCGGCATGGTGGATGAGCCGACTTCGCCCTCGACGACCTTTTGTTTCAGAATCCCGTCGCTGATATGTCGCCACATATCCTGCGCGTAGCCAGATAGGATGGAGTTTGCCATTTGAATGATTTGGAAATAACGCAGCCAGTTATCGTAAGGCAGAATTTGCGTCGTGACGAGGTTGGGTTCAAGTCCGAGCCCCTCGATGAATTCTTTGCTGAAAGCGGGCCAGTCAATGTTTGGAAAGGCGGCATGAAGGGCGTTGAAGTTGCCGACCGCGCCGTTCAATTTCCCCTCGAACTTGTGACCCGCCAACTCGTCCCTGCATTTCATCAAGCGCGAGAGATATACGGCAATTTCCTTTCCCAACGTGGTCGGCACGGCGGGCTGACCGTGAGTCCGCGCGAGCATGGGGGCGGCGCGGTATTTTTTTGCGAAGTCTTTCAATGCGGCGAGTAAATTATCGAAGGCGGGAAGCAGGACGCGGTCGCGCGAGTCGCGCAGGGCGAGCGCGAGGGCGAGGTTGTTTACGTCCTCGGAGGTGAGACCGATGTGGATGAAGGAATGAAGTTTGGCGGGGAGTTTTTCGCGCAGGAAATATTCGATGGCTTTGACGTCGTGCCGGGTGGTCTTTTCGTATTCCTGGATTTTCAACGCATCTTCATCTGTGAAGTTTTGTAGGCCCGGTTTGTAGCCGGACAAACTATCAGCGGGGAGAATGCCCAGGTTGGAAAGACCAGCCAAAAAGTCCAGTTCGAGGCGCGCCCGGGAGCGGAGATAGGCAAACTCGGAGAAAAAATCCCGCAGCGGGGAAGTTTCCTTTTCGTAGCGTCCATCCAAAGAAGAAAGCGCGTTTAGACTCATCTGTACGCATTATAATTCCGATGCCTAATTCCAATAAGACCTCGAAGGTCTGGAGGTATCATGAAAATTTTGCAGGAAACCGGGTTGACTTATGATGATGTGCTTTTGACGCCGCAGTATTCGGAGGTCGACTCGCGGCGCGCGCTTTCGACGATTAGCCCGTTGACGAAAAAAATATTTTTACAGTCGCCGGTCGTTTCGGCGAACATGGATGTGGTGACCGAGAGCGAGATGGCGATTGCGATGGCGCGCGAGGGCGGGATTGGAATCATTCACCGGTTTATGACGATTGCGGAGCAGGCGCGGCAGATCGAGCGCGTGAAGAAAGCCGAGTCGTTCGTGGTGGAGAATCCGCTGACGATGACGGACACGCAGACGGTCGGCGAAGTGAAGCGGATGATCGAAGAGACGCAAACGGGCGGCATTTTGATCGTGGATAAGAATGGAAAACTGGTCGGCATTGTCACAACCCGCGACCTGCTTTTCGAAGACGGAGATCATAAACCGGTGAGCGCGATCATGACGCGCGAATTGCATGTCGCCCCGCCGGGGACGACGTTGAAGGAAGCGGAACGTCTGTTGCACGAGCATCGCGTGGAGAAGCTTCCGCTTGTGGATAAGGATGGCAAAGTGGCTGGGCTGGTGACGTTGAAAGATATCATGAAGATCACGCAGTTCCCGAAAGCGACGAAGGACGCGAAGGGGCGTCTGTCTGTCGGCGCGGCGGTGGGCGTGCGCGACAAGGAGATGCGCCGCGTGGAGGCGGCGTTGCAGGCGGGCGCGGATTGCATCGTGGTGGACATCGCTCATGGCGATTCGCGGCTTGAAGTTGAAATGGTCAGGAATATTCGCAGGCGCTATCCCGAAGCGCAGATCATCGGCGGCAATGTGGCGACGGCGGACGGGACGAAACGCTTGATCGAAGCGGGGGTTGATGCAGTGAAGGTCGGCGTCGGTCCCGGCTCGATCTGCATCACGCGCCAGGTGGCGGGTTCGGGCGTCCCCCAGTTGACGGCGGTCATCGAGTGCGCAAATGCGGCGCGCGAAAGTAAAACGCCCATCATCGCCGACGGCGGGATCCGCTACCCGGGCGACGTCGCCAAGGCGATTGCGGCTGGCGCGCATACAGTCATGATCGGTTCGATGCTGGCTGGCACGGATGAAAGCCCGGGCATGTTGATGACGCGCCACGGTCATCGTTACAAGGCGTCGCGCGGCATGGCTTCGCTGGCGGCGAACATCGAGCGCAACAAACGCGAAGGCAACGACCTGACCCGCGAGGAGATCGAAGATTATGTGGCGGAAGGAGTCGAGGCGGCGGTTCCGTATCGCGGCAGGGCGCGCGAGGTGTTGAATCAACTCGTCGGCGGGCTGCAATCAGGCATGAGTTATAGCGGCGCGCATACGATAGAGGAATTTCAAGAGAAGGCGATCTTTGTGCGGATGACGGGGGCGGGCTTGAAGGAGTCGGGTCCGCATGATGTGGAAGTATTAGGTTAGAAGGTTTAAGGTAGTGTGTTCGTAGTCACGAGCCAGACGACGGTAATGCCCCAGCCAAAGGATGGCAATTCCGCCAACGAGAATATAGTCTATTTTTCGTTTTTTTTAAACGGCGAAAGAATCTTGGACAGACTGGATTAAAGAATCAGAATTCATCGCGCCACCTAGCCAGTTTTTGACGTTGAATACAACGGCGTTATAAATAACATCGCCGATTTGAGCGCTACTCTGAATAGTCTTGGAGAGGGGCGCCCAACGGTTTGCATTACCTGCGCTGGGGCGGGCGTGGATTCGGCTTGGGAGCAGGATTCCGCCTGGGTGTAGAAAAAAGCATGTAAATGCCGCAGAATCCCACCCGTCAAGCGCACGCTTTGTTCGGCGGCTCTTAATCGGAAGGTATCCACATTTTAATATTGTCAAATTGAATAAAGGCTTTACTAAATGCGCCAAAAGAAGATTGTTTTGTGTTGTTCATAGTAGGAGGATTCAAAAATGTAAATCGCAACCCGCCATTCATTCGGACCTCAACTTTTTTGCCGTCGTAAAGTGTATTTAATGTGTACCATTGATTTTCTTTGATGCCTTGTTTGATAAAGATGGGGTATTTCCATTCGCTGGTTGTGAAGTCCCTGATTTGCAATGTTGCGCCCCAAGAAACTTGCAAGGGATAGCCTTCCACGTCAAAACCGTCGCGGAATTGAATGTAATAACCCTGCCAATTGAAATAATCGGGGTCTTTGAAATCAGTAAACTGGATTGCTGGATAGCGGAAACTTACTTCAATGATTGCATTTTCAATATTCGTTGGTCCAAAGCTACAAGAAAAACCTTCTTCTAATCCGCGCAAATCAACGAGAAGTAACTGATTTCCTGAGTCGGTATCATCAGGTATAACGGCTCCGTTTCCATCAATGGCGCAATCAGAAATATTGTCTTGAAAATCTTCAACAAAAATAAGTTTGTACCCCTCTCGCGTTAAATCTGCTGTTTGCAAACCAAGCGGGTCTACGGACAATTCAACGGAGATTTTATTATCTCCTGCTTGTAAAGTTGAAGACTGTTCTTTCAACAAATAGCCCTGTGCCCAAATGTTGGCAGAAAACGCTGAATCCTGCATAGACTTGCGCCAAACACCTTGATGATCGGCAAATTCATTTGTTTCACCTTGAATTATTTTCGCTTCGGGAATTGGATTCCCGTTCTCGTCAGTAACATCAATTTCCACGTTATAAACAACGGGTGTTGCCGTTGGTTCAGGGGTGAAGGTGGGAGGCACGGGCGAAGGCGTAAACGTAGGCGGAACAGAGGTTGAGGCAGGAGCGCACCCACTCAGCAAAGCTGTTAGAAACACAAACGCAAGAAAAATTGATATAACGGATTTTTTCATGACCTTATCTCCTTTTTACTCGATTGTGCGGGATAGCCGCCGAACGGTTTGCGTTACTGGCGCTGGGGCGGGGACGGCGAAGCCGTCCAACCAGAAAAAGGCTACGGCGTGTGAAACTGCTTGGGATGTGCGCAGAATCAAGGCGCGCGCTTTGTTGGCGCGCTTTTGACCTTTAGAAATGTTTTATGAATTCAGCGCGCTTTATATTCTGGCGCATTTTCAAACACCCTGCGGTATTCATCCCGCTTCAACACGGTATCGTATCCGCCAATGTCTTCGCCTTCATGTTTGTTGACGCCTGTGTAAACCAGACTGGCGTCTTCATAGCGTTTGAATTTAAAGACGGCGTCGTTCATCAATCCGCTGTTGAAAACGTTGAGACTGACCAGCAGTTCAAAGTCTTTGACTTCCAAGCCTGTGACACGTTTGAACAGCGCAGGTTCGAGTTTGGTGATGACATCCCGAAGCGTGCGTTCCCGATAATCGGTGAGATACATGAAGATGGGGACGCGGGTGGCGAATTTGATCAACTTCTCTTGAATCATCTTGCGTTTGCTTTTGTATTCCTTTTCGGCTTCGGTCAGTTCGCGCTTTTGCTTTTCGGTCAATTCCTTGTCGTTGGCTTCTTTCTTTGCCTTTTGCACCGCTTCGGATTTGTTGATGATAGTCTCGATGTCTTGATTCAGGTTGCGAAAGCCTTCGATGCTCATCAGCGCGTCCATCGCCAGTTGATTCGCCATGAGTTTGGAAAGAGTTTCGTTATCCACGTTGACCAGCAGGGCGCTTTCCCAACGCCGCGCAAGGAGCGTGGCGGTTGTGCCGCTCATCGCCATATCCAAAATGCCCGCCGCGTCGATCTGCTTCATGGAACTACCGTCGTACGCCAGCACGGGCAGGAAGTTGATAAACTCGGCGACTTTGGCTTCGGGGCTGGCGGTTTCGCTGACGTTCAAACGACTGGCGTATTCGGCGATCTGACTCAGGGCGCGATTGGGGGCGAAATCGAAGACGTAACATTCTTCCTTGATGATTTGTTCCTCGTTGGGCGAAGCGCCGTCGGGATTTTTAACCGTCCACGGCGATTGGACGCGGAAGGCGGCTTGGAAGTAGGTTTCGGGGCTGGACGAATTGCGGAGCATGAAGATGCCCGTCCAGGGTTTGACCGTGACGCCCGTTGTCAATTTTCCGCATGAGAGGGTGATGGTCTTGGTTTTGAGCGGGTCGTCCATCGCCTCTTGCACGGGATCAAGCGCGTCCACGCCGATGCCCGCTTCGGGTCCAGCCGCGACCGTGATCTTGTAGTCGTGATAAAACTTGTTTTGCTTTTGCGCCAGTAGATTGTTCATGGCATGGCACGCCGCCACGCTGGGCAAAAACCAGAAGGTGTGCGAAAGGACGCGCAACAGCGGCGCGTGAGAGAAAGGCAGAGGCGGTTTCTTCGCGCCGAGTTTCAGGTTGTCAATGGTGGTTTCGGAGAACGCGCCGCGAATCAAATCCAGCCATTTTTGCACTTCGTCTTCGTATTTGAAGCGCGCCAGCACGCCCGCGCCTTCGGCAGAGAAGAAGACATTCAGATCGAATTCATTGTATTCGCCCTGCATGGCGATCTCGCGGATGGAATCGGGCAGTTGATAGGTGAGCAGAACCATGCGCGGAAGCATGGCGTAGGGGTTATCCCCATTTTCCCAATTCGCTTTGGCGCGCTGTTCGTCGGAGTACGTCCAGTTGAAGATTTGTTCCTCGATGAACTCGCCCGAAGCGATGGCGCGGAAGGGCGTGCCAGAGAGGTAGAGATAATGGTCTGTGGAAATGGGGAGAAAGTCTTCGATCTCCTCCGAAGTCTCCTTTAAGAACTCCGAGCCTTCTCCTTCCGCAAACTTGATCTCTCTTTTATCTTCCGCTTCGAACAGGTCTTTGGCTTTTTCGCGCCAGGCGCCATAATGGTATTCATCCAAAATCACACAATCCCACTGGATGGTGTGTACCCATTCATTTTTGGGCTTTATGCCTCCCGCCGAATTCCTGCCTAGATAATCTTGAAACGAGCCGAAGCACACAAAGGGTTTTCGTTTATCCGCGTCTTCGTAGCGCAAACTGTCGGGAGAGATGAACTGCCAGCCTTTGAAGTCCAGGTGATTCTTGAGGTCTTCCTCCCAGGCGTTTTGCACGGCAGGTTTGAAGGTGAGAACCAATACTTTCTTCCAACCCATCTTTTTGGCGAGTTGATAGGCGGCAAAGGTTTTGCCGAAGCGCATTTTGGCGTTCCACAGAAAATGCGGCGTTTTGCCTTTGTTGCTTTTGTCTTTTTTGAAATCGGTAAAGTACGCGGCGGTTCTCTCCACCGCTTCCTGCTGTTCGGGGCGCATTTTGAAATCGAGCGTGCGATATTCCGCGTTGGGTTCGCCCACTTTGATGGCGAGGATGGCGGCTCGGACATCCTCCGCCGAGCACTGGAACCATTCCCCTTCGGGATTTTTAATCCCATGCTCCCTCAAATAGCGGTGGACGGCGTGATCGTCGAAGACCGTGCCGTCGTTGCGCATGGCAGATTCATCCAGCACGATGCGATAGGGCGCTTTGCCAGGTCGCCGCGTGGGATATTGCGCCGCCACACGCTCTTGCGCGCTTTTGGCGGTGTAGCCCACTTTGAGCAGACCCTTGTACTGCGGGTTGGTGTCTTCGTAGGCGTAGATGGAAGGCGCCGCCTCGGGGCGCGGCGGGAAGAAGTCGTTACTCATCGGCTTCCTCTCCGTTGTCCATTGGGCGAACCATTTTTTCGATGAACTCAATTTCCGACTTGGTCAGTTTGTATTTTTTATACAGTTTTTCATCAGACCACTCTTCGTTGAAATCTTGCAACGGGATAAACGAGTAACTCTTTTTTGTTGAGTGTTGTGAGATTTTCACAAGAGCAAGCATAAAGTGAAAAAACTTAGTTTGAGTGTAACTAATCATATTTTCTACTGTACGCTTTTTATCAAATGGACCAAAAACCACATAAGTTTCAGAACAACAAGAATTTGGGTCTCCAATGAATGGCTTTATCCAATCCTTGCTTACATTACCTATGCCCCATGCTTGGGCAACATAAGCCTTGTATTTATTAATCCAACCTACATTTTTCGTTATAGACTCTTTGTCAATATAGCCTAAGCCTTCCTTTCTCCAGCCGTTGTAATAAAAAACGACACTATCCTTGAAAGGCTTGTTTTTGAATTTTGGCTTTATTCTTTTGTAACTATTTTCAACACGAACATCGAAACCAAATGGGTCATTTGCGCTGACGATACTTGCGAAACTTTCTTCTTTTAATTTTTGGACTTTGTGCAACACCGAGATTGCTTCGTTGTATCGAATAAAAGTATCTGCGCCCTCTTCCAACAATGGTCTTTCGGCTTCAGAAACAATCGCGTTGCCTTCATGAGTATAAATCTTGCATTCTCCTTGTTCGTCCCTTGCCCAAAGGAAGTAATTAACGCCACCCTTGATTTCAACTCCAGGGAAACAATCGCCAGCATTAATAAAATCATGAATTACCCTAACGCGCTTATCGTTCAGCATTTCATCTCTGAAAGAATCTAAACCTCTACCGCCAGTGAACCAACGCGAGGGAATGATCATGGTTAGAAAACGGGGATTGAGTTTTTTTGCTTGTAACACGAACTGATGGTAGATGGGAATTGCGCTTGCTCCATGTCCACCGTCACTCAATTGGTAGGGGGGATTTCCAATGACAACATCGAATTTCATGTTGAACAACTCCTCTGGCATTTCTGTATGAATGAATTGATACGCGTGTGTTTCAAGCGATTCGTCTCTATCATAAGTATTGATATTCGCGCCGCAATATTTACACTGGTTACCTTGCCAAACGTGAATCACGCGTTTGAATAAAATGTTGCCGTCGGGCGAGGCAAAGCCCTCGCAGACCGAATATTTGCCGTTCGCCTTCTTCGAGCAATACAAACTGCGCCGCGTCAGCAGGGCGGTCATATCGGTGATGGCAATGCCGAATAATTGCTTCGTAAAAATGTGATTGATGCGCTTTTGCTGGTTCGGGATTTCGTCCTTCAAGCCTTCCATTAATCGCCTGGCGATCTCGCGCAGGAAGACTCCGCTTTTTGTGGCGGGATCGAGAAAGGTGGCGTTTTTGTCGCGCCAAATGTCGAGCGGGAGCAAATCCAGCATTTGGTTGGCGATGTTGGGCGGGGTAAAGACCTCGTCGTTGCTCAGGTTGGCAAGGCAGGTCAGCACGTCGGGGTTGTAGGTGTTGAACATTTATTTTCGCTTCGTCCTTTCTCGGTCGTTGTCTCACTCCTTCGATTCTTCGCCGATTTTCAAAAAATGAATCGGCGGATAACTGCGCGTCTCGGTCGGCAAAAAGACCTTTTCGCCCGTATCCGATACCAGCGCGTTTTTGGAAAATAGATCAAGCTGGCTGGTCCTGTTCGATTCGTTGGGCAATAACTCGGCAAAGACGAAGTCGCGTCGCTTGATCAGGCTATTATTGAAAGGAAACGACCATTCGGCGAAGATGATTTGATGCGGGTTCGCGCCAACGGTTTTCAAATCCAGCGCGTCGCCCCAGATGATGTTCTTTTCAAGGATGAATTTCAAGGCGCGGCGCGCGTCGTTCTTTGCTTTTTGTTTGAAAAGAGCCGTGTACTTTTCATTGGCGATGTCAAACAAACGCCTGCGGCAGGCGATGACGTTATCTTCTAAAATATCAATGCCGTAGATGGACGAGATCGCCGAAACAAGATTACGCTCGAAATCCAACTGGCTCCTGCGATATTTCTTTGCGACGACTTGCAGTTTTCGATTCAGAATCTCGGTTAGAAAGTTTCCCGTCCCGCAGGCGGGTTCAAGAAAGCGCGAGTCGATCCGCTCGGTTTCCTGCTTCACCAAATCGAGCATGGCGTTCACCTCGCGCGGGCTGGTGAATACCTCTCCGTGATCGGCAACTCGCTTTTTGGAAATCGTCTGTTTTTCCATGAGTAGGGGAATTATAACCTTTGGGATGTCTCATTTTATTAATCCCTTTGAAAATCTCTCCCACGCGCGCCTGCGACGAATGCGCCGAGCCTTTGTACACCTCGACAGTTTCCAAAACCCGATTCCTCCTATCTAAGGAGTCTTATCCACCTCACTGGCGCTTTTTGGCTGGCGGATATTCGTTTTCGTTTGGGCATGGAGTTTTTAGCCACAGAGAACACAGATATTTTGAGAATTCCTTTCTCTGAGAACTCTGCGCTCTCTGTGGCAAGTATTTTTTTTCTTTCTCAATTGGACACTCCCTCACAGGGCAACATTACGACATTCCATGATTTAGGAGTATACTTTTAAAGTCGTTTCCAACTCAATTAGCAATCTCCAAAAACAAACTAGTTATATGACCAGCAACATTCAAGGGTCTCAGTCGCGTATCTTGATCGTGGAGGACGATCCGGCCATTGGCGCATTTGTACAGACCGCGCTGGAACGCGAAGGCTTTGGGGTCGAACTGGTCAAACGCGGCGACACGGCGCAAGAGCGCGTCGAGTCGTTCTCACCCGACCTGATTCTTCTCGACCTGATGCTCCCCGGCTTGGACGGTCTACAAGTATGTCAAGCTCTCCGCCGACGTTCGCAATATATTCCGATCGTCATGCTTACCGCCAAAGACGACGATGTGGACAAGATCGTCGGCCTCGAGATCGGCGCAGATGATTACATCACCAAGCCTTTTAAAATTCGAGAACTGCTCGCCCGCATCCGCGCGTTGTTGCGGCTTGTCCAGCATTCGGCAGGTCCCGGCTCGCGTGCGCTTCATTTTGGCTCACTGGAAATCAACATCGAGGGCAGGACGGTGAATCGCGACGGGAAGCCGCTAAACCTAACTCCTAAAGAATTCGAATTACTGGCATTGCTGGTTTCCAATCCGCGGCGGGTATATGGCAGGGAAACCCTTTTGGAAAAAGTCTGGGGCTACGATTACGCGGGGGAAACCCGCACGGTAGACGTTCACATCCAACGCCTACGGCAAAAAATCGAGACAAATCCCAGCGAACCTAGTTTTCTACTCACCGTCCGGAATATCGGTTACAAATTTGAGTCGCAGGGTTGAACAGACCGGGAGCGCGGCATGGATGAAGGCATAATCGCAAGTATTTCAGTCGGAACAGCGATCTTCTGGGCATTAATGCTGTTCGCGTCCGGCGCAGGCATTGGGTGGGCGCTTCGCCGAAGACAAGCGCCAATCTCCAAGAACGAAAATTACGTTTCAAAGTTTTCCGCGCTGCTGAACGCGCTCCCGCAAGCAGCGCTGATCATTGATCGCAAAGCGAATCTCCAATGGCAAAATGAACAAGCCGCACAGTTAAAGGAACGCGTACGATGGGGAGCGAGTTTGCCTTCCGCGCTCGCCGTAGCCGTCGAGCGCGTCGACCGTTCGGGTTTAACGGAAAGGCTCGAAATCGTCACGGAAAACAAGAAGCTACAAGTTTTGGTCGCCCAGATCCAAGTTCCGGAAGAAGCGGAGATACTTATCTTGCTTGCCGACTCGGCGGATGCGTCTTATCAAGCAGAGTTATATCAACAATTAGTCGGCACGATCGCTCACGAACTACGCACGCCGCTTACCGCGATCATGGGGCATGTAGAGATTCTAAATAGCTGTGGAATCGACGAAGAGGCGCTGTGGCGCAGGTCGCTGGGTTTTGTTTCGGGCGAAACCGAACGACTTGCCCGACTGGTTGAGGATTTGCTCAGCCTTTCGCGATTGGATCGCGTGCCCCTGCACATTCAGCCGGTCAATCTGCGCGTGGCTGCCGAGGAAGCCCTTTCGGCGCTGTTCGATCTCGCGGAAAAGAACAACGTTTCGCCAATCCTTCAAGCCCCTACCGATCTGCCCCGGGCGCTGGCAGACCCCGATCGCATCCGGCAGGTGTTTCTAAACCTGCTCGATAACGCGATCAAGTACGCTTCGAATAAACCAGTAGTCGTTCGGCTAATTCCAAATGCGGATACTGTGAGCGTCGGAATCAATAATCGCGGTCCCGTTATTGCGGCGGAGGAATTACCGCACATCTTCGAACCGTTTTGGCGCGGCGCAGACGCCGGAACGAAAGGCACAGGATTAGGACTTGCCATCGTTCGCGCGATCCTCGAACAACATCACACCTCCATCGAGGTAGACAGCAACATCGAGCAAGGGACAACGTTTCATTTTTCCCTGCCGATTGCCCACTTCACCGAAACAAAGTAACCGAACAGTTGGGGGATGTTTACAAAACTGTTACAAATCCGTGCCGAATCTGTGAAATTAATTCTGTAGGATGATGTCAACTCGCCCATTGGAGTTGAACATGAATTTACCATTCAAAAATCGTTTCTATATTTCTGGAATATTGATGTCCCTCCTTGTTGGATGCGCGTCTCCCATTCAGTCCGTTACGCCTCCCTCCGAGTCGATTCCCGCGACGGAAACGATAACCGCTCCTGAACCGACAATCGCGCCTTCGCCCAAAGCCGACAAGCCGACATATTCCGAAGTTGTGGGAACATATCCAGCAGGAGTCAATCTATGCAAAACAGAAGCGTCGCTCGAAGGAATCTCGGCGAATGGCAGCTGGCTTCTAAACGGCGATATTCAAATTATAGACAACCAAATGCAAGTCAAGTGTTACGGCACAAAAATTACGGTCAACGTGGAAGGCGGCGAACTCATCCTTGACGGCGTCATATACGCCAAAGGCGCGCTGTTGACGGTTGATAAAGACCTCAATTGGATTGAGGTCTCAAGCTGGGAATGAAGAACTGTGTATGGAGAAAAAGGTGAATATCAAAATAACGCTCGCTTCATTAATTTTTACGCTGCTGCTGGCCTGCGGAAGCAAAGGCGTGCATGGGAAAGTGACGGATGAAGATGCGGGAGAGCCTGTGGCTGGCGCGTCGGTGCAACTCGACTGCACGGATTGCGAAGCGGATTTCAGCGCACAAACCGACGCAGACGGTAATTACAGTTTTCCCGATGTACCCGCGGGGAATTATCTGCTCACCGTTGTTTGGGATGGTCCGCCGGAATGCCCCGGCATTACGCCGTATGAAACGCTCGGCGCAAACGGTGAGTTTGTAGTGACCTTTGCAGGCTACGGCGGACTGGGAGGGTTTGGGAACAAGCGCATCATTGCGGTTGCCGAGTTTCAACTGGAGGAAGGACAAGGAAAAAGGTTCAACCTTGAGATCGTTTGTCCATAGGCAATGAATTCAAGAGGAGAATTCGCCATGAAGAAAGCGCTCAAGATGTTTCTTGTGGTCATCGGCGGCGTGTTTGGCACGTGCGCCGTCATATGGTTCGCCTCGACAACTGCCGGGAGTTTACAAGAAGCGTCCGCCAGAGGCGAAACCATCGGCATCCTCCTCGGCGTAACGTTATTGATCGGGATAGGGATTCTCATCGTGAACTATTTCGGAAGGAAATAATTCGTACAGAGGAATCACTATGAAAAGACTATCCTTCCCGCGTAAACACCTGATCATTGGTGGGGTCATCCTTATAGCCTTGCTCGCGTTTGGCTGGTATCTTGCCAGCCTCGACGGGCGGATTGCAATCGTCGCGTCGGGCGCCACAGCGCAAACTAACACAACCACCTTGTCTGCAATATCTTTATCCACGATTGACGCACCAACATCAACGTCAATGCCTACAGCAACAATAATCACATACACTCAAACTCCATATAAAGGCGTTAAAAATCCCGATAACGGTCACTGGTATTTGGTCTTTTCCCAATCAAGTTGGGATCATGCCATAAATTATTGCACATCCAGAGGAGGTCATTTGGTTACCATTGACAACGCCGAAGAGAATTTATTTGTCTACAATCTTGCTCCATATGTGCTTCTGGGGGCTACAGATAAAGAGCGAGAAGGGCGGTGGAGATGGGCTACTGGACAAGAAATGATTTATACGAATTGGTGTCAGGGTGAGCCGAATAATTGTGGAAATCTAGAAGTACTTGGATACTGCGAGCCAGAAAACTACTTAACCTTCGCCGTGCCTCAGTGCCTTGCAGGTCAGTGGAATGACATTCCTACTGATGATGGCGGGGGAACTTATGTGTGTGAATTTGAAGATTAGAAACTCATCTGAATTGTATTTGGAGATACCATGGAAAAATCTTCCTTCCTGCGCAACAAACTTGTCATTGGCGGCATTGTTGTTATTGCCCTGCTCTCATTTGGCTGGTATCTTTCCAGCCTCGACGGGCGCATTGCCATCGTCACATCGGGCGCAGTAATGCCGACAAATACAGAAATTTCCACGACGGCAACAATTACGCCCATCGCTCCCACAGAAGCAACCGTCGCTCCTTCCACGCTCGCTCCACAAGCTGAGCAAGCCCGTGCCTTCACCGAGCCGATCCTGCAAGCCATCGCGAATAGAACGCCTGAGGTCGAGGACGATTTCTCTTTCGACAATGGCAATTGGAGTACTGGGGTTATTGGTCAAAACTCTGCCCAAATTGCAGACGGTATGTTGCAGCTGACTGTCAATGACGCTGTCGGCGACACATGGATGGGTTCACGTCACGAAGCCATGAGCGCGGACGACTTCGTTGTCCAATTCGATGTCCGCATACCCGTCATGGAATTCGATTCTCATCTCTCAATATTGTGGCGCTGGCTACCTTCGGATAACTCCTCGTATTGGTTGACGCTCTTTCCAAGTTTGAATGGCGCTTGGTCGTTGGGCGGAGCCGGCAATAATTTCTTTCAAGCCGCAAATGGCAATCTTGATTTCATCAGGCTTGGCGAATGGTTCACTGTAACAATCATTGGTCAGGGTAATCATTTTGCCGCGCTGATCAACGATCAGCCTCTCGGAGACTTTGAGGATACTACGCGACCCGTTGGCAGGGTAGTTTTGGGGATGAATATCTTTTCAGGCGACGCCATCGCCGAATTTGACAACGTGAAATACTGGAATCTCGCCAATGTTCCGGGGCTGCCGTAGCGCAACTTGAAAAGGAAACAAAGACATGAAGAAGTAAAACGTGAAACTACTTTTTCTGTTTGTTTTTTTGACAATGTGGATAACGGGGTGCGCCTCAAGCGCAACACCCGTTCCCACAGCGACCGCGCCGCCGACGGCGACGCCAGCGCCTACGCTTACTCCAGCGCCGACACATTCGCCACATTCCTTGGTGATCATAAAATCAACGCTGAGCGGCGATTTGCTTGGCGTCCTCATCCGAAACACAGATTCAGACGGCGAACAACTGGACACCATGAGCTTGGGATTCGCGTGTCTTTCACAGACCATCTACGCAGCTGACGAAAACGGTTCACGACTGGAATGCGTCCAAGTCACAGACGCGACCGACGCTCCCAATCAAATTGCGATCATATTTTCAGGGGCATCCACAGGTCACCAGTACCAACTCGTCAGAGGCGAGGGCGCGCCGATTGATCTCTTTCCGGAACAGATCGCCCCATAAAACGTGATAGCGCAGGAACTTGAACAATGAACAACTCACAACGAACGGTAATCATTTGTATTTTGGCGGGAAATTTATTAATCTTAAGTTGCGGACCTGGACTGTTGTTTGGACCAACGCCGACTCCGACGCCAACAGCCACACCGCCCGCGACGCCCACACCACTCGCAACGCCCACATCACCTGCGCCCGCTCCTGGACTTTGGAAAGGAACGACCAATGATAATCATCCAGTATCTTTTGAAGTCTCAGCAAGCGGCGATCAAGTAGTAAAGTTTTTGATAGAAAATATTGAGTTTTTCACGAAAGACTGCGGCGGCGAAACCTCCGGCACATTTTCTCAAACCACTGAAGGACTGCTTAATATTGCCAACGACCAGTTCAATTTTTCCAATGAAAATTACTCGTTCAAAGGTCAGTTCATATCCACAACAACCGCTACGGGGACATACGAATTTGCCAGGGTCACAATAAAAATTGTTTCCCCTCCATTTTATTCGTTGGAGGCTTGCACGTTTGATTTTGTTCTGTCTGGCACATGGACAGCGGAGGCGCCATGAAAGCATTAATTCATTTACTGATATTCAGTAGATCACGAAAACGCATAACAGGGTTGATGCTGGACGACCTCAGTCGTACCCCACAAGCGTTCAATCGCACGACTGAGCAGGAATGCGACCCGACGCAAAGACAGCCAGAAGCGCTTGGATGATTGTAAGGGCGTTTTGAGAGCCGAGTCCAGATTTTGACGCAAGGTAATGTATAGGTTGAACAAGACAAACGCCAAACCGACCAACAGCAAACGGATGACAGGATTACGAGTGGAAGTCCGAACGCGAACCTGGTTCATTTGTCGGTAACTCGACTCAATGCCGAAGCGTTGACGATAGAGTTCAAAAACGTGGGCAGGTAAAATGCCTGCGGATAATCCAGAGACGGCGTAGGCAAACCATTTGCTTTTGTGTCTGCCATAGCGCCCTTTGGAATAACGCTGTACGACCACAGCCTGCACCGTGTACTTGCCATGTTTCGAACTGTTGAACGTGTAGGTGGTGGCGCGCGATTTTCCTTGAAACAAAGTCCGTACGCCGCCCGACTTGCCACGCACGGGAATGGGCGTCACAAAACTAGCTTTGTGTTGCTCCAGAACCTTGAAAACCGGCTGAGAACAGAAACCTTTGTCCAAAAACACCCGGCGGATGCGAAAATGGAGCGATTTCAGGCGTTTGAGCGGCCAGCGGACGATCTCGGCCATCTCCTCGCCGTATTCGATGAAGCGCAAGGCCACCACATAACGCCGATTGTCCCGCACAATCAAAACCGTGGCGTAGCCATGAAAATGGGTTGTCCCAGATTTGGGTGCGCTGCGTACAATCTCCTTCTTGTCTTCATACGGTTGACCATGATACGGGATCAGGGTCAGGTCAATCGCAATGTTGAAAGCACGCTTGCACTTCCAGACACTCGGATGTAATTGTTGGCGAAAGATGCGATTCAATCTACGCTGCATACCGACTCGGTCTGGCACAGCCTGCACCAAGACTTCTCGCAGGCGATTGCCGGACGGCGCCTTCTGCAACTCCAGACAGGCTGATTCTATGCTCAAACGATGCACACTGGCATAGGTGGTATAACGAAAATTGTGTAAATTGAGGAGGGAGTCCTGGTATCCTTGCAGGTAACCAAACCAAAACAAGGAAAAGCCATGACTCCCAAACCAAATCATAAGCAAATTGACGCAGCCGGTCAA
>CAADGT010000022.1 GCA_900696595.1 uncultured Chloroflexota bacterium
CGCGCGGGATTCATGGAACTGACTGGCGAACCCGACGGCGACCCGATGGTCTTCGGTTTGCCGATGGTGGACTTGGGCGCGGGCGAACACGCCTACGGTTTGGTGATGAAGGCGTTGTATCACAAAGTCGTCACGGGCGAAGGCGCGCGGCTCGATATTTCGATGTTCCAATCCGCCGTCTCGTGGATGGTCTCGCCCGTCATGCTCTCGCACAGTTTTGACGTGAAGTCATCCCGCCACGGCAACACGCATCAATTCTTCGCGCCCGTGTCGGTCTACCCGACTTCGGACGGATTCGTCTATCTCGCTGTAGGCAACGACCGTCAATGGGAGGCGTTGACTCAGCAAGCGGGATTTGAATCGCTTGCGGACGAAAAATACATCCACAACGCGGGTCGCATCGCGGACGCGCATGGACTCAACGAAAGATTGAGCGCCATTTTGAAAAAACATTCCACCGCCGAGATGACCGACCTGTGCAAGAGAATCGGCGTGCCAGTCTCCGCCGTCAACCGCATCGCGGACGTGTGCGCCGACCCGTTGATCGCGGACTCTCTGGTCAAGGCGCGCGATCCGCGAACTGGAACTGAAATCGCAATATCGCCGCCCGCGGTCATCTCCGCGTATTTGAAAGAAAAAGGCTTGACGCTGAATTTCCCTCCGCGTTTGGGCGAACATAACGCCAGAGTATTCGATGCGCTGGGTTGCGATGTGGATGAATTGCAGGCGAAAGGAATTATCTAATGTCATTGCGAGTCCCGAAGGGGCGAAGCAATCTCCTCGTAAGTAACAGGGGATTGCTTCGCAAAGAACGCTCGCAATGACATTTCAAACACAGGCTAACCAATGGACTTATTACTCACCGACGAACAAAAACGATTCCGCGACTCCGTCCGCAATTTTGTGGATAAGGAAGTCGTCCCTGCCGCGCAGGAGATGGACGAGAAGGGCGAGTTTCCGCGCGCCCTGTTTGGGCGTTGCGCCGCGAACGGCTACTTCGCCTTGCGCTATCCCGAATCCGTCGGCGGCATGGACGCGGACTTCCTCACCTATTGCCTGATGATGGAAGAGATCGCGCGCGGTTCGCTTTCGCTGGGGGCGGCGGTCGCCATGCAGACGTTGATGGGCACAGATTTGGTCGCGCGCTTCGGCACGGACGATCATCGTCAGCGCCTGCTTGCTCCCGCGTTGCGCGGCGAAAAGATCGGCACGATTGCGATGACCGAACCCGACTTCGGCTCCGACCTGGGCGGCATCACGACGCGCGCGATCCAAATGGACGACGGCTGGGAGGTCACGGGACGCAAGATGTGGATCACCTCCGCGACAGTAGCGGACTTCTTCACCGTCGCCGCAAAAACGGACCCTGAGGCTGGCTTCAAAGGAATTGACTTTTTTCTCGTCGAGAAGGAACGCGCGGGCGTGCGGGTCGGGCGCAAGATCGAGAAGATGGGCGTGCGCGCGTCGGAGACCTCCGAGTTGATTCTGGAGCGCGTGCGAGTCCCAGCCGAGAACATGCTCGGCAAACAAGGGACGGGATTCAAGAATCTGGGCGACATCCTGTGCCAGATCCGCGTAATGACGGGCGCGCTGGCGCTCGGTCTGGGTGAAGCGGCGTTGAGGTCGTCCATCAAATATTCCAACGAAAGAGTGCAGTCTGGTCAGACGATTGCAAACTATCAAGCCGTCTCGCACAAGATCGCCGAGATAGGTACGCGGCTGGAGGCGGCGCGCGCGCTGGTCTATCAAGCCGCAATGGACATTGACGCGGGGCGCAAGGATGTCAGGATCGCTTCGATGGCGAAACTGTTTTCGACCGAAACTGCCAACTTCATCGCCGATGAATGTACCCGCATCCACGGCAGTTACGGCTTCGCGATGGAATACGACGCGCAACGTTACTACCGCGACGCGCGATTTTTGTTATACGGCGGCGGCACGTCCGAAGTCTTGCGCAACGTCATCTCAAAAGCGATGGGCGCGCCTGAATCAAAAAAAGCGTAGCGTACCGCAAACTTCAGTTTGCGCTTTGCGCGGGCAAGATAAATCTTGCCGTACTCCAAACTTCAGTTTGCGCTTGTGCAGATAAGAGATTGTACTTTTCCAAATAAATCGAGTAATAACCTTGGCATGGATAAGCCAAGAGAAAACCACTGAGACGCGGAGACACAGAGAAATTAAAACTCCGTGACTCAGTGTCTCAGTGGTTCAAAGCGGATTGCTCGAATAATTTGCTGTTCTGCAAAATATTGCGGCGCGAACCGCATTGATAAGGAAATAACAATATGCCAAACAAACCCATTCGAGTTTTGATCGCCAAACCTGGCTTGGACGGTCACGACCGCGGCGCGCGGCTGGTCACGCTGGCGTTGCGCGACGCGGGCTTTGAGGTCATCTACCCAGGGCTTCATCAGACCGTTCCCAAGATTGTCGAGACTGCGCTTCAAGAGGACGTAGACGTGATCGGCTTGTCCATTCTCTCGGGCGCGCACCTGCCCATCGCGGAGAAATTGATGAACGAACTCCGCGCGGCGGGCATGGACGACAAACTCGTCATCGTCGGCGGCAACATCCCCGAACAGGACATCCCCGCGTTGAAAGCGCTCGGCGTGGCGGGCGTGTTTCCCAGCAGCAGCAGGTTTGAGGAAATCGTCGCGTTTATTCAAAGTAACGTGGCAGATAAAGTTCCTTAAACACGAAGTACACAAAGGTCACGAAGGAAGTTCCTTAAATCCTTTGTGTACTTCGTGTCGCTTCGACAGGCTCAGCGCAAGCCTTTGTGTTTGAAAAAGTTTTGCCCATAGGAGTTTCAATGGCAGACAAAATTCGAGATGTGATTTTGGAATCGGGCATTCCCGTCAAACCCGTGTACGGTCCCGAAGACCTGAGCGGGATTGACCCCGCGCAAGACATCGGCAAGCCTGGCGAATTTCCGTTTACGCGCGGGATTCATCCGCTGATGTATCGTCAGCGTCCGTTCACCATGCGCCAGTACGCGGGGTTCGGAATGCCGCATGAGACCAATCAACGCTTCAAGTTCCTGATCGAAAACGGACAGAACGCCCTCAACGTGGCGTTCGATCTTCCGACCCAAATGGGACTCGACTCCAGCGACCCGCTCGCGGAAGGGGAGGTCGGGCGCGTCGGCATGGCGGTGGACACGCTGGCGGATATGGAGGTCGCTTTCGCAGGCATCCCCATTGACCAGATCAGCGTCTCGCTTACCATCAACGCGGTCGCCGCGCCGATCATGGCGATGTACTTCGTCGTCGCCGAGAAACAGGGCGTGCCGTTGAATCAAGTGCGCGGCACGGCGCAGAACGACATCCTCAAGGAATACATCGGGCGCGGCGCGTGGATCTTTCCCGTCGAGCCAGCCGTCCGCTTGATCGGCGACACGATCGAATTTTGCGCGCGCAACGCGCCGAAGTATTATCCCGTTTCGGTGTGCGGATACCACATCCGCGAGTCGGGCGCGAACCCCGTGCAGGAGATCGCCTACGCCTACGCCATCGCCAAGGAATACATCAGGCGCGGATTGGGGCGCGGTCTGGGCATAGACGAATTTGCGGGACAGATTTCGTTCAATCTCGACATCTACGGCAACTTCTTCGAGCAGATCGCAAAGTTCCGCGCGGCGCGGCGCTTGTGGGCGCGAATTATGAAAGATGAATTCGGGGCGCAGAATCCCAGTACGATGATGATGAAGATGATCGCGGGCGGGGGCGGAGGCGGTTTGACCATCGAACAACCCGAAAACAACATCGTGCGCGGCGCGTACTACGCGCTCATCTCCGCCCTCTCTGGCACGCAGACGATGGCGCTGTGCAGTTATGACGAAGCCTACACCATCCCGACCGAAAAAGCCGCGTTGATCTCGTTGCGCACCATGCAAATCTTGATCGAGGAAATGGGCATCGCCGACACGGTGGATCCGCTCGGCGGTTCATACTACGTGGAGAGTCTGACCAGCGAATTCGAGAAACGCATCTCCGCTGAGATTCAACGCGTGGACGACGAGTGGGGCGGAATCGTGGAAGCCGTCAGCGGGGGAATCGTTCAAGGGGAGGTGGCGCGTCAAGCCTACAGGTTTGAGAAAGGCATCCAGGACGGGAGCATCCCGAAGGTCGGGGTGAACCGCTTCCGCATGGAGGAGGAACAGCGCGACGTGGCGCTTCATCCCTACGACCCGAAGCAGGCGGAAGAGTCGATTCGACGAACGGCGGAAGTGATTGCGGCTCGTGACGCAGGGACGGTTGAGTCTGCCCTGCAAAAAGTGCGCGACGCGGCGGCGAACGGACACAACACCATGCCCGCGCTGATCGAAGCCGTGCGCGCCTACGCCACGATTGGCGAAATCACCAAAACGCTGAAGGAAGTCTTCGGCGAATATGCGGAGCAGGTGAAGTTGTAGGATTCAACTCAATGCGCAACTCTTTTCGTAAATACATTTATTGGACGCAGATAAACGCTGACGACGCTGATTCAAAAAGAAAAATCCGCGTTTATCTGCGTTCATCAGCGTCCCATTAAGGTAATAGCAGGAGAACCCATGCGGCTTGGATGCGACATCGGCGGGACGTTCACCGATTTTGTACTACTCGACGATGAAACGGGCGGGATCAAAGTTTACAAATGCCTCACCACCCCAGGCGACCCGTCCGACGCGGTGGAAGAGGGCGTGCGCGCGCTGGCAGAGCGCGTGCCTGAACTCGCGGGAAAAATGAAAGAAGTGATTCACGGCACGACGCTCGTGATCAACGCCATCATCGAACGCAAAGGCGCGTTGACGGGTTTGATCACAACCGAAGGATTCCGCGACGTGCTTGAACTCGGGCGCGAGACTCGCTACGCGCCGTATGATGTCTTCGCCGAATTTCCCAAGCCGCTCGTCCCGCGTCCCTTGCGGATGGAAGTCAGCGAGCGTTTACGCGCCGATGGCAGCGTGTTGAAACCGTTGGACGTAAATCAAGCGACCGAAACGGTTCGCTCGTTGAAAAATGCAGACGTCAAATCCATCGCCGTGTGTTTGCTCAACTCGTTTGAAAATCCCGCGCACGAACTGGCGATCAAAGAAATCATCGCGAAGGAATTTCCAGAAGTTTCCATCTCCACGTCGTATGAAGTCCTGCCGCAGATCCGCGAGTACGAACGCACCAGCACGACCGTCGCCAACGCCTATGTCAAGCCGTTGACGGAAAGTTATCTGCGAAAACTTTCCAAGCGATTAAGTTCGCTCGGCTTCGGCGGACGACTGTTCATCATGCTCTCCAGCGGCGGCATCACGTCCGTCGAAACGGCGGCGGAGTTTCCCGTCCGCATCATCGAATCGGGTCCGACGGCGGCGGTCATTGCGGGAGAATATTTCAGCCGCCTCTTTGATTTGCCCGAAATGTTCTGCTTCGACATGGGCGGCACGACCGCCAAGTCCTGTTTGATTCAAGGCGGAGTCGCGGGCGTCGTCCCAACTTTTGAAGTGGGCAGAGTCCAACGGTTCATGAAGGGAAGCGGACTCACGATTCAAGTCCCAGTTGTGGATTTGATGGAGATCGGCGCGGGCGGCGGGAGCATCGCGCACGTCTCGCGTCTTGGCACTCTGCAAGTCGGTCCCGAAAGTTCGGGCGCGGAGCCAGGTCCCATTTGTTATGGGCGCGGCGGAAAACTGCCCACCGTCACCGACGCGGATCTTTTGCTCGGCTATCTCGACGCGAAATATTTTTTGGGCGGCGAGATGAAACTCGATCTCGATGCGGCGCGGCGCGGCGTGGAGGAGCAAATCGCAAAGCCGCTCGGCGTTTCGTACATTCAAGCGGTCTGGGGCATTCACGATCTCATCAACGAGACGATGGCGGCGGCGGCGAAGACTCACATCGCGGAGCGCGGCGGCAATCCAAAAGTCGTGACCGTTGCGGCGTTCGGCGGCGCGGGTCCCGTCCATGCCTATGGCTTGGCTCGCAAACTCGGCGCGCCGAAGGTCATCGTTCCCCCCAACGCGGGGGTCGGTTCGGCGATGGGATTTTTCACAGCCCCGCGCGCCTTCGATCTAGTCCGTAGTCACAAAACCCCTCTGCTCGGCGCGGACTTCGACGAGATCGAATCCCTTTTCCGCGCGATGGAAGCGGAGGGCGAACGCACGTTGCGGACTGCTGGCGCGACGGATGAGATTTCCTTCGCCCGCTCGGTGGACGCCCGCTTCATCGGTCAAGGCTCGGAGACGAACCTGCTTCTATCTCCTCAGCCTTTTCCTTCGCTGAATCCTTCCGACCTGCGCCG
>CAADGT010000023.1 GCA_900696595.1 uncultured Chloroflexota bacterium
ATGCCCATCCTCGGACCGGATTTGATTGACGTGCGCCGCGATGCGGAATTCAAAACCGTCGTCGCTCAAAAGGAAGGCGTCGCATGACCGCCCCAACTTTGGATACTTCGACTCAACTGGGCGAAAGTTTGACAGCCCGCTTCCCGGAGGCTCTCTCCGCCGACGCCCGCCCCGGCTTTTCCGGCTTCATCGTCAAAAAAGAAAACCTCGTCGAGGTCGCAACCGCCCTGCGCGACGACTTCGGCTTTGACCTGCTCTCCAGCGTCACCGGCGTAGACTATCCCGCCGAGAATAAAATGGAAATCGTCTATCATGCCTACCGCACCGCCGGGGGCCCGGGCATTGTCTTCAAGACCCAGGCGGAACGCGCCGACCCCATCGAAATTCCTTCGCTCTACGACATTTGGAACGGCGCGGATTTTCAGGAGCGCGAGATTTGGGATCTGCTCGGCGTGCGCTTCACCGGGCACCCCGACCTGCGCCGCATTTTGATGTGGGAGGGATTCGAAGGGCATCCGCTCCGCAAGGATTGGCAGGAAGCATTTTTTGAAGAGGAGCACAAACCTTTCAAAAGCCGCTGGCCCGAAGGGCGGCACGTGTACGCCGAGTTTAAAAATCCCTTCCGCGATAATGTAAAACTACCGGCGGGTTTCAACCTTGACGACTACAAACCCCAGACCGAAGCCGATCTCTACCTCTCGCTTGAACGCTCCGGGTTACAGAAAGCCGAGGGCGATCTTGGCTCCGACCATGTCATCGTCAACATGGGGCCGCACCACCCCTCCACGCACGGCGTCCTGCGCGTGGCCGTTCAACTGGACGGCGAGACCATCACCAGCCTTAAGCCCGTGTTAGGGTATCTGCACCGCAACCACGACAAAATCGGCGAGCGCAACACCTACCTGCAGATCATGCCGTACACCGACCGGCTGGACTACTTCAACTCGATGGCCAACAACTTCGGCTACGCCATCGCCGTCGAAAAGTTGATGAAGATTCCCGTCGCCGAGCGCGCCGAATACATCCGCGTCATCATGGCGGAACTGACACGCGTGCAAAATCACCTGATCTTCGTCGGCATGTTGCTCAACGACCTCGGCACCATGTACACGCCCGCGCTGTACGCTTTCGAAGAACGCGAATTGATTCTCGATATTTTTGAGGCCGTCGCCGGCGCGCGCATGATGTGCAACTATCTACGCTTCGGAGGCGTCGCGCGCGACATCCCCGACGATGTGATGCAAAAGATCAAAGACCTGGTATACGAGCGCCTGCCCGCCAAGACCGACGAGATCGAGCGCTTCCTGAACGAAAACGAAGTGCTGGTGGCCCGCCTGAAGGGCGTGCATCTGTTAAACGCCGAGGAAGCCATTCGTCATTCAGTGACGGGTCCCTGTCTGCGGGCCGCGGGCGTGCCGTATGATTTGCGCCGGGCAGACCCATACTCGATCTACGACCGCTTCGATTTTGACGTGGCCGTGCGCTACAACGGCGACATGTACGACAACTACCTGATCCGCTTTGACGAGATACGACAATCGCTGAGGATATTGGAGCAGGCCATCAAACAAATCCCGCAGGGGCCGATCAACTCACAGAAGCCGCAGTACCAGGTTCGAGTTCCGGCGGGAGAGGCGTACGGGCGGGTCGAATCCCCCAAAGGCGAGCTTGGCTTCTACCTCATCTCGAACGGCAAACCGAACCCATACCGTTATCACGTTCGTTCGCCTTCGTTCATCAACCTGACCGCGCTCGAAACGATGTGCAAGGGAGTCAAGATCGCCGACTTCGTCGCCCTGCTGGCCATGCTCGACATCGTGATGGGCGAAGTGGATAGATAAATCTTTACGTCATTGCGAGGGCGCTCTTGCTCTTTGTCCGAAGCAATCTCCCAGTTATATAAAGAGATTGCTTCGTCGGAAAGATCGCCCTCCTCGCAATGACGGGATGGAGAACCGATTATGTACGGAAAAGGCATACTCAAAGGTCTGGGCGTCACCCTCAAACGCTTCCGCGACACCTACCTGGACGACATTGTCTGGTGGTTGCGCGGCAAAAAACGCTATTACAGCGAGGAAGGCATCCGTCATCGCTCCTCGAAAAATACGCGCGGTATCTTTACCGTGCAATACCCCGAAGAACAACTAATTCTGCCGGAGGAGTTTCGCTACATTCCCTTCCTGGTCTACGACGGTCCGCAGGATAAAAAAGAAATCCGCTGTACCTCATGCGGCATCTGCGCCAAAGTCTGCCCGCCGCAATGCATCTGGATCGTGCGCACCAACCACCCGCAGACCGGCAAACCCGTACCAGAGCCGAAAGAATTCTACATTGATATGGACGTCTGCATGAACTGCGGCTTCTGCGCGGAATATTGCCCCTTCGACGCCATCATCATGGATCACGAATTCGCTGTCGCCTCCTACAATCGCAACGTGTACGATCTCGAAAAACTACTCAAACCCGCTTCGTATTATCAGGACATTCGCCCCTTGAATTACAAGAAGAATGACGACGAGCGCAAAGCCAAGGAAGCGGCAAAAGCGGCGAAGGCTGAATCCGCAGCGGCGGCGTAGACCGCACATAGCATTTACCTGCGCGCCAACTTTATATGTAAACTCACAGGAAATTCGATGACCAACTCCCCAACCAAAGAATCTGTCCTTAAAGCCCTCGGCACGGTTCAAGAGCCGGACCTCGGGCAGGACCTTGTCACCCTGAACATGATCCGCAACCTGGAGATTGCAGGCGACAAGGTCTCATTTACCGTTATGCTCACCACGCC
>CAADGT010000024.1 GCA_900696595.1 uncultured Chloroflexota bacterium
CCCCTGCTTGGTAGGCGGCACGTATTTCTTTTTCACTCGGCAGTTGGGTTACGTTCACTGAGCTTATTTTCGCAGACCTTTATCTTTTTGACAACCCGTTACTCGTTTCTCGCTGAGTAGTTACAATTTTTTGAAGAATGTCATGGCAACCCTCCCAGGTATGGAGACGGAATTTCAAAGACAATGCAGGCTGAATTTGCCCGGAATTGTATCCCCCCCGCCGGGATAAGGCAATATAAAAATTGTGGACTTGTATATGCAAAACATTCAGATAACCTGCTCCCGGCGCCGCCCTCGGCGCGGGGTTTCCCTCATAGACCGCCGCTCAACCTCTCCAGCGCCGCGCTCAACACCTGCGCGGCTTTTGCATACTCCTCCAGTTCGATATGTTCATTCGGCGTGTGATCCAGGCTCGAATCGCCGGGACCATATACCACAGCGGGACATCCCCAAACCGGGGCGACGATGTTTAAATCGGCAGTTCCGGTTTTATAGACGAAGCGCGGCTCGCCGCCCTGCGAGCGGATTCCGTTTAAAAAGCATCGCACCAGCGAAGAGTTTTTCCCGCACTTCCACGCCGGGACGGGGAAGCCCGCCGGTTCGACAACCGCCCCGGTTGCCGTTTCCTTCAATCGCGCATACCAATCCTCCGGCGAAACCTCCACCGGCAAACGGACGCCGATTTTTAATTTTGCCCACTGCTCGAAATCATTCGAATCGGATTCCATGCCGCGCAAAGTGAGCAGAAGTTTATCGAAGACTTTTTGTTTATCCGCGTTATACGCCTCGACATACGCCTTGATCTTCAGCCAAACCTCCACCGCCGCTTCCGCCGCCGTCTCCTCGCCGCTGGCCGTGTGCGCCTGCCCGCGTTTGACCGTGACATTCGCCCACGCGCTCCCTTTGTAGCCAAGCGCGACCCTGTCCCATTGATTCGGTTCGCCGATGATGGCGAAATCCGGCGTGTATTGATTGACGACAAATCTTGCGCCCTCCGAATCGCGTTCCTCCTCCACCGCGCCGATGACGATGAACTGCCAGCCATCTTTTGCGCCGACCTGCGCCACAGCGTCCACAAAACACGCCAGCGGACCTTTCGCATCCGCCGCGCCGCGCCCGTAAAGCACGCCCCCGACTTGCGCTACTTTGATCTCCCCCGGCACGGTATCAATGTGACCGAGCAAAACAATTTGCCTTGCGCCCCGCCCCAGAATGCCGACAGCGTTGCCCGCCTCGTCCACAAACGCATCGTCATAGCCCAGCGACTTCATCCGCGCCACAAGCCATTCCACCGCGCCGCGCTCCCGTCCAGATGGGCTGTAGTGCGAAACCAACCCAATCAAGGTATCAAAATTTTCATCATTCATCATTCATCATTCTGCATTTCATTTGTCAATACTTCCGAAAGCGCGCCTGTCAAATGATCAATCTGTTCATAGGTAATCACCAGCGGCGGCAATAAACGGATGACGGTCATGCCCGCGTTGAGCGCGATGATTTTTTTCTCTTGCAAGGCCTTGAGATAACCTGCTGCCTTTTGCTTCATTTCGATGCCGACCATCAAGCCAAGTCCGCGCACTTCGCGGATGTTGGGCGACTGAATCTTCTTCAATTTTTCCATCAAATACGCGCCCTTCGCCGCCGCCTGCGCGGACAAATCCTCCTCCATCATCGCGTCCAGCGCCGCATTCGCCGCCGCGCACGAAAGCGGATTCCCGCCGAAGGTCGAGCCGTGGACTCCCGGCGTGAGATTCTTGACATTCGCGCCGATCAGCGCCGCGCCCATCGGAACGCCTCCAGCGAGGGACTTGGCGCAGGTCAACAGATCAGGCGTCACGTCAAAGTGTTGAACCGCAAACATCCTGCCCGTGCGCCCAAAGCCGGTTTGAATTTCATCCACGATCAACAGCGCGCCGCGCTCGTCGCAAATCCGCCGCGCCGCCTGCATGTACTCCGCCGAAGCGGGATGCACCCCGCCTTCGCCCTGCACCGCTTCCAAAATCACGGCGGCAGTTTCCTCATTGACGGCTTTGTCCAGCGCCTCGACATTGTTGTACGAAACATGCGAAACGCCGGGCAGAAGCGGCTCAAAACCTTCGCGATATTTTTTGTTGAACGTGGCCGAAAGCGAGCCGAACGTCCGCCCGTGAAAGGCGCGATTCGCCGCGATGAAATTCTTGCGTCCTGTGGATATGCGCGCAAACTTGAACGACGCCTCCACCGCCTCCGTGCCGGAGTTGCAGAAGAAGACTCTATCCAAGCCCGGAACCAGCGCTGTGATTTTTTCCATCAGCGCGGCGCGTTGATCGTTGGGGAAGGTTTCAAACAGCGTGACGAGCGTGTTGGCCTGTTTATATAACGCCTCGGCGACTTTCGGGTGGGCATGGCCAAGGTTGGCAACGCCGTGTCCTGAAGAGCAATCCAAATATTCCACGCCGTCCGCATCGAACAACGACGCGCCCTGCCCGCGCACGATGGTCAGCGTTTGTTTGGCATATACGCCCGACGTATGTTTATTTTCAATGTCAATAATTTGTTGTGCGTTCACTGTATCACCGTTCCATTCCCAGCCAGCGCATTGGATATCGGATTCTGAATCCGCCCATCCGCGATGATGACGCGCCTCACGCCGCCCTGAAGCGCCTCCTCTGCCCCGAGGACTTTCTTCTTCATGCGGCCCTGCGCCGCCTCTCCCGCCGCCGATAGTTGACTCTTCGGCAGCTGCCGAATGAGCGTGGTCTCGTCTGGAAAGTTTTGCATCAAGCCGGGAACCGCCGTGAGCAACACAAGCGTCTCCGCCTTCAGCGCCGAAGCCGTCATCGCCGCCGCGCGGTCTGCGTCCACGTTGAGCGCTTCACCCTTCTCGCTGACGGCGACGGGCGCAATCACAGGCAAGTATCCCATCTCCAAAATTACCAATAACAAATCGCCATTTACTTTCTCTATCTTTCCCGTGTAATCGTCGCGGATGATTTTGCGTTTGCCGTTTTCAATGCTCTGCACAGATTCTTTGCGAACGGCTTGCATAAGTCTGCCGTCCAGCCCGCACAAGCCAAAGGCATTCACGCCCAGCATTTGCAATTGCTCCGTCAGCAGCGAATTGACCTTGCCATTGACCGCCATCAGAAAAATCTCCAGCGTTTTACGATCAGTGTAGCGCGAGGTGTAGCCCGAAGGCGAAGTAATCATCTTCGGCGGCGCGCCCAACCCTTCGCCCAGCGCGTTCGCCTCGGCCGACCCGCCATGTACGAAGACAAGTTTCTTTCCTTCCTTTAATAACTCAACGGCATCCGCGCAGATCGCCGAAAAATCCACGCCCTCCGCGCCGCCGAGTTTTACCACTGTAACAGAAGTTTCCAGCGTCATTGTTTTCTCTCCTCGTTTCAAAAGGATGAAGGATGAAATATGAATGATGAATTTTATATTTCCCTTCATCCTTCATCATTCATCATTCATTCTTATATCGGATGCAGTCCCATAAACTCCAGCCCCGTCGTCTCATCCCAGCCCATCGTCAAATTCATACCTTGAACGGCTGTGCCGGACGCGCCCTTCATCAGGTTGTCAATCGCGCACATCGCCACAATGTGACCCGAGCGCTCGTCCAGCTCAAAGCCGAGGTCGGCGTAATTTGAGCCGGACAAAATCTTCGGTTCAGGGACCCGGTAGATTCCGCGCTGTTCTTTGACCACGCGAATAAACGGGTTTTCATTGGCAACCGCGCGATAGGCTTTCCATAAATCCTTTGTCGCAACGCCTTGTTTCACCTTTGCGTGAGCCGTCGCCAAAACGCCGCGAACCAAATCCACCGCGGTCATGGTCAGGGAAACGTCCTCAACCCCCATCTCCTGAATCACCTCCGCCGTGTGGCGATGCCCGAACGCCGAAAACGTCCGAATCACATTCGCCCGCTCCGCGTGAAGCGAACCGGAATTCCCCTCCGCGCCGCCCTCGGACGAACCGACTTTAATCTCAATAAAAACCGGCGAAGACAAGTCAATCAAACCCGCCTTGACCAGCGGCAACAGCGCCAGGTTGCTCGCCGTGGCGTTGCACCCCACCCCGCTGATGTAACCCGCCTTTGAAATTTCTTCGCGGCGCAATTCAGGGAGACCGTACACAAATTTATTCAGCCACTCCGGCGCGGCGTGCTTTTCGCCGTACCACTTCTCGTAAAAATCCGCATCGCGCAAACGAAAATCCGCCGCAAGGTCAATGATTCTGGGCGCAAGTTTGGCGTACGCCTCGATGTTCTTCTGCGCCTGCCCGTGCGGCTGGGCAAGGAAGAGAACATCCGCAGGCTCAAGTTGCGAAGGGTCGCTGAATTTCAACTGCGTCCGCTTTCGCAGGTTGGGATGAGTCTGATACACATACTCTCCCACCCGCGAGCGCGAAGTAACCTGCTTGATTTCCACATTCGGGTGGCCCAACAGCAAACGCAACAACTCGCCGCCGCCATACCCCGACCCGCCGATGATGGAAACAGATGTCTTTATTTCATCCTTCATAATTCATCCTTCATCCTTCGTAATTCATCCTTGCAATTCCAACCGCATACTCCACGATCTCGCCCGCAATATCAATGCCGCTCACAGGCTGCATCGTATGAAACTCCATCGTGTGATTGATCTCGTTTACCACCAGCCCCTTTTCAGGGTGTTCGACCAAATCCACGCCGAGCAAGCCGCCGCCCACCGCTTTGGAGGCGCGCAGACAAATATCCTCGATCTCCGGCGTAATCGGGCAAAGTTCGCCGCTCCCGCCGCGAGCCGTGTTCGTGATCCAATGCTCCGAGTTGCGGTACATGCCTGTCAACGCCTTGTCGCCGATCATAATGATTCGCAGATCGCGCCCCGGCTTTTCGATAAACTCCTGAATATAAAAGACCGAATGTTGCACCGACCCCAGCGTGGACTTATGCTCCAGCACCGCTTCTGCCGCGTCACGGTCGTTGATCTTCGCCAGCAAACGCCCCCACGAACCCACCACCGGCTTCAACACCACGGGATACCCAAACGCCTCGATCGCCTCCAGCGCCGCCTCGGGCGAAAACGCCGTCGCATTGCGCGGCTGGGGCACACCTTCGCGCGCCAGCGCCGCGCTTGTCATCAGTTTATCGCCGCATACCTCCGCCACCGCCGCCGTGTTCACCGTCGGCACGCCAAACGCATTCAACAATCGCAGCGCGTACAAGCCGCTGTTGTAACTGATACTGCGCTCCAACACCGCGTCATACTGCCGCCATGCTTCAGGCTTCTCCAGGTCAAAATGAATCGCGCGGTCGTCCAAACGGTCGTAATCAATGCCGCGTTTTTCCATCGCGCCGAAGATCCACTTCTCTTCCACGCGCACTCTTGAATACAGGACACCAATCTTTAATCGTCGTTGCATAGGTTCTCCGCGATTGGTAATTGGTAATTGGTAATTACCAATCGCCAATTACCAATTACTTCATTCCCCCCAATCCTCCTGCTCCATCGGCGCGAGTTGCACGGCGGCAGGCTCCACGCCCGTCACTTCCAAATCCACGCCGCAATCCGGGCAGACGATGATCTCGCCCGCTTCGGTTCCAGCCGCCAGTTCAACCTGGGCTTCGCATTCGGGACAAACAACTGTAGACATTTTATTCTCCTTATTTTGGGATTGTGAATGATGAATATAGAATTTTCTACGCTATCTACTATTCTGCATTTTGCATTCTGCAATCTGCATTCTGACCGATTGAAGACTCGCGCCTCCAACCGTATTTCTTTTGTTGATGGATTCCAGCGGATCGAACGCCTGATACACATCCGCCTCAAAGACCGGACTGATGGCTTGATACGCTTCGAGCGGCATTTTCTCCAACGATACATTTTTCTCCCCCGCCGCGCGGACGACTTTCCCCGCCAGCGAGTGCGCCTCCCGAAACGGCGCGCCTTTCGCAACCAGATAATCCGCCAAATCCGTCGCCATCATCGTCGAATCAATCGCGCCGCGCATTCGTTCCGGCTTGGCGGCAATCGTCCGCAATGCGCCAGCCATCACGGGCAGAATCGAGAGCAGGGCATCCGTCGCCGCAAAGACAGGCGCTTTATCTTCCTGCAAGTCCTTGTCGTAGGCGGAGGGCAAGCCTTTGAGCGTGGACATCAACCCCGTCAGCAAGCCGATCAATGTCCCCGCCTTGCCGCGAGTCAGCTCAAAGACATCGGGATTCTTTTTCTGCGGCATCAGGCTCGAACCCGTCGAGAAGGCGTCGGAGAGTTCAAAGAAGCCGAATTCCGCCGTAGTGAACAAAACAATCTGCTCGGCGAGTTTGCTCAAATGCACCGCCGCCATCGAACAGACGAATAAATATTCCGCCGCAAAATCCCGGTCGGACACCGCGTCGAGGCTGTTCTGCGAAACATCCGCAAAGCCGAGGGATTTTGCCAGCGCGTCACGGTCCAGCGCGAATGGAGCGCCCGCCAAGGCGCCGCTTCCCAACGGCAGGACAGAGACTCGTTTGGTCAAATCTTGCAGGCGTTCCACATCGCGCCGCAGCGCCCAAAAATGGCTTAACCACCAATGCGCCAGCAAAATCGGCTGCGCCCTCTGCAAGTGGGTGTAGCCTGGCATGACGGTCTCGCCCGCGAGTTCCGCCTGCTCGACAAGGGCAGTTTGCAGAAGGTGGAAGGCAGAGAGCAGATCGGGGATGGTTTGAAGCATCCATAATCTGAAATCTGTCGCCACCTGGTCGTTGCGGCTCCTGCCGGTGTGCAGTTTTCCCGCCGCCGCGCCGATGAGTTCGCCGAGTCGTCTTTCGACGGCGGTGTGAATGTCTTCGTCGGAGGGTTGGAAGATAAACTGTCCCGAAGCAAATTCTTTTCGGACGGTATCCAGCCCGAGCGAGAGCGAAGCGTGTTCTTCATCCGAAAGAATGCCCGCCTTGTGAATCGCATCCGCCCAGGCGAGAGAACCGTCCACATCCTGAATCGCCATGCGTTGATCTACCGGCAGGGAGGCGTTAAGCGCCCATGCGAGGTCATCCAGTTTTTGGGTAAAGCGTCCGCCCCAGAGGGTCATAAAATCTCCTTCCATGTCATTGCGAGGGCGCTCTTGTTCTCTGCCCGAAGCAATCTCCAAGTGTGTCGGGGATTGCTTCGTCGGGAAGAACACCCTCCTCGCAATGACATCAATCTCTCTTGAACTTTGAATAATCCGGCTTGGGCATGTCGAGGCCGGAAACGGGCAAGCCGTTGAGCGCGCGAACTTTGAGGCTTAAGCCGTACAGGCGAATGAAGCCTTCGGCGTGGCTTTGATCGTAGACATCCTCCTGCCCAAAGGTGGCGAAGTCTTCGCGGTACAGGCTGAAGGGGGACTTGCGTCCGGCGCTGATGAGGTTGCCTTTGTACAGTTTGAGGCGCACGGCTCCGGTAACGGGTCCTTGTGTGGCGTTGACGAAGGCGTCCAGCGCTTCGCGCAGGGGCGTGAACCACAACCCGTTGTAGGTCAGTTCGGCGTATTTGACGGCGACGATCTGTTTGTATTGCAGGGTTTCGCGGTCGAGGATGAGCGATTCGAGTTCGCGGTGGGCGTAAAGCAGGATCGCTCCACCGGGGGTTTCGTACACGCCGTGCGATTTCATGCCGACGAGGCGATTCTCGACGAGATCAACGCGCCCGATGCCGTGAGCCCCGCCAATGGCGTTGAGCGTTTCGACAATTTTTGCGGGGGAGAGTTTTTCGCCGTTGACCGCCACCGGGTTGCCGCTCTCGAATTCGATCTCGACGTATTCGGGTTCGTCGGGCGCGTTCTCCGGCGAAGTGGACATCTGGTACATGACTTCTTCGGGTTCGTTCCAGGGGTCTTCGAGCAGGCCGCCTTCGTGCGAGAGATGCCAGAGGTTTGAATCGCGCGAGTAGATGGATTTGATGGTGGCGGTCACGGGTACGTTGTGTTTTGCGGCGTAGTTGAGCGCGTCTTCGCGGGAGCGGATCTCCCATTCGCGCCACGGGGCGATGATTTTGAGGCGCGGGTCGAGCGCCATGACGGTCAGTTCAAAGCGGACCTGGTCGTTGCCCTTGCCCGTCGCGCCGTGCGCAATCGCATCCGCGCCGGTTTGGCGGGCGACTTCCACAAGATGTTTTGCAATTAATGGACGGGCGACAGATGTGCCCAATAAATACTTATGCTCGTACACCGCCCCCGCTTTGAGCATCGGGAAAAGATACTCGCCGACGAACTCTTCCTTCATGTCGTGGATAATAAATTCGCTCGCGCCGCTCTTGATGGCTTTATCTTCCAGTTTGGCGAGGTCTTCGTCGCCCTGCCCGACATCGGCGCAGAAGCAGACCACCTCGCAGCCGTAGTTTTCCTTCAACCACGGCACAATGACGGATGTGTCCAATCCGCCTGAGTAGGCGAGGACGACTTTCTTGACGCTGGGTTTTGGCTTGTTTTTCACTGCTTCTCCTTATGTTTTATGTTGCGGCGTTAAAGAACGCCTTTTTACACCGCATCTAAACGAAAATAAAAACAGCCCATCCGGGAAGGAAGGGCTGTTTGGGTTGACCTGTGACTATTATGGTTAGTTCACATTTGCGTTCGCGCCGTCAAAACAAAAAACTCCCGACCTTCCTGGGGAAGCGGGCTTCGGACGACGGGTGCGAGGCAGGGCGAACAGAGCAAACATAATGGGCGGTATTCTACTACTGCCGCAATATGTGTCAAGGGTTTTTTGGCGCGCAAATAAAAATTCCCTCGTAACTTGCGGTCGCCGCTTCGATAGACCCAGCGCGAATTGACGCTCCTCCAGCCCTTGACAGAATAGAATATCAGTTCTAAAATCCGCCTGTAATTAGAACATATGTTCAATTTTCGGCAAGGAGGTCGAAATGAGCAATTACCGACGTAACCCATTGGGGGACGGTTTGAAGCAGTTTTGGCGCAATCTGCTCCATAACCGTCAATTCAATCGCGGGGCGGCCTGGGGCGCGATGATCCTCGGCGCATTGCTGGCGTTTGAGGTCTTCAACTTCAGCACGACTCAATATGCCCTGCACGACATGCTCGGCGACCTGACCTTCGCCGGGATGAAATGGTCCACCATCCTCGCCATTGCCTTCTGCGGCATAGATTTTGCGGGGATCGCGCGCATCTTCACCCCCGAACAGGGGCGCGACGAACCCGCCGAGGTTTATTACCTTTTCGGCGCATGGCTTCTCGCGGCGGGCTTCAACGCCACTCTCACCTGGTGGGGCGTCTCAGTCGCCATTGCCAACAACGGCAACATTCAAGGCGCTGCCGCCATGAGTTCGGAAACCATCACAAAACTGGTTCCCATCTTCGTGGCGGGCATGGTCTGGCTGGTGCGTTTGCTGATCATCGGCACATTTTCGCTGGCTGGCGAGCGTCTCTTCACCATCGCGCAAGAAGGCGGTTATCGCAGTTCCTACAACCAGCCACGCCCGGTCTATCAGAGCCAGGCGCCGCGCCCGAATCAGTACAACCAGCCAGTCAACCAGCCTGTGTTGCGCCCCGCCTCGCAGATCAATCGTCCGATCAACGCCGCGCCCCCACAGGGCAACTTCCGCCCGGCGCCCAAACCTGTTGCTTCGCATCAAACGTCATTCATCCCGCCCGAACCGACATATCATCCCGTTTCGTATGAAGCGCGCAACCCCGAAGGCGGCGAACGACGTTACGATGTATAAAGGATATCAGGCGCACAGATAGACACGAACTCGAACAATTTCATACCAACTTTTTCGAGCCGGGTCCTTTAGACCCAGAAAAGAGAAAATACATGCCCCGCGCTCGCGCAAAAACATACAGGCAAACAGCCGTCATCCCGCAAGACACAGGGAGCGGCTGTTTTTCTGATTTTATGATTGCCCCGCTTTCCGTGCTGGTTGTTAGCGTTCTGTTTGGGTTGCTCGCGATCCAGTCCGATTCGCTTTCGCGGGAATCCCTGCCCGATTCCATGTCTGCAAATCTTTCCCCCATCTTCCGGCGGGAAGTCCTCCATTGGGCCGATTCCATCCTCAGGTGGGCGGGCGCTTCATCTTTGGACCCGAACCTGGTCGCCGCCATTATGCAGATCGAATCCTGCGGGGACCCGCGCGCCGCATCCCGCGCCGGCGCGATGGGACTCTTTCAGGTCATGCCCTTTCACTTCCAAAGCGGAGAGAATCCCTACGACCCCGAGACCAACGCCCTGCGCGGATTGGGTTATCTTGCCCGTTCCCTCGCCGCCGCAAATGGGGATGTCCGCCTTGCGATGGCGGGATACAACGGCGGCATCAGCGTCATCCCCCGCCCCGAATGGACCTGGCGCGCCGAAACGAAGCGATACGTCCAATACGGTTTACCCATCTACACGGACGCGGTCAACGGAATCAACCCCAGCCCCGCCCTGAATGAATGGTACACAAACTACGGAGCCAGTCTCTGCAACCAAGCCGCCCACCGTCTCGGCTTGCCCTGACCACCCAACCACCCGACCACCCAACCACCCGACCACCCAACCACCCGACCACCCAACCACCCAACCACCCGACCCCCCAACCACCCAACTACCTGACCACATTCAACCAAATCACAAACGTCGTCCCTTCCCCCTCCTTTGATTCAACCTTGATCTGTCCTCCATGCTGTTCCACAATCCACTTCGCAATGGATAAGCCCAGCCCGAATCCGCCCGCCGTGGATCGCGTGCGAGACTTCTCGGCGCGGTAGAAACGGTCGAAGATATAAGGCAGGTCTTCGGCGGGAATCCCCGGTCCCGTATCGCGCACAATGAGGCGCGCCTGTTCCCCGACGCGCGAGAGACTCATGAAGATCTCGCCCCCCTGCGGCGTGTATTGGATCGCGTTTGCCGCCAGATTCAAAAGAACCTGCTTCAAGCGGTCGCGGTCTCCGTTGACGATGGCTTCGTCAATTTGGTTAAGATGCACATGGACTTTGTTGCCCGCCAGCACGCGCGTTTCCGTAAATACTTCTGTAAACAGCAGGTCGAGTTCGACGCGCGAGAAATTCAACGGCAGTTTGCCCGACTCCGCCTGCGCCAGCATCAACAAGCCGCTGACAAGACGGTTCAACCTGCCGGCCTCCTGGTCTATGCTGTTGAGCAGGTCTTCGTCGGCTTCCTTGAGTTTGCGCATCAAATCCACGTTGCCTTTGATGACCGTCAACGGCGTGCGCAATTCATGGCTGACATCCGCGAGGAATCTTTGCTGGGAGGTGAAAAGCGACTCCAGTCTCTCCAGGGTTTGATTAACCGAAACGACCAGTTCCGCCACATCGTCCTGCGCGCCTTCATGCATTGGGATGCGGCGCGAGAGGTCGTCGGCTTTGTTGATCTGATCCACCGTATCGGCGATCGTTTGCAATGGCGCAAGCGCGCGCCCCAACACAACCCACGAACCCCACATCACCAAAGCGACCGCGATCGCCGCGATCAGCGCCATGGTCGTAAGCAGGTTCGTGCGCATGGCGTCCACCATCGTCAGACTGGCCGCCACTTGCAGCGTGCCGATAATGCGATTCCTTAATTTCAGCGGAACGGTCAGCACCCGCAAATGCGCGCCGGCGAAATAGGAATCCGCATACATCGTCCTCCCTGATTCCAACCCCGCCGGGTTGAGCGGTTTATTCAACATACCGATGCTTGGCGAAGAAGAGATCAGATGCCCGCCCGAGTCCCAGACTTGAACGTAGGCGCTGGCGGCCATATCCAACTGCGGCAGGCTGACCAGGTTCAAACCGCCCCTTGAGTCCACGGTAGTTGCGCGCGCAATTTCACGCGCCACATCCGCCAGCATGGCGTCCACCCGGTTATATAAAATAACGTTGACAAGAAGATAGACTGGCGCGCCGAAGACAACCAGAATCCCGCCCATGAACACGGAGTACAACAGGGTAAGACGCAGGCGCAGGGACATTTACGATTGAAGCTCAGAGATTAGAAGTTAGAGAGTGGAGATTTACGATTGAGGATTGTTTGCGACAAGCGCGGGCGACGAGCTGCTATTGCGTTTCATCGCTAAATCGCCAATTACCAAACTCTAATTACCAATCTCCCCCTACGGATTCTCCCTCATCACATAACCCACGCCCCTCACTGTATGGATCAACCGCGCTTCGTTCTCCGCTTCGAGCTTTTGCCTTAGATAGCGGATGTACACTTCCAGCACATTGCTCTCGCCGCCGAAGTCGTAGCCCCAGACGCGGTCGAAGATCACTTCGCGGGTCAACACCTGTTTCGGGTGACGCAGGAATAGTTCGAGCAATTCATATTCCTTCGCGGTCAACGCCACGGTGCGGCTGCCGCGCGTCGCCTGACGAGAGCCGGTATCCAGTGAAAGATCGGCGAACTTCAAAACGGGAATCCGCTCCGGCTGGGTTCGGCGCAACAGCGCGCGCACGCGCGCCAGCAATTCGTCGAGATTGAACGGCTTGACCATGTAATCGTCCGCCCCCGCGTCCAAACCCTGGATGCGGTCCTGAACCGTGTCCTTCGCCGTCAGCATCAAAATGGGAATTGATCCCCCCTGCCGCAAACGATGACAGACCTCCAACCCGTCCATGCCGGGGAGCATCCAATCCAACACCACCAAGTCGGGCGTGTGGTCGCGCGCCGCGATCAACCCCATGCGCCCGTCGGTGGCGGTATCCACCGTGTACCCTTCATACGCCAGCCCCCTTTGCAACATCTTCAAAATCGCTTGATCGTCTTCGATGATAAGGATTCGCTCGTTCATGGCATCGCTCCTTAAAGAGAATATACCATAACGCAGTGCGCGCTGCAAAATTTATTTTGCGCTCTTCAACATGACAATGGCATTCGCAAAATCATCCGCATAGTCCGCCTGAACGCTCATTCTTTCGCCCGTATCGGGATGGGTAAACGTCAACGATCGGGCATGTAAAGCGGGTCGGGAGATTATGTCCGTTTCAGGCGCGCTGTAGAGGATGTCTCCCACGAGCGGATGCCCCATCGCGTAGGCGTGGACTCGAATCTGATGCGTTCTCCCCGTCACCGGCGACGCTTCGACCCGCGCCCCGGACTGGTAGCGTTCCAGAAGCCTGAAGCGCGTCTCCGAGCGGACTCCCCTCCGGTCATCTGCCACCGTGCGATGCCTGTGACCCACATTCACCCGCAGGGGAAACTTCGTCGTCTTCTCCTCCCATTTTGGGACGCCGTTGATGAGCGCGTGATAAATCTTCTCCACGTCATGCTTTTCGAATTGAACGCTCAACGAACGATGCGCCTCCGCCGACAACGCAAACAGCACGACCCCGCTCGTTGACTTGTCAATGCGGTGGACGACCCAGACCTTTTTGAACTCCTCCTCCAGCATCCCAACCAGATACGGCGCGGATTTATCCCACCCCTCCGGCAGGACGGAAAGATTCGCAGGCTTGTCCACCGCGAGAACGGCGTCGTCCCGATAAAGGATGCGCATCGTCCGCACATTGTAACGCATCGAAATCCGCGCCGCGCTTGACCCGCTTCGATTGGGGCGTTATCATGCCCGCATGGACGAACCCACCGCAAACAACCCTTTTTTCATCGATTCGCTCAACCATCCGCTGGCGGGTCCCATCCGCAAACTGCTCTCCCGCGAAGGGCGGCGCGAACTGAATCAAATCCTGATAGACGACGAGGAGAACATCCTCCAGGCGCTCGAGGCGGGCGTGGACATCGAGTCGGTCTATTACGCCGGGGAGGAAACCGTCTCGGACGAACTTCGCAAAAAACTCACTCCGGGGGCGACGATCCACGAAGTGGCGAAGCGCACCTCCAAGAAACTTTTCGAGAACGATAAAATCTCGCGCATCTTCGCCGTCGCCCAAACGCCAAAACGCATCGCGTTGGATGCGCTGAAGACAATCAAGAAAGACATTGTCGTACTGGAAGACCTGAGCATCAGCGGAAACATCGGCAACATCACGCGCACCTCGCTCGCCCTCGGCATCGGCGGCATCGTCCTCCTCAACATGGACCCGGTTGACCTGTACGACCGCCGCCTGATCCGCGCCAGCCGTGGCTGCCTCTTCTCCCTGCCGATGATCCCCGCATCCACCGAAGACTTTTTGAATTATTGCAGGACACACAAGGAAACCCTGCTCGTCATGGACATGAACGCGGACAAGACCATTGACGATCTCGCCGCCGTCTCAAACCGCATGTTGATCGTCTTTGGCAGCGAAAAGGAAGGCTGTTCGCCTGAGATCGAGAACGCCGCCACGCTCAAGGCGCGCATCCCCATCGGCAATAAAGTCGAGTCGCTCAACGTCTCGGCTTCGGCGGGAATTGCCATCTACAGCCGCGCGAAGGTCAATCAACGATAGACTTTATCCAATAACGTCCAATAAAGACGGCAGCCGCGTGTAACGCCGTTTCAACATCAACCCATGATGCGAATCGGGACGGTCACGACCTGGCGATATTCACGAAATCGGCGAATAAACCGTAGGCGGTCTCTTCGGGTCCGCCGGTCATGCCCGGCTTTTCGGAGAGGATAATCGAATAATCAATGATGACATCGGTGCGGAACGTGACGCCCGTGCTGGAATTCATCATGCCGTACAGCGGCGAGGCCGCATCCACCAGTTGCGGCGCGACGCCGACTTGAATCTTGCCGTCGGTCTTTTCGGCGGAGCAAACCAGTTTGTACCGCCTGCCAGCCGCCTTCGCCTCCGCGATCATCTCAGGCGTAATGCCGCGAATGCCCGTCGGGTTGACCTGTTGCGGCGTGAGCGGCGCGTCCCACAACACCGTCACAAGCGCGGCGACTTTGATGGCCGCGTCCCAGCCGTCCACGTCGTTGGTCGGGTCGGTCTCGGCCAGCCCGATCTTTTGCGCGTACGCCAGCGCCTCTTCATAGGATTCCCCGCCCTCCATTCTGGAGAGGATGACGTTGGTGGTGGCGTTGAGGATGCCCTTGAAGGATTCGATCTCCGCCAGCGGGAACGCCTCTCTCATGACGCTGAAAACGGGCGCGCCCCCCATGACCGCGGATTCAAACCGGAATTTTTTTCCCCTCTCCGCCGCTAACGCGGTCAGTTCGCGGCAGCCATGCACAACCGGGCCCTTGTTGGCGGTGATGGCGTGCATCCCCAAATTCAACGCCGCGCGGATGTGATCCACGGCGGGCTGTCCCGTCTGCGTGTTGACGGGCGAGTTCTCGAACATTACATTTGCGGAGGAATGTTGGATGACATCCAAGGAATTGGTAATTGGTGACTTGCCCTGAGCGAAGTCGAAGGGTTGGTGGTTGGTAAGTTGGGAGATGTCCTGTCCGCTTTCGACGAGTTCGAAAGCCTTTTGAATATCCAATCCATCGGGGTTGACCGCAAAGCCGTGTTTTCCGGTGGCGATGCCGGTGATGGAATATGTGACGTTGTGTTTCGATTTCAATACGTCGCGTTTGCGTTCCAACAAACGGACGAGCGAGCGGGCGACGTTGCCGAAGCCGATGAAGCAGAGGTTGTAATGCATGGTTCTCCTTTTCGTCATTGCGAGGAGCGCTCTTGCTCTTTGCGACGAAGCAATCTCCCGTTTCCCAGAAGATTGCTTCGTCGCCGTCCTTCGACTTCGGCGTAAAAGCGCGCCTCCGCTCAGGACGCTCCTCGCAATGACGGGTTAAATTGGCGGATACGGATACATCCTGCGTCCCTGCAGGGGATGAGGGAAGACTCTCGTCTTGAATAAATCGTCCGCGCGGCGGCGGAGGGCGAGAATCTCCGTCGGCGCAAGATAAGGCTCAAGGAGGGCGGACCAGGCTCCGGTTAAGGAAAGAGGCGCGAGCAATTCGTCGGGGATGCGCTGACCGGCGAAATCCCAGATCACGGTGCGGAGTTTATCCTCCTCATGAAAACATAATCCGTGATCTATGGCGTAAAGATGGTTTGTTTCATCCTCGAAGAAAACATGACTGCCCTTGCGGTCGGCGTTGTTGGCGAGCAGGTCAAAGAGGACGACGGCGCGAAGTTTATCCTTGTCTGCGGGCGTAAAGTTGAAGTAGTGATATTCGATGTCGTAATCGAGATATTGCTGAAGCGAACCGGGCCCGTGCGGGCCGTCCTCGCGGTAAACGGTGACGGGGACGATGTGAAAACCGAGCGCCTTGCTGAGATGATACGCGGCGGTTTCACGCAAGGCAAGCGTGTTGTCGGGAAAATCCCACAGCGGTTGCTCGCCCCTGCTGGGTTTGTAAACGGCTTTGACGGTCTCGCCTTCGTGATGAACATCCACAAGGAAGGTGTAGTTCGACCCCAACATAAATTGACCCCTCAATTCATACTCGCCGAACTGAAGGACATTGCTTACGTCCGCAACCACTGATAACTACTCACTACTCAACTACCCAACCTAATGCAAATGCCCGTTCTTCTTTGGGCAGAAGTGACCGCCTGGTTCCATCGGCTGACCGCACTGCGGGCAGAGGGGGCGTCCGCGGCTGGAGATTTCCTGTCCCCAGCGGGCCAGCTGGCGCAGTTGCGCGCGCGTCGCCCAAAAGCGGATCTGGGAAGCGGAGTCGGGTTCGGCGTTTTCGCCGAGCAATTCCTTGACGAAGACCACCACGCGGTCGCGGTCTTTGTCGTAACCCAGGCCGATCTCCCCGGCGCGGAAGAGCGGGTCCACCGGCGGATGGATGCGCATCACGTCCTCGACATAATCGCCGGAGGCTTCTTCGAGTTGCGGATATTGCTGGCTGAGTTGCCCCAGAAATTGTTCGATGCCGATGGCGAGCGTGACCAATTGCGCTTTTTCGATGATAACGGTAATGGTGCGCGCGTCCTGGTAGGCGTGGAGATAAAAGACCCGCTGACCGGGCTGTCCGATGGCGTCGGCGGTGATGTGGTCGCAGGGGTCAACGTCGAGATTGATATGGGACATACTATCCTTTTTTCGAGAGTATACCAGACCCGCCGCCCTCTTCCATAGGACGATAGTGCGCGGTGTGCATGCAAAACATGTCAGGTAACCTGCTCCCGGCGCCGTCCTCGGCGCGGGATTTCCCTCGTAAACCGCCGCCGCCCACAGGGGGCTTCGCACAGGACGGCGGCTTGAGCGGAGGCGCTGACAACCTTTGCTTGCACACTAGTGCGCTATACTGGGCGCGGTCATGAATTGCGGTTTCCTTTTAAACGCAAAGCCGCCAAGCCGCAAAGATTCAAGGGTTTTCCCTTCGCGTCTTTGCGACCTGGCGTTAAGAATTTCATTCGGCAAAAGCGC
>CAADGT010000025.1 GCA_900696595.1 uncultured Chloroflexota bacterium
TAGAGAGTAGAGAATAGAGAGTAGAGAATAGAGAGTAGTAAAGGAGAATGAAATGAGTATTCAAGGTTTGAAGAAATTACAGGTTTGGGTCCGGGCAAAGGATTTTGCAGTGAAGGCTTACAAGCAGGTTTTGCCCTTGTTGCCTCCGGAAGAAAAATGGAACCTGAATCAGCAAATCCGCCGTTCAGCAACAAGCGTTTCCGCCAATATCGCGGAAGGATATGGACGGTTTTATTATCAGGATAATGTTCGCTTTTGCTACAACGCCCGCGGCTCTTTGGAAGAAACTCTCAGCCACTTGCTTTTCTGCTTTGAAGTGGGTTTCATTTCCGAAGGGCTCTACAAAGAATTGGAAAAAGAAGGCGAAGAAATCGAGAAAATGTTAAATGGCTATATCGCCTTTCTCAAAAAAAGCAAACAAGGCGAGAATGAACCTGGAGCAAACTACAAAGTTCGTGAAGACTCTGAACCATACGAATTCGAACCTACGGAAGACCCTGATGGGTTCGAAGACACTGCTCACTAATCTCTACTCATCTATTCTCTACTCTCTCAGGAGTACATTATGAAGATACCTTTATCTTGGCTGAAAGATTTCATTGATTTGAGCGGACTTTCCGTCGAAGACATTGCCCGCAAACTGACCTTCGCCGGTTTGGAGGTGGACGGGATTCTTTACGTCGGACTGCCCATGCCGGTTTACAAGCCGGGCGAGAAGCACGAATTCAAAACGGAGGGCATCGGCTGGGACAGGGAGAAACTGGTCGTGGCGGAGATCCGCGAGGTGAAGGCGCATCCCAACGCGGATAAGTTGACCCTGCTCGACCTGTACGACGGACAGCAGGACCAGGTTGTTCTCACCGGCGCGCCGAACATTTTCCACCTCAAGGGCGCGGGGCGGCTTGAAAAGCCGATCAAGGTCGCCTATGCAAAGGAGGGCGCGACGCTCTATGACGGGCACACCGACGGGCAGGTTTTGATGACGCTCAAACGCGCCAAGATCCGCGGCGTGGATTCGTACTCGATGGTCTGCTCCGAAAAGGAACTGGGCATCGCCGACGAACACGACGGAATCATCCTCCTCGACGACGACGCGCCTGTGGGAATGCCGCTCGCGGATTACATGGGCGACGCTGTTCTCGATATTTCCATTCTGCCGAACATGGCTCGCAATGCAAATGTGATCGGCATTGCGCGTGAATTAGCCGCCATGCTCGGCAGGAATCTGAAAATTACCAATCACCAATTACCCGTTACCAGCGGTCAATCAGTCAAGGAGTTGGTTGAAATTGAAATCACTAACCCCGAACTCAACCCGCGCTTTGTGTTTGGATTAATTCGCAATGTTGAGATCAAACCCAGCCCGTACCAAATTCAACGCAGACTCAAACTGGCGGGGATGCGCCCGATCAACAACGTGGTGGACGCGACCAACTACGCCATGCTCGAATACGGCGAACCGTTGCACGCCTTTGATTACGACGTGCTTGTAAAGCGGATTGACAATCCGCCCCACAATAAAAAGGTCAGGATCATCACCCGCGCCGCGAAAGAGGGCGAAAAACTCAAAACCCTGGACGGCAACGAACGAACGCTCACCCCCATGAACGTCCTGGTCTGCGACGAGAAAGGCCCCCTCGCGCTGGCGGGCGTGATGGGCGGCGCGGAATCCGAAGTGAGCGACGCGACCAAAAACATCCTGCTCGAAGGCGCGTCGTGGAACTTCATCAACGTCCGCCGCACAGCAAAACAACACAACCTGCCCTCCGAAGCCTCGTTCCGCTTCTCGCGCGGCATCCATCCCGCCATGGCGGATGGCGGCGTGCGCCTCGGTTTGCAATACATGGCGGAATGGGCGGGCGGCGCAATCGCCCCCGACCTTGTGGACGTTTACCCGCTGCCGCCGAAAGAAGCGGCGGTCGAAATTACCATCCACGACGTGAAGCGCTGGCTTGGGGTTGATCTGACTCTTGAACAAACCGCCGAACTTCTCAGCCGTCTCGAATTCAAATGCCAAATTACCAATAACCAATTACTAATCACCGCTCCCCCTCATCGTCTCGATATCGGCGAAGGCATCGTCGGCGTGGCGGATGTGCTGGAAGAAGTCGCCCGCAGTTACGGCTACGACAACATCCCAACCACCACGATGGCGGACGCGCTCCCGCCGCAGGTTGGCAACCCCGCCCACGAGTGGGAGGAACATCTGCGCGACCTGCTCGTTGCGCTCGGCTTGCAGGAGGTCGTCAGTTATCGCATGACTTCCCCTGAAAAAGAATCGCGCATCGCGCATTACGATGATCACGTCCGCCTTGCCAACCCCATCGCGCCCGAAAAGAGCGTCCTGCGCCGCAGTCTCGCCGCCTCCGTGTTGGACGCGCTGGAGAAAAACATCCGCCACAGCGAATCGTTTTCGTTCTTCGAGATCGGCCCCGTCTTCGAGCCTCATGCAAACGAACTGCCCGACGAACCGCGCAAACTTGCCATTGCGATGACCGGCTTGCGCGAAGCGACAGCATGGGATGTGAAGGATTCCCCCGCGCTGGACTTCTTCGACCTGAAGGGACGCATCGAACTCATGTTGAGCGGGTTGCGCCTCTCGAACATTTCCTACACTGCCGCCGCCTCCTCCTCCCACGCTTCGCCTCCGCTCAGCGCAGGCCTGCACCCGGGCAAAGCCGCCGAAGTCAAAGCGGGCGATAAGGTCATTGGCGTGTTCGGCGAACTGCACCCGCTGGTAAAGGAGCGTTACGAACTTAGCGATTCCCCCGTCCTCGTCGCCGAGTTCGACCTCGACGCGATGCGCTCCATTGCGCCGACGTATGGAATCCAAACCGTCCCCGAGACCCCGCCCATTTACGAAGACATCGCCCTGATCGTGGATGAATCCGTGAAGGCTGAAACTGTCGAAGCGCTGATCAGGCAGACCGGCGGAAGAGCCGTGACGAACGTCCGCCTGTTCGATCTCTATCGCGATGAAAAGATCGGCGCGGGGAAAAAATCCCTCGCCTACGCCCTCACCTATCAAGCCGAAGACAAAACCCTGACCGACGCCGAAGCCGCCGCCATCCGCAACAAGATCGTCAAACGGCTGGAGAGGGAAATCGGCGCGAAGTTGAGGAGTTGAAAAAAAAGAACCGGGTTGGTTATCGCCCGGTTCTTTTTATCTTCCCCATCTCGGCTGCCAGTCGGAGATGGGGCTGTTTGTGAGGCGTGTCAGTCCTGTGCCGTCGGGGTGGATGATGTAGAGTTCGTTGTTGCCGTCGCGGAAGGAGGTGAAGACGATCCAGTTGCCGTCGGGCGACCAGGAGGGTCCGAGGTTGTCGCCGCCGTCGGTGAGTTTGACCAGTCCGGTTCCGTCCACGTTGATGACGTAAATGTTCCGGTCGCCTTTGGGCCCGCGGTAGAAGGCAAGGCGGGAGCCGTCGGGAGACCAGGTGTTGCGTCCGCCCATGTTGTTTAAGTCCGTGACCTGGCGGATGTCCGAGCCGTCGGCGTTCATGACGAAGAGTTGGCGCGCGCCGGAACGGGATGAGGCGAAGGAGATCATCGAGCCGTCGGGCGACCAGGAGGGGTCAATGTCGTCTTTGGTGGTGAGCGCGTGGGGGTTGGAGCCGTCGGGCTTCATCAGCCAGAGTCCGTTTCCGTTGTTGGTGAAGATGATCCACTCGCCGGTGGGGGAGAGTTCGGGAGCGTAGAGCGCGCCGATGCCTTTCGTCAGTTTTTGAAGATTGTTTCCGTGGATGTCAATGGAGTAGATTTCAAAGTTCCCCGTATCGCGCGAGGAAAAATAAATCGTGTTGCCGTCGGGCGAGATCGAAGGGTAAAAAGCGGTGGCTTGGAGGTTGGTCAGTTGAGTCCGCCCGCTGCCGTCGGCGTTGAGCAGGCAGATCTGGTCTATCTGTTTGATGTAGCAGGCGAAGGCGATCTTGCCGATGGGCGGCGGGCTGTCGTTGAAGGAGGGAATCGGCGTGGGAATCTGTTCGGGTTGGAGAGTCGGTTCGAGGGTGGGGAGAGGCGCGGCAGAGTCTGTGGGGAGGATCAAGATTTCGGGGGTGGGAGAGGCTATTAGAGGAGAATCAGGCTGAGGCGTGGGTAATCCATCCACTGGTTCGTTTGCGACGACGACGATTGCATAGCCAATCAAAACGCAAAGCGCAAGAAATGCAGATACAAGTCCGGCAATAAGGATAGATTCAATTAACGACAGTTTGGTTTTCATAAATAAGTTAGGTAGTTTGGTAGTTTGGTAGTTTGGTAGTTTTATGGTTTTTGGGGAGGCTTGGGTTTTCGAAGGTAGGCAATCATGCCGTTGATGAGCCGCTTGGATTCTGTGGCTAGGTTGTAGGCGTGTTTGAGTTCGTCCTGATTAATGTACTTTCGGTCGAGCGCCAGATACAACTCCGATTGCACTTCGCTTGCGGAGCGCCGCGACATCTTCAGAAAACGTATGAACTCTGGATTCGTTCCCGAATCGAATCCTTCAGCAATGTTGTGCATTACTGAGCCAGCCGCATCTCGAATCTGATGACACAGGCGATAGTCTTTTGAAAACTGCGGATACTCTGTCAGATCATAGATTTGGTTGGCAAGTTGCCGCGCCTTCTGCCAACTGTGCAAATCTTCAAATTGTTCAATCTTCGTCATAGTTTATCCTCCATTGATATTGAACCATGCAACTATCAAACTACATAACTACCAAACTACATAACTATCAAACTACATAACTATCAAACTACATAACTATCAAACTACATAACTATCACGGTTGCATGCCGAGTTCCTGCAACGCCTGCACGGCGGGATACCAATTGGCGTGGATTTGGAGCGCGGCGCGATAGTCGGCGACGGCGGCGTTTGTGTCGCCGATCATGTAGTAGGCGCGCCCGCGCCAGAGCAGGGATTCTTCGAGCGTGGGTTTGGAGATGGTTTTGGTGAGCGTGGTATTTGCAAAATTAATTACATCCTGGTAGCGGGCGGAATAATAGTAGGCGAAATACAACCCGGTTTGATACCACAACATGCGATAAGGCTGTTCTCCTTTGGATGTATCCCAGTTTGAGTAAAGCAAATATGCCTGGTCATAGGCGGTTGCCGCGTCGTAATATTGGTTGAGAGCGACGTGACTCGTTCCTTTGTTAAACCATGCGTAGAAAAGGTCGTTGCCGGTCAGGGTTTCAATATCTTCCTCGGCCAACGCAAGCGCGCGCCGCGACGCCCAGGCATCATCTGACAATGGACCGAGGATGCTTAGAACTTCTCCCTCCCGCTCGGCGGGGTAGACCACCATAAACAAATAATTAAAATGACGCCAGCCATCCTGATAGGTTGCGTAGTCAACAAACATATCTTTGCCGATCGGGTTTAGTTTTTCGTCCCTGAGATATGCGTCCTGCACGATGAAACCGCCGCGCGTATCGTCGTAACCCGTGGTGAAGAGATAATGTCCGAGCCAGTCCTTATTTTTCTTTATATCTTTGTAATAGCCTTTTTCGATGATCAATGGGAAACCCCGGGCTAACAGGCGTTTGATAAGGTCTTCATCCCCGCCGTAACGGGAGAGGGCGCGATATTTTGTGTTTTCATTTACGAAATCCACCAGTTCATAGGGCATGACGTTTTTATCCGGCAAGCCGCGTTGGATGAAATCCAGTTTGGTGTCGGGTGAGCCGGGCTTGACCACTTTTGCTATATCGTCGCGGTCGCCGCTCCAGCCCCAGAACTTTAGCGCCATCGTCAAATTGGCGGGACCGCAGTAATTCCAGCGGTTGTGCTGGTCAACATAGGTAATTCCCGGCAGGATAACCCGGTCGGGAATCGGCGTGGTTGTTATGGTTGGCGTGAAGGTCGCGCCCGGTGTGACAGTTACAGTGGCTTCGGGCGTCAGGGTTCGCAACATCTCGGCGCGCGCGGTCCCGATTGCCGTTTCAATAGTCAATGGATTCTGTTCGCCCGGCTGAAACACAGCCTCGTTGGGCGGTCTGAAGAGGTAAATGACGCGAGCGCGCAATAATTCATATTGAATCGAGAGTCGGCTTCGGACGGGCGGGAGTAACGCAATGAGGACGCCGATGACAAGGACGATCAGAATGTACCAGCGTTTATTGATATTTTTGAGTCTGTTCATGAAAAAGATTATACATGAAAGGAAATTCCCCCAGATGAGGCGCGGTTAATGATTTGCCGTAATACGTAGGGGCGACCCGTTCAAATTTTTCGGCGAAGCTTATTGCGCCAGAAGAGAGTCGCCCTGTGAAAGAGTGAATCCTTGCCTGTGAAGCACAGCGCCCGTTACAACGAGCCGTTATATGAGATTATGAATTTTGAAGAAAATAATTTCCCGGCGAGCAGGGCGACCCTTTATTATGTTCCAAGGTAATGCAAGACCGTGACGGGTCGCCCCTACGACAATTACCCCCCGATATATTGCAACGCCAGGCGCAGGCGTTCTTCCACGTCTTTGGGCGCGTCTTTGGGCAGCGATTGCAATGCGGCTTGGGCTTCGACAACGGAATATCCCAACGCGGTGAGCGCGGCGAGGACTTCGCTGTCGTAGTCGGCGAGCGCGGCGACTTTGGCGAGCGCGTCCGTCGGCTTGAGTTTGTCTTTTAGGTGAAGCGCGATCTTTTGCGCGGTCTTCTTGCCCACGCCGGGAACTTTGCCCAGCAGTTCGCCTTCGTCCGCAAAGATGGCGCGTTGAATCGTTTCGAGCGTGAGGGTGGATAAGACGGATAGCGCCACTTTGGGACCGACTCCGTCCACGCCGAGCAGGAGGTTGAAGAGGTCGCGGTCGGCCTGGGATTCGAATCCGTACAGGGTCAGCGCATCTTCGCGGACGACGAGATGGGTGAACAGAAAGAGGATTTCCCCCGCTTTGGCGTTCGTTCGCGCCGGGGCAGGGACGAAGACTCGCAGTCCCACGCCGCCGACTTCGACGATGAGGGCGTTGTCTTCGATCTGGGAAACTTCTCCGCGCAGGGTGGCGATCATGGCATGAAAACTTTCTTAGGGTTTCGTGGATTTATCCAACTGGACAAACGTACAAAACGTCTGACTATTCTGCCGTACATCAAGGTTTGACGCAACAGCCAGCGTTTTTGGAACGGGTCGTCCAGATTTACCGTTTCGGTACTCCAGACTATGTAACGCGGAGGATGGACGCAGATTTTTTTGACAA
>CAADGT010000026.1 GCA_900696595.1 uncultured Chloroflexota bacterium
GCAAGCGACGCGTTGCCCAATCCTGGTTTAGCCGTCCCTTCGTGAGACGACCACTCAGAATTTCGCGGAATTGTATTTGGTCGAGATCGTAATCCCATAAATAGGGGAGGCGCTGTGTTGCCTGCATCTTTTGATTATACGTGAAAATCAAAACTACGGTGTGACACGACTCTTATCCCCGTCTAAATCGGTTTACCGTTGCATTTATATTGGGTGTATAATCTCCGATCATTTTGCGCGGCAAAATGAAACACATATTCTCTATTGGAGGAGAACCGTATGAAACGAAATCTGTTCGTCCTGCTTTCGTTGCTGGTGGTCGCGAGCATGGCGCTCGCCGCCTGCGGTGGCACGCCCGTAGCCACCGAAGCCGCCACCGAAGCCGCCACGGAAGCCCCCGCCCCCGCAACTGAGGCGCCCGCCACCGAACCCGCCGCGCCTTACGAAGGCATGAAAGTGGAAGCGCCGAACTGCGATTACGGCGGCAACGTCAAGTCTATCGAAGCGGTGGATGAATTCACCGTGAAGATCACGCTCTGCACGCCCGATCCAGCCGTCCCTGCGAAAGTGGCGTTTTCATCCCTCGGCATTCAACCGAGCGAATATCTCGAATCCACTGGTGGGACGGGCGATCTGCTCGAGAAACCCATCGGCACGGGTCCCTACAAACTCGAATCTTGGGAACGCGGCAACCAGATCGTCTTCACCCGCAACGACGATTATTGGGGCGAGCCCGCCAAGAGCCAGACTCTGGTGTTCCGTTGGAGCACCGAATCGGCTCAGCGCCTGCTCGAACTCCAATCCGGCACCGTTGACGGTATGGACAACGTCGGTCCCGATGATTTTGAGACGGTCAGCGGCGATTCCAACCTGCAGTTGCTCCAACGCGAAGCGCTCAACGTTATGTACATCGGCATGAACAACAAGTTCGCGCCGTTCGATAACGAAATCGTGCGCCAGGCATTTGCCCAGGCGATTGACCGACAACGCATCGTGGATAACTTCTATCCCCCCGGATCGGAAGTCGCTTCTCACTTCACCCCATGCTCCATCCCGAACGGCTGCGAAGGCGAAGAATGGTATGCCTACGACCTGGATGCCGCCAAGGCGTTGCTGACGGAGGCTGGTTATAGCGAGAGCAACCCCTTCCCCGCCATCAAACTGTACTATCGCGACGTCGTGCGCGGTTATCTGCCCGATCCGGGCGTTGTCGCTCAGGATATTCAGGCGCAGTTGAAAGCCAACCTGAACGTTGACGTTGAGATCGTAGTTATGGAATCCGGCGCGTTCATTGACGCCGCCAACTCCGGCGAACTGGACGGGCTCTTCCTCCTCGGCTGGGGCGCAGACTTCCCAGACGTCGTCAACTTCCTCGACGCTCACTTCCGCGGACCCGCGTTCGATTCGTTCGGCGTTGGCTTTGACGATATCAACGAAGCGCTTGCCTCCGGCGCTCAATTGGGCGACCCTGCCGCTCGCGCTCCGTTCTACGAAGCCGCCAACAATGCCGTCAAACTGCATGTCCCGATGATCCCCGTCGCTCACGGCGGCAACGCCGCGGCGTATAAAGCCGCTGTGGAAGGCGCTCACGCCAGCCCGCTCAGCACCGAAATCTTCGCTGTTATGGGCGTTGCCGGGCAGGACACCTTCGTGTGGATGCAGAACGCTGAACCCATTTCGCTCTACTGCGCCGACGAAACCGACGGCGAATCTCTGCGTGCCTGCGAGCAAGTCACCGAGCCTTTGCTGTCCTACGAAATCGGCGGCACCGCGGTTGAAACCGGCGGCTTGGCTGAATCGTACGAATCGAACGCCGATCTGACCGAGTGGACCTTCCACCTCCGCCAGGGCGTTTCCTTCCACGATGGCTCTTCGCTCGACGCCAACGACGTGGTACTGTCCTACGCCGTGCAGTGGGATGCCGCGCACCCGCTCCACAAGGGCAACACCGGCGCGTTCGAATACTGGACCTATCTGTTCGGTAATTTCATGAACGCTCCGCAATAAGCCGGATTCCTTGATCCGATTACTGTAAGACAATCCCCGGCAGGGGAGTATCGCCTGCCGGGGATTCTCATACCCCTCCATGATTACTTATATCCTTCGCCGTATCATCCTGAGTATTCCAGTTCTTATTGGCATTTTATTTGTCACGTTTTCTCTCGCGCGGCTTATTCCAAGCGACCCATGTCGCGCAATGCTGGGGGAAAAAGCCACGGATGAGGTATGCGACGATTTCCTCCGTCGTCACGGGTTGGATAAGCCGATCCCGGTTCAGTTTGTTGTTTATATGAAGGAAATCCTTCAAGGGGACTTCGGGCGATCTTTTCGGTTTTCATTGCCGGTGACCGAAATTCTGATGCAGCGTCTTCCGATCACGGTCGAACTGGCAATTGCGGCATTATTGATCAGCATGTTGGTGGGCATACCTTTGGGAATACTCTCCGCCGTCAAACACAATTCCTGGGTTGATGTATTAACCATGCTCTGGGCGAATATCGGGGTGTCCATGCCCGTCTTTTGGCTGGGTTTGATGCTGGCGTATATCTTTGCCCTTGCCCTGAAAGACACGCCGTTTCAACTCCCCCCCTCGGGGCGTTTATCTCCAGGTTTGATACCGATCCCTTTTTATGAAGTATGGAATATGAACGTGACCGAAGGCACGACGACGTTCACCATCCTGGATTTTCTAAGCCGCATGAACATCCTGAACGGATTCCTCAGCCGTGATTTTGACCTGATCAAAGACGCAACCACTCATCTCATCCTTCCGGCTTTGGCGCTGGGAACCATCCCCATGGCGTTGATCGCGCGCATGGCGCGATCTTCCATGTTGGAGGTTTTAGGGCAGGACTACATCCGCACCGCGCGCGCCAAGGGGTTGCGGTATAGGACGGTCATAATAAAACACGCGTTTCGCAACGCGTTGCTTCCATTGGTGACCGTCATTGGGCTTTCATTTGGAGGATTGCTCGGAGGCGCCGTGTTGACAGAAACGGTCTTTAACCTGTCTGGAGTCGGGCGCATACTGTATGAAGCGATTACCGCGCGCGATTATGGAATCGTCCAGGCGTTTACAGTTGTCATTGCGGTCTTTTTTGTCGCATTGAATCTTATCGTGGATATCTCATACGCTTACCTTGATCCTCGCATTCGGTTAAACTGAATATGGCCAAAAACAAACAAGCAAATGCCAGGCTGGATGTGGAGGGTATGTCCCTTCAATCTCTCAGCCTGTGGAATATCACCCTGCGGCGTTTATTACGCCGTAAATCGGCCGTTATCGGGCTGGTTATTATCGGCATTCTGATTATGGTTGCCCTGACAGCGCAATGGCTCGCCCCTTACGATCCGTTGAAATCAATGCTCGATATTCAGGGCTATTCTGGATCGATAGAAAAAAGACTTCCGCCCTGTATTCATATGCTTGGCTGTCCCGCCGATGAGCCTCAACACATTCTGGGGTTGGACGGAAACATTCGCGACGAGTTTAGCCGCCTGTTATATGGCTCCCGCCTGAGCTTAATGGTTGGATTTGCCACCGTGACTTTCGCCATCATCATCGGCACTGTGCTCGGCGCTCTCGGCGGTTATCTGGGCGGATGGGTGGACAATGTCATCATGCGCGTCATGGACGTGTTACTGGCATTTCCCTCGCTTCTTTTAGCGATCGCCATTGTCACAGTTCTGGGACCTGGGCTCATCAACGCCTTGCTCGCCATCGGCATCGTCTCCATTCCTGCGTATGCGCGCGTAGTGCGCGCTAGCGTGCTTTCTGTTCGTGAGATGGATTATGTCTCCGCCACCAGGGCGCTTGGCGGAAACACCTACGAAATCCTTTTCAAACGGATTCTGCCGAATGCCCTGACGCCGCTCATTGTGCAGGGAACGCTGGGGATCGCCACCGCCATATTGGACGCGGCCGCTCTTTCCTTCCTCGGACTCGGCGCGCAACCTCCAACGCCGGAGTGGGGCTCCATGCTCGGCGCGGAACGCAACCAGGTATTCACTGCGCCGCATCTTGTGTTTTATCCGGGCTTTATGATCATGCTCACCGTGCTGGCTTTCAATCTCATTGGGGACGGGTTGAGGGACGCGCTCGACCCCCGGCTTGGACATGCCAGCTGATTTTGCCCGCTCAAACGCCCCGAAAAATTTTCGGGGCGTTTTTTATTGGGGCGCCAGGCAAGGGCGGCCGGGTTTCGCGGGGATTGCCAGGTTAATTTGGAAAAGCGCAATATCAAACGTCCGCTACAAACAGCGGGATATTCTGTTTTTCTATCCCGGGTCATTCCAAAATGAAATAGCGGTCATGACGGACTTTACTGGCGGAAGAGGCGCCCGGCGGGTATGATGAAATTGCGGAAAGAGTCGCTGAATTTCGGCGTTGAATGCGCCGAAGGAGGAGACCATGGCAGTTTCACTGTTTATCGGGTTGCTGGGAGGGGCGATCCTGGGGCTTGCCACACAGAGCGGGGGTTCGCGGTGGTGCGATCTGGCGCGCGCGCGTCATCCGCTTTTGTTCAAGTCCATCGGGTTGTCTCTATTGGGACTGGCGCTGTTGATCCCCCTGCTGAGGTTGACAGGGGCGCTGGAGATGCGCATGACGCCGTTCTTTTGGGGCGGGTGCATGGCGCTCAGTTTCATCTATGCTTTCTTTGCCGCGCGCTGTCAGTGGGCGGAGGGCGACAGGCAGGCGTAAAACGCATCAGTCCGGGTTGCGGCGAAGAAGATCTTCATTTTCCGGGGCGTGGATGAAGCTCCAGAACGCGTCGCGCGCGCGATGAGGCGGCGCGGCGCGTTTTCGCGCAAGGAAGTTGACGCGCTCCATCCTCAGCCCTTCCACCGGCAGGCGGACGATTCTTCCGAGGCGGCGCAGGTTGCGGCTGGCCAGTTCCGAGACAAAGGAAACGCCGAAGCCGCCTGCGACCAGTTCGAGAACGCCCTCCACGCTTCCCACTTCGAGGAAGATGTTCAGGTCTTCGAGAGCGATGTCGAATTTTGCCAACTCCTCCAGCATGACCTTGCGCGTGCCGGAGGATTCCTCGCGCAAAATGAAAGGTTCCTGAAGCAGTTCCGCCGGTTCAACGAAAGGCCTGCCCGCCCAGGGATGCGCCGAAGGGACAGCCAACCCGATTGTGTCGCGGAAGAATTCCTGGGTTTGCAGGGCAGTCTCCGCCGGTTCGGAACTGATGACGCCGAGATGGGCTTCGCTTCCCAGCAGTTTTTCGGCGATGTGGCGCGGCTGGCAGGCAAGGATGCGGGCGCGGACGGAGGGATAGGCGGCGCAGAAACGGGCGACCATAAGCGGCAGGATGAATCTCCCGCTGGTGGAACTGCAAACAATACGCAGTTCGCCCGTCTCTTTGTTTTGCATGGAGGTCATCATCTCCCGCAGTTCGTTGGCGTCGCGCAGGAGGCGGCGGGCATACGGCAGGAGCAGGTGTCCGGATTCGGTCAGGATCAGACCGGCGTTCGTGCGGGTGAACAGGCTGGCGTTAAGTTCCGCCTCGAGCAGTTTGATCTGGCGGCTGAGCGCGGGCTGGCTGATGCGCAATTGCCTTGCCGCGCCAGACAGGCTGGAAGCGTCCGCCACGCAGAGAAAGAATTCAAGTTTGCGAAGGTCCATTGCGCCGCTCCATGCGGCAGGGCGATCGAGGCGCGGAGTTTAAATCTCCGCGGAGTCCGGTCCATGCCGGTCGTCTCCCGCCCGAAAGGGAAGGTAGCGCGCGGCCAGACTGAAGGCCAACAACCAGTAGCACAGAACCATCGTGGCGACGGCGAACTCCACCCAGGTGGGCGTGTAGGAATTGAGGATGATGTTGGGCGTGAACGGGTCGTAGGAAATGGAGGCAATCAGCCCGGCGAAGTTGTAGTTCCAGCGCGTGATGATGGCGGCCAGAATGGGAACGACGGCGGCGGCCATCAAATAGCGGAAGTTTCTCACGCGCTTCGCCGCCAATAGAATCGAACCGGCGATGATCGGCAACACAGCCTGCCCCAGCCAGAACGTGAGCGAGTAGGGAGCGATGGTGTCGAGCATTTGCGTTTGCAGGAAAATCTCGCGGTCGAAACTGTAATAGTTGGTGACCGCCCAATCCCACACGCGCAGATAGGTGAGCAGCAGGGTGATTCCGCCCGCCAGTTGCGCCACATCGTACAGCGCCGAATCGCCGACCGTTCCCGGGCGCATGACGCGAAAGATGAAAACGCTGGCGATGAACAGCAACGAGACGCCGCCGCTCATGGCGGAGAAGACAAACTGCACCGGCGCGCTCTGGTTGAACCAGATTCCGCGCCCTGCCAGGACGGAATAGGTTGCGCCGAGGGAGGCTTGATGAAGCAGGGATAACGTCAGCCCGGCCACAGCCAGAACCGGGCCCGCCTTGTGCAACCAGTTTGACAGCGCGTGTACCCGTCCCATCAACGAGCCGAGGATTTTATATCGCGCCAGCAGGGGGTGATTTTTGAAGAACGGATGCTCCAGAATGACCGGCAAAATTTCGGCTGCCAGAACCGAAAGATACAGCACCACGCACATGGTCACTTCCCACAACAGGGAATGCGGCTGCCAGAACACGATCGGATGCCAGAAGCGAAACGGCTGACCAAGATCGAAGAGCAGGACCATGCCGGCCGTGGAATATCCCAAAAAGCCGAGCAGGACAGCCAGTTTTCCAATCGCTTCGAAGCGTTTAATGCGCAGGATGTAAACGATGACCCCAAACACAAAGGCGCTGCCGCCCATCGCAATCGAGGACAGGTCAATTGAAATCCACAAACCCCAGGGGACGGAATTGCTCAGGCCCGTCACTTGCAGTCCGTCGCGCAGGACGATAAACGCGCCGGTCAGGCCGAAGATCAGACCCGCGATCAAAAGCCCGATCCAATATGGGAAAATGTCCACCGACGTTTTTCCGAGCCGCAGAATGGGATGACGAATATCGTGGATCATGCTCCAGCCTCCTGTCCGTCTTCAGGTTTGGGGTTGGGGGGGATGTAGTACACGCGCGGCTCCGTGCTGAGTTCTTCGCGCAGGCGCAAAGTGACCAGCGCTTCACTCCGCGCAACCGAAACGGGGCTTGCCGCGTCGTTCAAATCGCCGAAGGCGCGCGCCCCGGTCGGACAGACGACCACACACGCCGGGGTGGCTTCGCGATCCACGCCGGGGGTGAGCCCGTATTGCAACCCCTTGTCAATGCGATGGGAGCAGAAATGACATTTCTCCACCACGCCGCGCGGACGATTCTCCACCTCCGCCATGCCAAACTCCGGCGACTTTGGGCTGGTCTCGATGGGTTGCTTCCAATTGAAAACGCGCGCGCCGTAAGGACACGCCACCTGACAATAGCGGCAACCGATACAGCGCTCATAATCCATCGCCACAATTCCATCCGGGCGATAGTAGGTAGCCTGCACCGGGCAGACATGCACGCACGGCGCCTCGGCGCATTGCATACATGGGCGCGAGAGATAGAACTCCCCGCCCGACTGCGTCGTCTCGGTCGTCACCACGTTGTATAACATATCGTCCGCCAGGTTGTTGACCGCCTGGCAGGCATACGTGCAATAGTTGCAGCCGATGCATTTGTTAATATCAATCAACATGCCCCACTTGCGCCCGCCCTCCGAATCCGTCTCGCTGCCGCGCACGCGCACATCGTTCAGCCCGATAAATTGCGTCAGCCCGAGGGCGCCCAACAGCGCGGCGCCCACCTTCATCAGATCGCGCCGGGAGACATGCGCCTCAGCCGGTTTATGCTCAGAGTCTGCCTGCATCATCGCCTCCAATCCGCCGCTACTTTTTCTCTTCAGTCGGAACGCCCGGGTCTTTGCCAAGCACAACCCAGATGACTCCCCCGCCGACCAGCAAACCGGCGACCAAAAACAACCAGGATGGGAGCTGGACGCCGCCCCCGGCTTGCTCTTCCGGCTCCTGCTCTTCGGGCAGGCCGGATTCTGCGCCTTCGCCGTTCTCCCCGCCGGAGGCTGGTTCCTCCGTCGCCGTAGGCGGAGCGGAAAACTCAAACCCGCTCGCCACCAGGCGATTCGCGTCGTGAATATCTTCGTGGCAGGAGTTGCATGTCGCCAGCGTCGCATTGAACCCGTGTCCGGTCTCGTTGCCGATGTGGCATGAAGAACACGTCGCGCCAGCCGCCGCGTGCGTCGAACCGTGGCCGGCGTTCACCTGCTTTTTATGGCAGGCTTCGCAGGTCGTCTGGTTGCTTCCGATCAGTTTTTGTTGCAACGAGTGAGGCTCATGGCAGGTGGCGCAATCCATATTAAGATCGCCGTGCTGGCCGTCGTACCACTGCGTCGAAGCGTCTCCGTGACAGGTGACGCAGGTATTCTCTTCGCTTTCAGTGGAATAATACAACTCGGGATGTTTCGCCCCCTCCGCCCCCGGAACCAGTTTATGGCAGTTATCGCACTTAAGCGGAATTCCGGCATGGAGGCTGTCTGCCAGCAAATCCACCGCCTGTTCGTGGCAAGTCGCGCAATCGTCCGCAGACTGGGCGCTTCCCTGCCATGCCCGGGCTTCGCTGCGCGGGGCAAACCCCAACAAGGCAGACAGAATCAAACCGCACCCCGCAAAAAAGAAAACCATGATAATTCTTTTAGAAGCGACCATTTTTCAGCCTCCGGTTTATGACGCTTTCTGAGATGCCGAATATGATAAACACAAGCCGATTTATCAACAAGTGAGACGTGTCATTTTAACACTGGTTTAATGTCACCCCGTCAATGCGCCGCGCGCATACCAAAAAAGGCGGCAGGCTCAAAAGCCCGCCGCCTTTTTTATTGCAGATGCGCCGTTATGGGCGGGTATAGCCGCTCACATCGCCGCCCAGGTCTTCGATCGAGTCGATCAGGAACTGGATCACAAACTTCGGGTTGTGAACATACGAGCCCGGGTCTTTCTGAACATACTGGTAATTGAACGCAGCCTTAAGCAGGCGCGGAGTCCAACTGGCGTACGCCTTGCCATCCGCGCCGGAGAAGTACGGATAGACATGAGCGTCGTAAGCGATCGGAGCGCCTTTGCCCTCGGCATACGCTTGAATCTCGGCGAAGAGCGCCTCAGCCAGCGTGTCAATCTCGCCCTTGACGCCTTCCGTCACATCGCCGTCGCCGTCATAATCCACATTCGCGCTGGATTCGCCGCGAATGGCGGCGGTGTCTCCGGTCTCGTGGCAGGTCTCGCACGATTCCAGATTCGCCTCGAGCGCGTGAACGTCATGGCAGTCCTGGCACTTGTTGACCTTGCCGGTCTCCTCCGCGTGCATGTTCTGCCCGGCGTATTCCTTGCCGTCGTACATATACGCGCCCTGAGCCTCCGCGCCGAAGACAGTTGCGCCAGCCGCAAAATAGTGAATGTTGCTAAAGCGGATCTTTGCGTCGGGCGTATCGAGGTCCTTGCCCGCCAGAGCCTTGTTCACGCCCGGGGTCGAAGAGCGCCCCTGATGGCATTGCAGGCACAGGTTGCCTTCATCCGCCGCAAAGTTGCCCTCCGCGTCCTTGCCGCCAAAACTGACGACCCCCCCGCTGGGGAAGGTCACAGAAGCGACGGCATAGCGTTCGGGCCAGGAGGCCTCGTTATGGCACGTCGAGCAGGCAAAGCCGTTGGAAGACTCCACCGGCAGGTTCGCGCCGTACTCAAGGAACTGCGGCAGTCCGGCCGCGCTGTGACACTTGGCGCAAGCCGCTTCCACTTCATACACAAAGTTGCCTTCATCGTCCTTATCCCAGTGGCGGAAGGGCTCGGTGTTCCCCGCAAAATGTCCCGCGTCGTTGCGCGCCAGCCCGCTGGTATCGCCGCCCAGATCGGCAATCGAATCGAACAGCAGTTGAACCACGTATTTATTGCCGTGAGCAAACGCCCCGGGGTCCTTCATCGAAAGCTGCTAGTTATACGTCGCCTTCAACAGGCGCGGCGTCCAGGAAGCGTATGAGTTCGGGTAGGCGATCTCGCCCTCGTCGGCGCTGCCATTGGCGTTGGCATCCACAAACCAATAAGGATAGGAAGCCGAATCGTACAAAATTGCCGAACCGGCCGTACCCGCCGCATAGGCTTGAATCTCGGTCAGTAACGCCGCCTGCAAACCTTCGATCTCATAATACATGCCCTCCTTTACGTTGCCGTCGCCGTCGTAATCGGGCGCGGAGGAAACCATGCGAATATCCTTGAGATCGTCGGTCGAACTCACGTCTTCATGACAGAACGCGCACTGCTCCACCTTCCCCTCCAGCGTGTGCGAGTCGTGACAATCCGAACAGGAGCCGTAGCCTTCGATGTGATCGTTCTTCGCGTCGTACGTCATGCCTTCATATTCATACCCGCCGCGCGCCATCCCGCCATACAAGGTGGCCGCCGCCGCGTAGTAATGAATATTGCGGGAGCCGAAGAACACATCGTTCCCCTTATCGTCCTTGATCGGGGCCACAACCGCATCCGGGTCCGTCGCGCCGAACTTCTCGATCTGCGCGTCCACGCTCACCTTCGACTCGCGCCCTTGATGACATTCGATACAACGAGCGTTATCCCCGGCCGCAATCTCCGCGCCGGATGGGAACACAACCGTCGTCTTGGAAATCGTCGCCGCATTATGGCAGGCCACGCACTGCACGCCCTGGGCAGAGGCGGCAGGGACATTGGCGTCCACCTTTCCGGCTTCCGAGCCGTCCGCGCCGAGAAAGTCCTGATACCCGGCTGTGCTATGACATTTCGCGCAGGCTGTCGGAATCCCATCGGGGTTTTCAGCCGCATCATCCCAATGCCGAAACGGCTCGCCTGCCGCATCCGCATGCGCGGAACCCTGCCACTCCTTCAGGTAGGGAGTATCAGGAAGCGGCGCAGAAGCGGCCGGTTCCGTCGGCGCTTCGGTAACCGCCTCTGTCGGGCTGGCATTATCGCCGCAGGCAATCACTGCCGCGCCAATCGCAACCAACGCTCCGAGCAAAATTAAAAACTTTTTGACGTTCATCGTCATTCTCCTTAATGACCGGTTTGAGAATTAAGAAAATCAGGCTTATTCGGATACGACCTCCTGCGAACAAGATTCCCGCTCGTTGGGAGAGCTCGCCTTGCGCAGCGTCATCACACGCACGCCAGACCCTTCGGCAGATGCTGAAAATTCTACATAAGCGCCGGATTAATGCCTAGTTAATATGCGCTCATGTTGGCAGGATAAAAGTCATAACCAATTGGATTGTCTTTCTCCGGAATCCCCCGTCCCCAAAACCTAATCTTCGGATGAAGCCCCCGCCTCAATCTCCGGAAGAGCCGATTCGATCTCCGCCGGGCTTTGTCCCGCCTCCAGCCGATCCACCACCTCATTAAACTCAGGCGGAGTCTCCTCCCCCATCTCCCGCCCCATCTTGCGCATCATCTGACCGAGCGCTTTGGGGTCGTCCTCCAACCCCTCCAACCCGGAAAGGCCGCCCGCCACCGCCTCCATGCGGCTCTCCTCCGACCTGGCAACGCGCACCTTCGTCATGCGGCGGCGCACGTCCGCGCTGTCGCAGTGGGCGCAATGCACGGCCGTCTTTCCATATTCGGCGTAGGTCAGGAAAACATCGAAGCGGTTCCCGCAAGAGTTGCAGATGAAATCGTAGGTTGGCATGGGACTATTTTAACATCTATACCCGCGACGTCCAACCTGCATGTGGTCGCGCGATCCCGCTCAACCAAAACTGCCGCCCTTGCGGGCGGCAGTTTTGGGGCGCTGCGGCTTCCTGACTTACTTGAGGAGGGATGCCGCAGCGCTGGGTTTAATGCTACTATCCATGTCAGACATCACCTCCTCCTTTCATAAGGATGGCAAATTCATTTATAAACCCCCGCCTGCAATGCCGCGAGTATGCCTCAAAATAAAATGAATGTCAATAGCCCAAAGTAGAAATATCCTTTTTGAAAGTTCCTCCACCGCGCATGGATATGCTCGCGCCTATGGACTTGTTTTGCACGTGTTTAGTACAATCGCTTCATGCCCTATCTGATTGACGGACACAACCTGATTCCCAAACTCGGATTGCGCCTCGAAGACCCGGACGATGAAAAAGAACTCATCCGCCTCTTGCAGGACTTTGCGCGGATCGCGCGCCACGGGGTCGAGGTTTACTTCGACGGCGCGCCCGCCGGGCAGGCGGGCGCGCGGAAGGTCGGCATGATCAAGGCTCACTTTGTCCGGCAGGGTCAAACCGCGGATCTTGCCATTCGCAGACGGCTGGAGGACATGGGAAAATCCGCGAAGAATTGGACAGTGGTTTCGTCCGACCATGAAGTGCGCAGAGCGGCAACGGCAAGCCAAGCCGTTGCTCTCGCTTCGGAGGAATTCGTAAAGGTCATGCGCGCGGCGTTGACATCCGTTGCTTCTGCAAAAGGGGACGAGGGAAGAAATCTTTCGGCAAAAGAAGTTGAAGAATGGATGGAAATTTTTGGGGATCGGGGAAAGCGCTGAACTCTTATTATTTTTTAATGTTAAGTGGACAAATAAGGTGTATATTATCCACAACGACACCTGCCCTCCCTTTTACTGGTTTTCTGGTGTCAGCCGCCGCCCTTGCCAACATGCCCCCCCCATGCTGGCAGGCGGCGGTAACTTTTTAACCCGCCTTACGCAGCGCCGCAAAGTTCACTTTGCGTTACAAGGCAAGGTGAACCTTGTCGTACGGGGCGGGCGCGCAACGTGAGTTTGGCTCTTATACTCTTTAAAAACTACGCCGGTCGCGAAGATTTTGCGCGGTACTGCAAACTTCAGTTTGCTTCTCGCGCAGGCGCAAACTAAAGTTTGCGGTACGAACCGCGCCATGCAATAAGCGTGCAAGTGACGGTCACCTGCGAGGTGACTGTCACTTTGGCGCGCAGATTCTACACATAAACCGACGACTTTTTAATGGCGGAAGTGCGGGAGAAGATTGGGGGCTATAATTTGACTCGTGACCACGCTTTACGCCTTCGTCCCTTCAAGAAATCATGAATTCCCGGATCACCCCGAACGCCCGGGCAGGCTGGATATTCTGGAACCGTTGCTTCCCTCCTTCGGCGCGGAGAAGGTCGAAGCCGCCCGCGCAAGGGAAGAGGACGTTGCGCTCGTCCACCCGGCGGAGATGGTCGAGACCATCAAGCATGCCTGCGCCGAGGGACCGGGCATCATTGACTACGCCCCAACTTATGTGACGCGGACCTCGCATGAAGACGCCCTGCTCGCCGCGGGCGGAGTCTTGACCTGCGCCCGCGCTGTGATGAAGGGCGACGCGCAGAACGCATTTGCCATCGTCCGTCCGCCGGGGCATCACGCCGAACCCGACCGCGCCATGGGCTTTTGCATCTTCAGTAATATCGCCATCGCCGCGAAGGATTTGCTCGCAAAAGGTTTGGAGCGCGTAATGGTAATTGACTACGACGCGCATCACGGCAACGGGACTCAAGCCTGCCTGTTGAACGAAGAGCGCGCGGGATTCATTTCCACGCATCAGTGGGGGATATACCCCGGCACAGGCTGGCTGGACGACGCGCCTCACGCGAAGAATCGCCTTGTCAACGTACCGCTCCCGGCTCATGCGGGGGATGCGGCGTTTTCGCGCATCGCCGACGAAATCTTCAAGCCGATGGTACGCTCGTTCAAGCCGCAGATGCTTTTGGTCTCGGCGGGATTCGATTCACATTGGAGCGATCCCCTCACTTCGCTGGGACTCTCCACGCGCGGGTTTTACGACGTCTCGAAAAAACTGGTCGGGATGGCGGAGGAATTTTGCAATGGAAAAATCGTCTTCGTCCTCGAAGGCGGCTACGACCCTGCGAACGTCGCCAACGGCGTCGCATCCGTTTTCGACGCGCTGACCAACCGTCCCTTGGGGAATGAGGCGGATGATCGGTCGCCGCACAAGGAACCGGATGTCGAATCGCGCCTGGGTGAGATCAAGAAACGTCACGGAATTTGAAATTTTCACGGAGTCGTTTTCGTAATAGACTCCAAATCAAGGAGTTCGATATGCAAAGGAAAACCAAAGGCGTGGTGCAACTGGAATGGGTCTGCCCGAATTGCAATGGGCGCAACCCGGGACCCGTGAAGACGTGCGGGAATTGCGGCGCGCCCCAGCCGGAGAACGTGCAATTCCAGCGCGCGGCGGATGAAAAATTGATCACCGATGAGAAGGTCGTGCAGGCGGCAAAGGCGGGCGCGGACATCCACTGCGGATTTTGCGGCACGCGCAACCCGGCGGCTGCGGAGACTTGTTCGCAATGCGGCGGGGATTTGAAGGAAGGAAAGGCGCGCCAGGCAGGACAGGTAATGCAAGCCGCTCCACCCGCGCCGAAAGTAATTCAATGCGCAAATTGCGGGACGGATAACCCCGGCGCGGCGAAGACCTGCTCCAACTGCGGCGCGCCGATCAAAGCCCCCGCGCCTCAAACGCCTAAACCCGCGGCGACTCCTGCCGCCCAGCCCAAGCCGAAGAAATTCAACTGGCTGATCGCCGGCGGAATCGGCGTTTTCCTCTTGTTGTGTTGCGGCGCGATCCTGTTCATGTTCGCGCTTCCGTCGCGTTCGGTCGAGGGGACGGTGTCGGATGTGTATTGGAAAACCTCCGTCCCGGTACAGGAAGTGCGCGCGGTTAATTACTCGAACGAGCGCGGAAGCCCGCCTTCGGATGCGTACAATGTTTCGTGCCGCACAGAGAGCGAAGAAGTCTGCGAGCAAAAGACGGTGGATCAGGGCAACGGTTATGCGGAGGTCGTGGAAGAGTGCCATACCGTGACCGAGCAGTATTGCAGTTACACCGTGGACGAATGGACGACGCTTCAGACCTATGACCTGGAAGGTTATGACCTTTATCCCGAATATGCCCAGCCGAACGTTTCCAGCGGACAGCGCATCGGCGACAGTTCCGAATCGTTTCAGGTAACCTTCAGCACAAGCGACGGGGAGATGAGTTATTCGCCCGATTCGCTCAGCGAGTTTCAGCAGTTCCAGCCGGGCAGCGCGTGGACGTTGAATTTGAA
>CAADGT010000027.1 GCA_900696595.1 uncultured Chloroflexota bacterium
AAAGCGGAAACAGCCCGTATGCGGCCATGGGCGACCTGAAACGCAAATACTTCGGCGTGCAGTTTCACCCGGAAGTGAATCACACCCCGAATGGAAGCGAATTGCTCCGGCGTTTTGCCGTTGACCTCTGCGGCGCGACGCCGGATTGGACTCCCGCAAACATCATTGACGATGCCGTTGAAAAAATCCGCAAACAAGTTGGAGGCGAAAGAGTCCTGGCGGCGGTATCCGGCGGCGTGGATTCGTCGGTGGCGGCGGCGCTGGTTCACAAGGCGATCGGCGATCAACTCGTCTGCGTTTTTGTGGATACGGGACTGTTGCGCGCGGGCGAAGGGGCGCAGGTCGCTTCGGCATTTCGGGAGGGCTTGGGCGCGGAACTCATCACTGTGGACGCCGCTGACGAATTTCTGGGCGCGTTGAAGGGCGTGACCGAGCCGGAAGCGAAAAGAAAAATCGTGGGCGAGAAGTTCATCCGCATCTTCGAGCGCGAAGCGAAGAATGTCGGACAGCCGGGGTTTTTGGTGCAAGGGACGATCTACCCCGATGTGGTTGAGTCGTCGGGTCCCGACCGGAGCAAGGCGGCGAAGATTAAGTCTCATCACAACGTGGGCGGACTGCCGGAGGATATGCAGTTTGAACTGGTCGAGCCGCTGCGTTATTTGTTCAAGGACGAAGTCCGTTTGGTGGGCGAAGCCCTGGGCTTGAATCAAGGCTTGGTGTGGCGGCAACCGTTCCCGGGTCCGGGGTTGACCGTGCGCTGTCTCGGGGAGTGTACGCCCGAGCGCGTATCCCGTTTGCGGGCGGCGGATCAAATCTTGCTGGAGGAATTATCCAAAGCCGGATTTTTGGGAAAAGGCGCGCAGACCTCGCAGGCGTTTGTGGTGTTGTTGCCGGTGCGTTCGGTGGGCGTGATGGGCGACCAGCGCACGTATCAGGAGGCGGCGGCGATCCGCGCGGTGGCGACCGATGATTTTATGACCGCCGATTGGGCGCGCCTGCCTCATGAGTTGCTTGCAAAAACTTCGAGCCGAATTGTGAACGAGGTGGAGGGAATCAACCGCGTGGTGTACGATATAACCAGCAAGCCGCCCGCAACGATTGAGTGGGAGTGAGGCAATTAACGATTTTCGATTGACGATATTCGATTGACGATTGGGAGTTAAATATGAACTTTGATTTTGGCGATGTTCTGACGCGCGCGGTAAAGTTGACGTGGAAACATAAATCCTTCTGGTTGTTTATGGCGTTCCCCGTGTTGATCGCCGCGTTTATCTTCCTTTCGTTTGCCGCGCCGGTCTTCCTTCTGGAAGGCAACGAAGACATGATGGGGCTGATCATGGCGGCATGGATCGGCGTGGTCGCTCTCGGCGTGATCGCCAGCCTGCTCGCCAGCGCCGCCGGGATGACTTCGCTCACGCTCGGTATTTTGCGCGCGGAACGCGGCGAAGGTTCGACATCATTTTTGGATCTGCTCCGCGACGGGTTTCAATATTTCGGACGCGCCCTCGGCGTGATGTTTATCGTGCAGTTGACGATCGGGTTGATTTTTACCGTGTTCTTTTTATGCGTGGCGGCTCTCACCGCCGTGACGATGGGGATTGCGGCGATCTGCCTCCAGCCGGTGATGCTTCTGCTTACGCCCCTGTCCTTCCTCGTCGCGGCGGTGATGAACGGGGGAATCGTCTCGGTGATCGAAGAAGACCTCGGCGCATGGGACGCTGTCAAGCGCGCGTTGCAGGTCATCCGCGAGCATGTGTGGAAGTTCGTCCTGCTTACGCTGATCGTTTACATCGGCGCGTCCATTCTTTCCTTCATCTTCGTCATCCCGGGGATGATCCCCGCCTTCTTCGCGCCCATTGCGGTCGAAATGGGCGAGCAGGCGTTTTGGGTTGTCATGGGTTCGTTCACCTGCCTGTTCTTCCCGGCGCTTGCCGTCTATTCGGGCATTGCCAGCGCGTTGACCACATCGGCAGTGGACGTTGCCTACCTGCGACTTTCCATCCCCGCCGGCGCTGAAGTGGTTTTTGAGCCAGGGGAAAATGAAAATTCCTGAAACGCAGAACACACAGACGGGCGCATGAAGCGGAATCTGCTTTTCCCGCTCGCCCTGTTGCTCCTTCTGGCAATCCTGCTCGCGCTGGCGGTCTATCTCCCAATCCCCGTCACGCCTTACATGGATTTTCAGGTGATTTATATTGCGGATAAAGGCATCCTGAACGGGATTCCGCTTTACGACCGGGCGGGGCAACTGGCTTGGGTTGCGCGGGAGAGCGGCAGGTCTGCGGAGAGTCTTTTTATACTTCCATTTCCATATCCTCCCTGGTATGCCGTCGCCACGCTTCCCATTGCGTTTCTTCCCATTGACGCCGCCGCGCGGATGTGGTTCCTGCTCAACATCGTCATGCTCCTGGCTTCTGCCTGGTTGTTCACAGACGGCTGGGAATCGCGCAGGCGATTATTATCGTTCATCGCGGTGTTCGCCGTTCTCCCGGTACTGGGAGCGTTGATCGTGGGGCAATATGTCTTTCCGGCTCTTCTCGGCATGGCGTTGATCGTTCACGGTTTGAGGCGCGAACGAACGGACTTTCTCGCAATCGGGATGGGGCTGGTCACCTTCAAGCCCCATATCGGGATATTCGCGCTGGCGGCGACCCTGCTTGGATTATTGGCGCGGCGCGACGCGTTCGGGCGCAAGTCCTTCGCATGGACGGCGGTAGCGGGGGTCATTCTTTTCCTGACCGGATTTTTCGCCGATCAAGCGTGGCCGATCGCTTATCTCCGGTCGCTCTTCGATTTCAGAAATGTTTCAGAGTGCGAGATCTGCGTCAGCCTTCCATTGACGATCGGGAAAATTTTCGGACTGGGCTTCGACCAGTCCGCGCCGACGGCGGCAATCCTGCTTGGGCTGGCAATCGCTCTTTTTGCCGCCGCCCGCTCCCGGCTTGGGGGCGAAGCGTCGCTCGCTTTTTTCGCCTGCGTTCCGTTGCTGGTCAATCCCTATCTTTTAAATTACGATTTTTCGTTCATGCTCGTCCCTCTGTTTTTTCTCGCCGGGAATGCAACGTCCAAAATGGATTGGCTATGGATCGCCGCGCTCATCATCCTGCCCTGGGCGGGATTGCTGACATTCCAGCGCGCGGGCAACCCTGTTTTGATTTTTTGCGCGCTGGCGGCGGCCTGCATCGTCTTGACGCGAATATACAAGGGGAATACAATCGCTTCATAATTCGATCGGCAAGCGGCGAAGTCCGGTGCAATTCCGGCGCTGTCGCGCAACTGTGAAGGTAGTCAAATAGTCGAATAGTCAAATGGTCGAGTAGTCGAATGGTCAAATAGTAAAGACCATGCGACCAACAGACTACAAGACCACAGGACCAACAGACTACCCAAGCCAGGTCGCCCGCTTTCGATCGGTTCAACCACTTCTCGCAGAAGGAGGTGGAGAACGGGTCCAATCGGATTGCCCCTCCCGCCTCCCCAGCCCATGCTGGGGATTTTGATTCCGTACCGCCGACTTTAGTCGGCGCTACCAACACTAGGAGAAAACGAATGTTTCGCAAGACCCTGATTTTGACTTTGCTCATCACCCTGCTCGCCGCCTGCGCTCCGGCTCAGACTGCGCCGACAGTTGATTCTGCTCCGACGGAAATTGCTTTAACTGAAGCCGTTACCGCCGAAGCGACCGCCGAAGAATCCGCCCCTGCCTTGACCTTTACCGACGGACTCGGACGCGAAGTGACTCTTGCCGCGTCCGCCCAGCGGATTGTGACTCTCGCCCCCTCCTTGACCGAATTCGTCTTTGCCGTCGGCGCGGGAAGCCAGTTGGTTGGGCGCGACGACCTTTCCGATTTCCCCGCCGAAGCCGCGGATATCGCCAGCATCGGCTCGACCTTTGGCGCATTGAACACCGAAGCCATCCTCGCGCTCGAACCGGATTTGGTCCTGGCGGCGGAGATCAACACCCCGGAACAAGTCAGCGAATTGGAAGGCCTGGGGCTGACGGTTTATTATCTTCCCAACCCATTGACGTATGACGAACTATACGGGCAGGTCAATCTCTTCGGGCAATTGACCGGGCATGAAGAAGAAGCGTCCGAGTTGGCTGAGTCGCTCGCGGCGCGGGTGGAGGCGGTGGACTCCGCTGTGGCAAATGCCGCCGAAAAGCCGACCGTCTTCTACGAGATTGACGGAACCGACCCCTCCAAACCGTGGACGACCGGTCCCGGCACGTTTATGGATACGATGATCACAATGGCGGGCGGCGTGAACATCGGCGGCGTGTTGAGCGACGCTTTTGCGCAGATCAGCGCGGAGGAGATTGTGGCGCAAGACCCGGACATCATCATCCTCGGCGATACGCTGTACGGCATCACCATAGAGTCGGTTGGCGAACGTCCCGGCTGGGCGGATTTGACCGCCGTCAAAGAAAACCGCATCTTTGCCTTCGACGATAACCTCGCCACCCGCCCCGGTCCGCGCTTGGTGGACGGGCTGGAGGAGTTGTTGAAGATCCTGCATCCTGAGTTGGTGGTAAGTCAGTGATTGGTAGTTGGTAATTGGTAATTGGTAATTGGTAATTGGAGGTTGGCGGCAGGCGGTGATATCCGGCCCGCCGTCAATCTCTCGTAACTTGTAACTTGTAACTCGTAACTCGTAACTTGTAACTCGTAACTCGTAACTCGTAACTCGCCCCCCTCCCATGCGTCATTTCGTTCCCGCGCTTCTTGTTCTGCTCCTTGCCTTGCTCTTCAGTCTGGCGGTCGGTTCAACATGGATTCCACTGGAGAAGATTTTTGCCGCGCTTCAAGGAAACGGAACAAACCTGACGGAAAACATTCTCTGGAATATCCGCCTGCCGCGCACGGCGTTGATCGCATTGACCGGTATGGCGTTGGGAGGGAGCGGCGCGGCGTATCAGGGATTGTTCCGCAACCCGCTGGCGGACCCGTTTTTGATCGGCATCGCATCGGGCGCGGGGCTGGGCGCGGTCGTTTCGATGACGGTGAAGTGGCCCTATTCGTTCTGGGGGTTGATGGCGATTCCGCTGTCGGCGTTCATCGGAGCGTTGCTGACCGTCTCGCTGGTGTATTTCCTCGCCCGCGTCGGGCAGACGACCCCGGTCACAAATTTGATCTTGGCGGGGGTGGCGGTCTCCTCCTTTGCCACCTCGCTGATGTCGTTCATCATGCTGCGTTCCGACGGCGAATTGCGCCGCGCCATGAGCTGGCTGATGGGTGGTTCGATCCAACCCGGCTGGACGTCCACGCTGGCGATGCTGCCGTATCTCATCGTCGGGCTGGGAGCGCTTCTGCTGCATGGGCACGCTCTCAACCTGATGCAATTCGGCGACGAACAGGCGCAACAACTTGGGTTGAACGTCCAGCGCGCGAAGCGGATCATCCTCATCGCATCCTCGTTAGCCACCGCCGCCGCCGTTTCCTTTGCGGGCATCATCGGTTTCGTGGGCTTGGTCGTTCCGCATGTCATCAGGCTATGGTTCGGCGGCGATTACCGGCGCTTGATTCCGCTCTCAATCTTGGGCGGGGCGACGGCGCTGCTTGTTTCGGATGTGATTGCGCGGGTCGCGCTTGCGCCGCAGGAACTGCCCGTTGGCATTATCACCGCGCTGGCGGGCGCGCCGTTCTTCCTGTGGGTTCTGCGCCGCGCGAAGACGCAGGGGTTGTGGTAAGGATTTCATAACTGTTTAGCCGTAGTTCATGTCGCTGCGAGGCGCTCTTGGTTTTGCCGAAGCAGTCTCCTAACGGTGGGAGATTGCTTCGTCGGGAAGAACAAGAACCCTCCTCGCAACGACATGGCTAAGCAGTTACATAAAAGGATAACAAATGAAAAAAGGACTTCTCATCGTCAACACCGGCGACGGCAAGGGTAAAAGCACAGCCGCCTTCGGCACGCTCCTGCGCGCATGGGGGCGCGGAATGCGCGTCTGCGTGATTCAATTCATCAAAGCCGAGACGGGACAATGGGGCGAAGTGAAAGCCGCCAAAAAACTTGGCATCGAATGGCACATCAGCGGCGACGGCTTCACCTGGCTTTCCAAAGACATGGATGAAACCACCGCCCGCGCCCGCAAAGGCTGGGAACTGGCGCAGGAGAAAATTACCAGCGGTAATTATGACTTGATCGTGCTGGATGAATTTACCTACCCCCTGCATTTCGGCTGGATTGACCCCGCCCAAACCCTCGAATGGATAAAAAACAGCAAGCCCGCCGACCTGCACCTCATCATCACAGGGCGCAACGCCCCGCCCGAATGGATGGAATACGCCGACCTTGTGAGCGAGATGGCTGAAATCAAACATCCCTACCAAAAAGGCATTCAGGCGCAGGCAGGGATCGAGTTTTAGGGGAATGAGGAATGCAGAATGTGGAATGATGAAGGATGAATGATGAAGGATGAAATTTTCCAACGCTACACTACTCAGCCGCGTAAGAGACGCTTGCTAGCGTCGGGCGGTTTGTTCGGGAATGTGGTTTCTGCATGAAAAAAGGTCTGCTCATCGTTTATACAGGCAATGGCAAGGGCAAAACCACCGCCGCGCTCGGCATGATGTTCCGCGCCTGGGGAAGGGGAATGCGCGTGGGCATGTTCCAATTCTTGAAGAGCGGCACAGCGGATTACGGCGAATATCGCGCCGCCAAAAAACTCGGCATCGAAATTGAGTCGCTCGGCGACGGCTGTTCGTGGGAAAGCAAGGATTGGGAAATCTCGCGGGAAGTCAACCTGGCGGCGTGGGAAAAGGTCAAGGAAAAAATCACAAGCGGCGGGTACGATGTCCTTGTGTTGGACGAGTTCACTTTCCTATTCCATTTCAAATGGCTCGACCCCGCTGAAACCGTCCGCTGGATTCTCCAAAACAAGCCGCCGAGCCTGCATCTCGTCATCACAGGGCGGGACGC
>CAADGT010000028.1 GCA_900696595.1 uncultured Chloroflexota bacterium
AGAAAGATGAATTCCATCTCTCGAAGGATACTGTCAACGATCTCATGGCGGTTAGCTTTTCCATCTGTCAGCACTCATCTGGCGGTTACTTGTCAGCACTCATGTGACGGGTAGCACCTACTCTCTACTCTCTATTCTCTATTCCCTACTCTCTACTCTCTATTCCCTACTCTCTATTCCCTATTCTCCACTCACCCCTCTCCTCACCGCATCCAACGCCTGCAACGCCGTCAGGTTGCGCCAGGGCCAGCCGCTGAGCATATTCTTGGGCTTGTCAAAAAAATTGCGCGAGAACGAAAGATGAAAGCCGTCGTTTAAATCCGTGTCGTGTCCCTGATTGGGCAAGGATTGCAACGCCGCCCAAAAATTCCAGAGCGGAATGTCGTATTCCACGGCAATTTCCGCGATCTCGGCGTTGATGCTGTGATCGCCTTCGATATTGTCGCCTTTTGTGGCAAGGATGGGAACGACTCCCTGCTCGATGGAGTATTCGATGATCTGGCGCATGTACTTGCCGTAGTCGTCGGCGGGGCGTCCGTTGAAATTTGTCTCCAAACTGATGATGGCGACGCTGGGGTTGTGCAGGCGGAATTCACAGGCAATCGGGTTCTCGCTCTTTTCGCATTGCTTCGGGTCAGCCCGCAACGGAGTCAGAATCGCCGCCACGTTGTAGCCGTCGCGCATGGCGAGGCTGGTGCGCGAGAATGAGCCTTCGTAATAATCAATCGTGTCTTGCAGATAAGCATATTCGCCGAGGCTGTACGCGCCTGCGTTGTCAAAGTCCACGAGGTAGAAGCCGGTGTTGGTCTGGCAATCGCCCACTTTGGAAAAATGATTCGGGTCGCGCCCCAGCGCCAGTCCGCGCGCATAAATTTCGCGGGCGGTGTCGGTCGCTTCGGGGACGACCGGCAGGGACATCCATTCCCCAGGCGCGAGCGTCGGGCGCGGCGTTGGCGCGGAATCTTCGATGGCGACGGCTGTTTCGGTCGCGGTCGCTTCAGGCGTAGCGGTTGATTTGATTTCAGGTTGGGGCGTTGCCGTGGACGCGGGGGCGCAGGCGGCAAGCAGTATAATAGATAAAAGAAAGAGTTGACGCGCTTTCATTTACGCTCCAGATTGTTGCCTTGATTGCCGTACGGTTGTTATTGTTCATCTTGCGCGCCCGCTGTGCGGGCAAGGTTCGTTTTGCCTCGCGCCGCAAAGCGAACTTTGCGGCGCTGTGTAAGGCGGCGATAATTAGTCGTTGAGCGACTTGGTCGCGCCAGGTCCTCTTTGAGATTACGCCTGATATTCGCCCGCGCGGATTTTTATCCCTTGGGGCGAGGAGGCACGCCGATTATACGCCCAATGAGCGGCGGGGAATTTTGACCTCAGGACGGCACGGAGGCGGCTTTTTGAAATCCGCAAAATTGTCGCCATTTGAAACTTCACGCGGTAAAATAGGGCGTTTCAATTATTTCAACTGGAGGTTTCCATGGGCTTGAAGAGAAATGTTCCTCTTTCTGCGGCTCTCGGGTATAAGGGACAGGGTCCGTTTCTGGCCTTTATCCTGCATCGTGTTGGCGGGGCGGGGATGGCGATTTTTATCACCATGCATGTTTTATCCACATTTGCAGAAATGCGGGGGCTGGCGATCGGCGACGCGCTCAACAAGGTTTATACCAGCCCGCCGTTTCAGATCTTCATTCTGTTCTGCGTTCTCTTTCACGCCATTAATGGTTTGCGCATCACCCTGCTGGATATTTTCCACGCGAAATTGATGCCGCATTATCGCAAGATCATCGCCGTTGAATGGGTTGTGTTCATCCTTGTGTTTGGGTTTGCGGCGGTCAGCGTCGTCGCCACCGCGATTGGGAGGATGTAAATGAACGCCCTGCAAACAAAACCCCGCACTGTGCCGCTTTCCAAACGCGGCATGAGTTTTGAAACCTTCATGTGGGTCTTCACCCGCGTCACCGCCCTGGCCATGTATGGGTTCATTCTTGTCGGACTGATCGGCGCGATTGCCATGGGCGCCCTGCATGAGATGACTTTCGTGGAAGTCATCCGCTGGGCGCTGGTCAGCAACCCGGGCCATGTTGAATCCACGAATGTGCAGGATATCGCTCCCTGGGCCAGCGCCTTCTGGCGGACGGTCGCCAGCGGCATGTTCCTCACGGCTCTGGCGCACGGCATCCACGGCGTAATTGTGATCGTGGACGATTATGTCGCCTCCGCCTCCGGGCGCAATTGGAATCGCTACATCAGCATGGCCATGTTCTTCGTGGTCATGGGCGCCGGGTTGTACGTCATCTGGAAGGCTTAGAATTTTTCTGCAAAAAAACGCGTAGTCAGCGTTTTCTAACGCTGACGGGCGCATAAGACGCTTTGCGCGCGCCCTACGCTTATAAGATTATCAGGAGTAATTCATGGCAAATGTTCATCAATTTGAGGTGATCGTCGTCGGGGCGGGCGGGGCGGGGCTGATGGCGGGGTTGTACGCCTCCAAGTCGGCGCAGACGGCGGTCATCAGCAAGTTATATCCCACGCGCTCGCACACGGGCGCGGCGCAGGGCGGCATTTCCGCGGCGCTGGGAAATTACGAGGAAGACAAACCCGAATGGCACATGTACGACACCGTCAAAGGGTCGGACTATCTCGGCGACCAGGACGCGATCGAGTTCATGTGCAACGAAGCGATTGACGCCGTGCTGGAACTCGAACACATGGGACTGCCCTTCGACCGCACGCCCGACGGCAGGATTTCACAGCGTCCGTTCGGCGGGCATACCAACGTCGAAACGGGCAAACCCGTCCGGCGCGCGGCTCATGCGGCGGATCGCACTGGCCACATGATCTTGCAGACGCTGTACCAGCAGTGCATCAAGAGCAACGTGACCTTCTTCGACGAATACCAGGTCGTGGATTTCATCATGGCGGACGGCAAGGCTTCGGGCATCGTCGCAATCGAACTGGCGACGGGTGAGATGCACACTTTTCACGCCAAGTCAATCGTCTTCGCCACCGGCGGGCACGGGCGCATCTTTGAAGTGACTTCCAACGCCTACGCCTACACCGGCGACGGCGCGGCGATTTTGTACCGGCGCGGCATCCCGCTCGAAGACATGGAGTTCTTCCAGTTTCATCCCACTGGAATTTATAAACTCGGCATCCTCATCACCGAGGGCGTGCGCGGCGAAGGCGGCGTGTGGATCAACGGCAAGGGCGAGCGCTTCATGCCGAAGTACGCGCCGCACGTCAAAGACCTCGCCTCGCGCGACGTGGTCTCGCGCGCGATCATCACCGAGATCAAGGAAGGGCGCGGCGTGGATGGAAAGAATTACGTCTATCTCGATATCCGTCCCGAGACGGTCAACAAGTTCGCCAAAGAGGACGGACGCACAAACCCGGACGGCTCTCCCTACAACCTGACGGCGGAGACGGTCCTCAAGAAGATTCCCGATATTATAGATTTCTGCCGCGTCTATCTTGGGGTTGATCCTGTCACCCAGATGATGCCCATCCAGCCGACGGCTCATTACACGATGGGCGGCATTCCCACCAACAAGTTTGGCGAGGTCGTTGTGGACGATAAAGGGACGACCATCCCCGGCTTGTATGCGGCGGGAGAATGCGCCTGCGTCTCGGTGCATGGAGCGAACCGGCTCGGCACGAACTCCCGGCTGGATATTGTGGTCTTCGGCAAACATGCGGGACTCAAGGCGGCGGAGTACGCCAAATCGGCTCAATGGACGAATCTGCCCGGGGACGCAGACTCGGCCGCGAGGTCCGATTTTGAGGCGTTGCGGAATGGGTCGGGAAAAGTCAACGCGTACGATCTATCCAACGAGATGAAGGAAGTCATGTTCCGCGAAGTCGGCATCTACCGCACGGAGAAGGACATGCAATCCGCTTTGGAGAAGGTGCGCGAGATGCAGACGCGGTATAAGGAAATTCGCGTGAGCGATACGGGTAAAATTTTTAATACCGAACTGCTGAACGCGTGGGAACTGGGCAACATGCTTGCGGTTGCCGAGGTGGTCGCGCTGAGCGCGTTGAACCGCAAGGAAAGCCGCGGCGGACATTCGCGCGAGGATTACCCCGAACGCGACGACGCGAACTGGTTGAAACATTCGCTGGTGACGAGGAAGAACGGCAAGGCGGAGATCAGTTACAAGCCGGTTGTGATCACGAAGTATCAGCCCAAGGCGAGAGTGTATTAATCCGTCATTGCGAGGGCGTTCGTTGCCCGAAGCAATCTTAGGATTAACTCATAAGATCGCTTCGGGCTATCGCCCTCGCAATGACGATATGGAGTCATTATGGAAGTAACAGTCAAAATCTTTCGATACAACCCCGAAAAGGACGCGCGCGGCAATTATGTGACTTATAAAATCGAAGCCGAGCCGACCGATCGAATTTTGGATGTGCTGGAGCATATCAAAGGCAAGACCGACGGCGCGCTGTCGTTCCGGCGTTCGTGCGCGCACGGCGTATGCGGCTCGGACGCGATGCGCATCAACGGGCGCAACCGGCTGGCGTGCAAGGTTCTGGTGCGCGACGTGGGCGCGAACATCACCATCGAGCCGCTGTTGGGCATGAAGGTCAAGAAGGATTTGATCGTGGATATGGAGCCGTTCTTCAACAATTACAAGAAAATGACTCCCTATCTCGTCAACAACTCCCCGCTTCCGGCGGATGGGCGCGAGAGACTGCAAAGCCCCGAACAGCGGGCGCGCTTCGACGAATCCACAAAATGTATTTTGTGCGCGGCTTGCACCACGTCCTGCCCGTCGTTCTGGGCCAACGATGAATACTTCGGTCCCGCCGCGTTCGTGACCGCTCACCGCTTTATCTTTGACAGCCGCGACGAGGGCGCGAGCCAGCGCCTGATGGTCCTGGCGGAGACGGACGGCACGGTGAGGTGTCACACCGCCTATAACTGCACCGACGCCTGCCCGCGCGAGATTCACATCACGCAGGCCATCGGCGATTTGAAGATGGCGATGGTGACGGGGAAGTTGGAGTAGGGCAGGGGGTAGAGAGTAGAGAGTAGGGATTAGGAAGCCGTGTCCGTGTGGATGCGGCTTTTTGTTTTGGATGTAAAATCTATTCATGGCAAATATTGTTGTCCCCTACTCGCTCGTTTCCGCGCAATGGCTGAAGGAAAACCTTCGCGCCGAAAATCTCATCGTCCTCGACGCGAGCATGAAGCCGGTGGGGAATGTGGTTGCGTCGCAAGCCGTCGCGTACATCCCCGGCTCGCTGCGCTTCGATTTCGACAACGACATTCGCGAACACAATACGCCCCTGCCGCACATGATGCCGACGCCGGAGTTCTTCGCCGAAGAGATGCGTAAACTCGGCGTCAACAAAGACAGCGCCATCGTCGCGTACGATAACGTCGGCGTGTACGCCAGCCCGCGCGCGTGGTGGATGTTCCGCGCGATGGGGCATGATAACGCGGCGGTCTTGGATGGCGGTTTGCCCGCATGGATGAACGCGGGCTATGAGACTTCGTCCACGCTGGCGGCTTCGTCTCTTCGAGGAGATTTCGCCTCGCATCCGCGCCCGGAGTTGATCGTTGACTCTCAAGCAGTTCTCCACGCCCTGGGCGACTCCGCCTACAGCGTAGTGGATGCCCGGTCGGCGGGACGATTCACCGGTCAGGAAAAAGAGCCGCGCGAAGGGTTGAGGGGAGGTCACATGCCCGGGGCGGTGAATCTGCCCTTTAGTGAGACTCAAGTCAACGGCGCGATGAAAGCCCCTTCGCTTCTTCGCGAAATGTTTGCGCCGTATCAAAACAAGAAGTTGATCTTTAGTTGCGGTTCGGGGGTCACGGCTTGCATCCTTGCGCTTGCGGCGGAGCAGGCGGGGTTGAGCGATCTGGCGGTGTACGACGGTTCGTGGGCGGAGTGGGGTGTGCCGTCGTCGGGTTTGCCGGTTGTGGAGGGATAAAACCCGCGCCATAGCGAGGCGCGATTCCAAATCTGACACGGGCTTTTGCCGGGGAGTCTTGCGGTTAGTGAGACGGCGCTCTCGAGAATACGTTGATGAAGACGATGCCCGCCAGGATGAGCGCGATGCCGATCACGCGCGCCCAATCGAGCGTTTCCTTCCAGAGAATCATTCCCGCAATGACGGTCAGGATCAGCCCCACGCCGGACCAGATGGCGTAGGCGACGCCGATGGGCATGGATTTGAGCGCGATGGACAGCAGGTAGAAAGACAGCCCGTACCCGACCGCGACGATGACGCTGGGGATGGGCTTGGTGAATCCCTGCGAATATTTCAGGGCGGAGGTGGCGATCACCTCGCTGAGGATGGCGAAGAAAAGGGCGGAAAAGGTTTTCATCAGCGGTTATCCCCGTCGCCTTTAATTTTTCCGCGCGCCTGCCGGTCTAAAAGTTTTTCCAGGTTCGCTTCGGCGATCTCATCCAGCGGCAGGTCCAACTCCGTGGCGAGTTGCGCGATGTACCACAGCACGTCGCCGAGTTCGGCTTTGAGCGCCTCGCGCTCCGCCTCGCCGATGACGCCCTGCCTGTCCCTGAAGATTTTCTTGATCTTGCCCGCCACCTCCCCCGCCTCGTTGACCAGTCCCAGCGCGGGGTAGATGACCGGATGCCCAATGGCGGGATATTGCGCCGTGACGCGCGATTTTTGCTGGTAGTCGTTGAGGTTCATTGTCTGTCCTTGTCCTGCAAATTTAATGTGGCTACTATACCCCGACTCCTCGTTTTCATACAAAAACAAGGAGTCGGACTCCTTGTTTTTCGAACAAAACATGGAAGTTAGACGGGCATTTGCTATACAAAAACCGCCGCCGACACATTGAACCGTTCAGCCAATGCCCGGATTTGACGCACATTCAATTCCCGTTTGCCGTTCAGGATTTCCGAAACCACCCCCTGTGAGCCGATTTCGGCAAGATCGGCGGCTCGCAATGACGGATGTACGGTAGTGAAATTTTACTCAATTAAACGCCTTTGCCAGATTCCTCCACCACTCATCCTTTTCTCCCGGAACAAACGGCGTGTACAACGTGATCCGATCCGCGATGCCGCCGAAGCGTTTCTTTAAATCTGTGGCGAGATTCTCTTGCGTGGTCGTCAAACAAAATTCATTGAGCATCTCGTCGGTGATCAGCATGGGCATCTCCGCCCACTCGCCTTTGGAGGCAAAGCCGGAAAGTTTTTCGGCAACCTCGCCCCAGCCGTATAAATCCATCACCGCCTTGTACGAAGGCGTGGAGGCATAGAACGAAACCTGCATCCGCGCAAAGGCTTCCTCTTCCGGCGAAGTTGCGATAAAAGGCGTCATCGAAACGGAAATGTCGCTTCGTTTGCGCCCGCCTTTTTGCAGTCCCTCTTCGACGGCGGGCAGAACGACTTCATTCATGTATCGCGGACTGTTGAACGGATGCGCGTGGAATCCCTCGCACATCTCGCCCGCCAGTCTTGCCAAACCCGCATTGACCCCGGCAATGTAGATCGGGATGTTCGGGTTCTCGATCTTGCCGGGATTGAAGAACGGCGACATCAACGTAATCTTGTAATACTCGCCGCGAAAATTTAACTTCGTCCCGTTCTGCCAGCAATCCCACAAGGCGCGGATGACCTGAATCTGCTCGCGGAGTTTTCCCGTCACCGATTCGGGCCACACCGCCCCAAACCGCCTCTCGATGTGCGCCTTGACCTGCGTGCCAAGCCCCAGAATGAATCTCCCCCCGGACTGCGCCGCCAGATCCCATGCGGTGTAGGCGAGGTTGGCGGGCGAACGCGCAAAGGATACGGCGATGGCGGTCCCCATCTCCATCTTCGACGTATGTTCCGCGATCAAAGCGCACGGCAGGAACGGATCGCGCTGGGTTTCTTGAGTCCACAACCCGGCAAAGCCGATCTCTTCGGCGGCTTTTGCAATGGCGGGAACGTCTTTCAATTGAACAGAGGGCAGAGCGGCATCGAGTTTCAATCTTAGTCTCCAGAGAGTAGAGAATAGAGAATAGAGAATAGAGAGTAGAGAGTAGAGAGTAGAGAGTAGTTATAGGCGTAACTACTCTCTATTCTCCAATCATCTATTCGCTTAAGTACGCCATCACCCAATTCGTCGTCGCGTTCAGTCCGTCCATGTGGGCGCGCTCGTAGTTGTGGGATGCGTCAATCCCGGGGCCGATCAGCGACAGCGCCACGTCCCCGCCTGCGCGCCAGAAGGCTTCGCCGTCCGAACCGTAATAGGGATACACGTCGGTTTTGTAGGGGATGTTGTGTTTTTCTGCAATCGCGCGCAGTTTTTTATTCAAGCCTTCGTGGTAGGGTCCGCCGCTGTCTTTGACGCACAACGTCGCATGGAACTCGTCCGACTCCTGACCGGGCCCGACGACCGCCATATCCACAGTCACCAACTCGGCGACTTCATCAGGGATTCCCGCCGCCGCGCCGTGACCGACCTCTTCGTAGTTGGAGATGTGGAAGTAAACGGTCCGCTTCGGGCTTTGACCCGCATCCGTCATGGACTTGATCGCCGCGACAAGATTCGCCACGCAAGCCTTGTCGTCGAGGAAGCGCGAGCGGATGAATCCGTTCGTCGCCTCCACGCGCGGATCGAACGCCACGCAATCGCCGATGTTGATCCCCAGCGCGCGAGTCTCCTCTTCGGATGTCGTCCGCGCATCGAGCCGCACTTCGAGATGTTTTTCGTCTCTCGGCAGGTCGGGCCCGCTGTGAATGTGACCGGATGCCACGTCAATCAATACCGAGCCGCGAATTTTTTCGCCCTTCTCCGTAAACACCCACACGCCTTCGGTTTCCACCGTCGGCCATTGAATCCCGCCGATGCGGCTGAGGCGCAAACGCCCGTTGCCTTTGATCTCCTTCACCACCGCGCCGAGCGTATCCGCGTGGGCGGTAAGCGCAACGGGCGGCAGATCTGATTTAACTTCCCACTTTGCAATAAGCGCGCCTTTGCGGGTTCGGCTCAGTTGTAGTTGTTTGTATTTGGATAATTCTTTTTCCACGAACGCCACCGCTGGCTCCGCAAACCCCGTCGGCGAGGGGATGTTGAGCAGATCAACGAGAAATTGGGTGAAATAGGTTTCGTCAATTTTGGGGAGGGACATGGTTATTTTCCAAAAAGGGATTCTATCAATTCATCCCGGCTGAAACCCAGATGTTCAGCGACATCTCTCATTATGGCATTGAGAGTTCCGAGCCGAAGAGGATCATGCCTCGGTATGGTTATATGATGTTCTCCTCCCTGTTGTGTCGTCAGCCTCATATGGCTGCCAGCCTGCCTTGTGACTTGGTATCCGTATTTTCGCAGGGCGGTTGCCAGCCTTTCACCGCTGAGGTCGCGTGGAAGTCTCATACCGTAACCACTTCCTCTCGAATGCTATGCAATCGAATCACATGCGGGAGAACATCTTCATCAAAATGGCACCGCACCGCTTCCTGCACTGCTTCCCTCAACTCCTCCCAGGTGTCGGCTTCGGTGAAAATCGAGTGACCCAATGCGCGGGCGGTATAGCCGCCTTCATCCGCCTCTTTCACCAGAAAAATAATCTCGTTCATAGAAGACTCCTTTTTAAATTCCTTCGAACTCCGCGATCTTGCGCTTCCAATCCTCCGGCACGGGGATGGTCTTCTTGCTTTTGTAATCGAACGTGACCAGAATAACCTCGCCGTCCGCCATCGCTTTGCCCGTCGCAGCGTCCATCACAGACTGCGTCACTATTAACGACTTGTTGCCGATCCTTGAAATCTTCGCGCCGGTTATGAGGTTGTCGCCATAATGGGCGGGAGCGCGGTACTTGATGTGGATGTCCGCGACGATGACGCCGATCTCCATGAAGGATTGGTCCTTGCTGAATAAGCCCATCTTTATGAAGTGATGGATGCGCGCCTGCTCGAAGTACGTCAGGTACTTTGCGTTGTTGACATGCCCCTGCGGGTCCAAATCCCCGTAGCGGACTTCGGTGGGGTGGAGGAATTTATAATCGGTCATGGGGTGATTATAGTTGGGTAGTTCGGTTGTCGGATAGTCTGTTAGCCGGGCGGTCGGATGGTCAAAAAATATCCGCGGATCTTCGACCATCTGACTATTCGCAAAGCCGGTCGCTGATGACCGCGGACTTTGCGTCATTGACACGGCGGGATAGGAAGACCAGGCGCGAATCCGCGGTGATGCCGGGAATGGCTAGGGAAACTGTGAGGGTTTTTGCATCCGGGTCGAAGGAGGGCGTGAATTTGTCCCCTTTGGCGAACGATTGCGCGGCGGGATCGTATTCCCCCAATACGCCCTCGGCTGTCGGCGCGGCTCCATCCGCGCCGGGGAGGATTCCCACCGATAAGGCAAACTCCACGCCGAATTTGTCGCCGCTCAGGGCGTTATTGTCCACATCCACGAGGATATCGAATCCGTTGACGAAATTGTTCGCGTCGGGCGTCAGGTAAGCCGACAGGTCTGCGGGAACCGACTTCATGGTCATGATGGCGGTGAGGGTCTCTCCATCCAGCGCCGCCGATGCCTGAACGAAATCGAAGGCTTCGGGAACCGGTACCTCGTCTTGGAAATCCGCGAAGGTTCCGCCGGGGTGGCAAGCGTCTTTGACGGACAAACCAGCGGGGACGTCGAATGCCAGCGCATCTTTCAACCAGAGAATCGGGCAATGCGTTACTGCGGATAAACCCGGCGGCAGGCTGACCGGCTCTGAGTTTAATGGGTTTACGACCTCGATACCGCCTTCGTTACCGGCGACGCCTTTCAGTTCGAGGATCAGGTTGTTGTCCGGCGTCCATCCGCAAACGGCGGCGTCCTTGCGGGTTTCGATCAGGCTCGCGGTGTCGAGCTTGATCAACTTTCCGGGGTGTGAGGCGTTTTCATCCAGTTCAAGCCCCGCTTCGGCTCTTTGGTCCAGTTCATAACCGATGGCGAGGAAGCGCTGGTCGGGCGACCATTGGATCCGGCACAGGTATTCCGACTTGATATCGTATTCGGTCACAGGGGCTATGTCTGTAAAATTTGCGCGGGAGATATACACTCGATCGTGATCTTTGGGGTTGTCGCGCCGGACGACGAAGGCGGCCTGGCTTCCGTCGGGCGAAAAGGTGAGACATTCGAATTTATCGTCCCATTCGAGGCTGGCGATGGGGATGTCCTCCCGGGGCGAGGCGTCCACAAAGACCGATTGAAAGTTGGTCGCAAAGGTCATGGGATGGATCGCCTTGTTGCCCGGATTCCAAACGATCCGCCAGTGTTCGTTGGTGATGGGACCCAGCGGTATGAGGACGTCGCCATCGGCTCTGACTGAATAAAACTGCGTCAGTTTGTAGAATGCCTTGTCGTAGCCCCAAGCCGTCCCGGCGAGATTCGAGCCGTCCGGCGACCAGTTCCAATAGACGCCGTAGGAATCCGGCGGGATCGGCAGGCGCAGGGCGGTCTTGCTTTCCAGGAAGTACACGTAATATTCGAACACGCAGCGCAGGCGCTCGTCGAGTCCGGCGCAAAGGATGACGAGCGCTTTGGTCAGGTCGGGGGCGAGGATGATTGGGAAGGGGCGTTCGAATCCGTAGGTGTAGGATTCCGCCGAACGGTCCTTGGCGATCAATAGTTGAATCTCCGCCCTCGATATCAGAAGTTTGGTTTCGCCGGTCGCGGGATCAATGGAGACGATGTCTTTTCCGTTGTCATAAATGACCGCGCCGTTACTGCCGGAGGGGGTGGGTTGAAGCGCGGTCGGTTCGACGACAATAATCGTTGCGGCCGGCGCCGGGGTTTCAGTAATGGCGGGAGCGCCTATCTCCGTGGGAGACCGCGACCCCAGCGCGCATGAAGAAAGCGCGAATGCGAGTATGGCAATGGATGAAAGGATGAATCGTTTTGTTTTCATGGTCATATCCCGTCGGGTGGCGTTAAAAATCTTATCTGGCTTTACGCTGACAAAAATTATACTACCTCAAAAAAGCTCGAACTTTGGGCGTCTGTGTTTCACGATGGAAGCGCGTTGTCCCGAAGATTTCCTCAGCATTTGGATGCGATCTTGAATCTACGGGGCGTTTTCGTGACTCTCTGCCGTATTGGGATTATTTATCGTCAAAAACGTCAGGTCGCCAATAGGTTTTATCGGAAATTATTTTTGGACGTGGAAGAGTGCGGAAAACGCGGATTTTTATGTACTGAGCAGGGGATTTATTTCCGCGAAACCACGAAGGCTGAACAGTTACGATTTTTTTACTCTCTTATCAGCGTGAATCCGCGTTCATCTGCGTCCGTCAAAAGAGGTTTGACTTATTACCGATAATGTATAAAACCCTGCAGACTTGGCGGGCTTGGCGCCTTGGCGTTTCGATTTTGAGCAGAGTGAGCATCCAGCTGGCGAGTTCGTCAGATGTAAACGACGCTTGCCGACCTTGAAAACGGCTTATTCCCCCCAGGCGGAAAGTCCGTTCTCGCTCAGGAACTCGATCTGGGGACCCGCAATCGCCGGGTCGAAATGGATTTGAGCCAGGTCTTTCTCTGAAATGGATTCCCCCGAAACGACCGATTGATATGCGGGAAAAATCCGCGAATACAGGCGGACGTACCCCACCCAGCCCCCGGCAAAAGTGAGAACAGTCAATGAGGCCGTCAGGAGCAGGTACACCCAGTTGATGCGCAGGCGTTTGAATTGTACAAACGGCAGTAAAGTCAAAAGCGACGCCCAATACCAGGCGGACATGGTGAGATAACGCGAAACGGTGGATTGGCGAAGCCCGAACTCCATCCGCCCGAGGGAGATGGAAAGCGCGGTGATGAGAATAAAAATCATGATCGCAATGTAGGGAAGCATGACCTTCCATTGCCCGCTTTTGATTGCCTGAAAGATAATTGCTCCCAAAAAGAAAAGGCTCAACCCGCCGAAGACCCAGGCGATATACCAAAACGCGAAGATCGGCGCGCCGAGGAAGTTGAGTATCCACAACATCCATTCGAAGGGATGTGAGAATAGATAGGGCAGGTTAATTTGGGAAGAGGAATGCCAGCCGGAAAAGAACAACCAAAGGGAGGCGGCGCTGACTGCGATCCACAGGGCGGCTTTGACGATTCGCGTCCGCGGGGGTTCGGTTAATAAAAGAATGGGCAAGCCGAGCGCCCAGAACAAAACGCCGTTCACCATCGAAAAATTCGCAATCACGCCGAGCGCCATGGCAAGGACGAAGGATTTATATGTTCGGTCTGTGAGCAGAAAAAACCCAATGACTACGCCCGCCACGCCGAGAAAATATTGAAAAGTGAATCCCATCAACCAGCTTTCACGATGACCGAGGTTGAAAAGTAATAAGGAAAGCAAAGGGATGGAAAATACGGGGACATTTATCTGAATTTCCCGCCATATTCGCGTGGCGCGGCGGATGAAGAAAATAAAAGCGCCGATTACGACCGCCAGATTAGCCCACAACTCGGCTTTGACGTTGTAATCGGTGAGCGTCGCCAGCCCAAGCCATATCAACCGCGGAAAGAATGGACGGTGTTCATTGTGAAGTTTGAGCAGGAATTCCAGGGTTAATTGCCTTGCATCCGCCAGCATTAAACAGGAGACAAACGACCATTGATCCCAGAGGGGAATGTTCAACCCAAAGACATGAATATACAAAGCGACTGAAAGGACAGGCAGGGCGGTCAGCAATGTGGTTTTTTTCGAGAACATTTCAGGCATCCATGCCGGGGCGCGGGGAGACCGTCCCGCCCTTCACATCCCAGACTTCCGCGTTTGCCATGAATTCGTTCGAGAAGAGCGCGAGGTCAGTGGTTGTGAATAGAACCTGCCGGTCCTGCGCCGCATATTTCAACAAGTCCGCCCGGCGCGCGGAGTCGAGTTCCGCCATTACTTCGTCGAGCAGAATTACCGGATATTCGCCGGTGCGTTCCTTCATCCATTCGACCTCGGCGAGCTTCAACGCCAGTAATGTCGTGCGAATCTGACCGCGCGAGCCGTAATCGCCCGCGTCCGCCTTGTTGATGATGAAGCGCAGATCGTCGCGGTGCGGACCGATCGTCGTCATGCCGCGCGCGATCTCCTCGCCGCGCATTTGCCTGAGGCGCGCAAGAAAACCGTCGTGGATTTCCTTCAATTCAATCGAGGAACGGTCAATGGCGGCGTCGAGTTTCAAGCCGAGTTGACCGTTCGGCTTGGGGAGCGGATCGTAAGCCGGTTCGTAGGAGAGGCGCAGAATCTCGGAACCGCGAGTCAGTTCGTGATGGATGCGCGAGGCGAGGCGTTCGATCTCCTGAACCGCCCCGATGCGCCAATGGATGATCTGCGACCCCAGGCGAGCCAGCGCCGCATCCCAGACTTCGAGTTGGCCGCTGCTGCTTCCGTTCTCGTTCAACGCTTTGAGCAACGCGTTTCTTTGCGAAAGCGCGCCCGAATACTCGCTCAATGCCTGGGCATAAGCGGGGACGGCTTGCGACAGCGCCATGTTGAGATAACGCCGCCTTTCCTCGGGACCGCCCTCGACGATCTGCGACATCTGCGGCGCGAAGATGACCGCGTTGAAGTGACCGATGACTTCGTTGACGTTGCGTTTTGCGCCGTCCAGCAAAATTTCTTTCCTCAGTCGCTGCCCGTTCGCCCCCGTCGGTTCGAGGATCAGCCGCGCTTCGAGCCTGTGCTTCATCCTCCCGCGCTGGTAGTCCGCGACGAGGCGCGTCACCGCCAGCGGATTGCGCGCCTCGTGGAAGTTGACCATCTGCCTGTCCACGCTGGTCTGAAAGGAGGTGAACGCCGCGAGGAAGTAGATCGCCTCTAGCACGGATGTCTTGCCCTGCGCGTTGCCCCCGGTTAACACCAAAGCCCGCTCTGGAAGTTCGGCATCCAGGCGGGTGAGACTGCGGAAGTTGGTCAGGGAGAGGCGTTTTAGGTGCATGGTTACAGGTTGCAGGTTGCAGGTTGCAGGTTGCAGGTTAAAAGAACTTTTCAACCTTCAACATTCCAACTTTTAACCTGCAACCGATTACTCCAGCGGCGTTTCCTGATCTTCTTCGCCCGGCTTCCACACGCGCGCGGCGCGGTCGGTGAACAGCACGCCGTTAAGGTGATCGATCTCGTGCTGGAAGATGCGCGCCATCCAGCCGTTCACTTTAT
>CAADGT010000029.1 GCA_900696595.1 uncultured Chloroflexota bacterium
GCGCTACCATGGTTGCCAAGGCTCGAGCCGCCTGGCTTAGCCGCCAATGGGATGCCTTGCCGTTGGCTGCTTGATTCTACAGAATTTGAATGCTCCCGCTTGATTCTACAGAATTTGAATGCTCCCATTGGAGACTTATCCTGAGCGAAGTCGAAGGTTGGTAGTTGAATTATACGTCATGCGACGCGCGCGTCGCGCAACAAAAAACCGCAGACGTTTGTCCGCGGTCTATCGCTCATTGTCTGTGGTCAACTATCCAACCGGGCGTAACAATACGCCGTTCTGCGATGGATCGTGCAATAAAATGCCGTCTTCGGTTTTGTTGTAGGGGATGCCAGCCGCCTCCACGCGGGAGGTCGCTTCGCCGAGCGCGGAAGGATTCGGGTAGTCCACGGTCATGAAGCGCAATCCAACGGCATCGGCGGGGGGAGGAGGCGCGCCGACTCCGTTCCAGGTGTTGAGTCCGATGTGGTGATGATATCCGCCCGCCGAAACGAACGCCATCCCAATTCCTTGCGAGACGCCCATGATGTCGAAGCCGAGGACGCCGTGATAAAAATCCAGCGCTTCGTTTATGTCGCGCACATGCAGGTGGACGTGCCCCATGCGGGTTTCGGCGGGGATGGGAGAATCAACGCGATCATCATCGCGGATATGTTTGAAGAGCGCGTCCACGTCGAGCGCTTCGCGTCCGTCGCTCCAGCGTCCGTCCGCCCAGCGCGCTTCGTAGTTGCCGTCTTTGATGGTCCACGAGCCGTCTTCGGGAGATTCACAATATAGTTCGATGCCGTTGCCTTCGGGGTCGCTCAGGTAGGTGGTCTTGGTCATGACGTGATCGGTGGGCGAGTTGGGAATTTTCAACGCAAACAGGCGCGCCATGGCGATGGCAAGTTCGCGGCGATCGGGGAATAGAACGGCAAAGTGATAAAGCCCCGTGCCGCCGCGATAGCGTTTGAGATTGGGTTCTTCGACAAGTTGAAGCAAGTCCGCGCCGCCCGCGCCCAAGCCTGCGCGATTGCCCTCGCGCCAGTGGGTTTTGAAGCCCATCGCCTTTTCATAAAATAGAATTTGATTTTCGAGACTGGCAACGGTCAGAGAGACGTGTCCCATTTTAACGGCGGGATGAATCGAATATTTTTTAAGGGCGGTTTGTTGGTTCAAGTTAAATTCCTGGTTTCGCGCGTATGTAAAAGGCGCGTCGCTTTGGCTTTTGTAAAAGACCTCGTTACGCGGGGTTTCCTTACCTGTTTCCCCGCCGGGTATAATCTCCCGCGATGAACTCGAAAATTTTCCGCAACATCGCCTTCGTCCTGCTGGTATTCGGCTACATTTATTACTGCCAGCGCTACATCGCCGCGACCAGTTTCGAGATCGAGGGCAAAACCTACTACGTCCTCTTCGACGACGCGATGATCTCGATGCGTTATGCCTACAACCTCGCGCATGGGAACGGGCTGGTCTGGAATCCCGGCGAGCGCGTGGAGGGCATCACCAATCCCTTGTGGACTGTTGCCATGGCGTTGATCCACCTCCTGCCGATCGGACTCAACACGACGGGACTTTATATACAAATCTTCGGCGCCTCTCTCCTGACCCTGAACCTGTTCTGCGTTAAGAAGCTGGTCGAACACTTTAGCGGCGATCTCTTCGTCATGCTCTCGTCTGTGGCGTTGACCGCGTTCTACGCGCCGCTCAATTCCTTCGGCTTGCTGGGCATGGAGGTCAGTCTCTTGACGTTGCTCTTGACTGCGGCTGTCTTGATCGCGGTAAAAAGCGAGAGCCGATTCAACGTCCGGGTTTACGTTTTACTCGCCGTCTCCACCCTCGTCCGTTTCGATATGGCGGTTCCGTATCTCGTCGTCCTTGCCGTATTATTCTGGACGCAAAAGGAAAATCGCAAATCGCATCTGGTTTGGGGGCTGGGGCTGTTGATCCTCTTCCTCGGCGGGCAGACTCTCGCCCGATATGCTTATTATGGCGAATGGCTTCCCAACACCTATTATCTTAAAGTCGAAGGCTGGAATACCACCCTGCGCCTCCTGCGCGGACTGTATGCCTTCATCCAATTCGCCTACTTCCATAACTGGGTCTTGTTCCTGCTCCCCCTGACGATCTTCCTCCTCCGCCGCGACTGGAAAACGACGCTGATGTTCCTGTTGCTCGCCGGGCAGATCGCCTACTCCGTTTATGTCGGCGGCGACGCCTGGGAGAATCACGGCGGCGCGAACCGCTACATCGTCATCGCCATGCCGTTGTATTTCGTCGGTTTCAGTTGGGCGGTTGTCGAGTGGATGAAACGCGGGGCGAACCTCCTCGCTCCTACCGCCGTCCTCGGCGGCGAAGACGGCGGTAGGAGCAAGGTTGTAGCCAAAGGAAATATTCTTGAAGCGGGCTGGCGTTCTGTTTTCGTGACCCTGTTCGCCTTTTCCTTGCTGACCTTCAACGCCCTGCTCGGCGAGTGGAAATCCATCGAACGCTGGAACTTTACCCGCCGCCCCGATTACGTCGCCGGGAACGACCGCAATTTGCAGATTGCCATCTCGCTCGAGAAAATCACGAAACCCGGCGCATCCATCGCCGTCATTGGCGCGGGAACGATTCCCTATCTCCTCCCCGACCGCTACGCCATAGACATCCTCGGCAAAGCCGACCCGTACATCGCGCATCAAAACGTCCGCGCGCCGATGGGGATTCCCGACATCCCGAACATGCGCCCCGGTCATATGAAGTGGGATTACGCCCACACCATCGGCGAACTCCAGCCGGACGTAATCGTCTCGCTATGGGAGAACACCAGCGAAGAAGCCGCGCCTTACATGAGCGGTTATGATTTCAGGGCGATTGCCACGAAAATCAAAGTCTTCCTGCGAAAAGATTCCCCCAACATCAATTGGGAGGCGCTAAAGTAACGCCGACTTAAGTCGGCGTTACAAAGCCTGTCTTTTGCGATTCATAAACCGCTGAAATGATCTTCTGTACGCGAATGCCGTCCCCCAGCGTGCAGGATGGTTCGGCTTTCCCCCTGACGACATCCACAAAATGCTTCGTCTGTTCCTGGAACATGACGTTGCGCTCCCACCCCGCCGGGAGCGGATACACATCCCAATCCTTTTTCTCCGTTCGGTAGATGCGCGCCGCGCCGTCGGACAGATTCCACTTGATCGTGCCGTTCACGCCGATGATGCGAAATTCATGTTCCGGCGGCTGTTGGTTGTAATCGAGATGCAAACTTCCCAACGCGCCGCCCTCGAAGCGGACGCCGATCTTGGCGGTATCGTCCGCGCTCACTTCGAGGTCGCTCAATTTATCGGCAAAGCCCCAAACGGATTCGACGCGTTTCCCCACCAGCCACGGCAGATAATCCAGCGAGTGGCATTGAGTCGCCACCACGCCGCCGCCCATATCGGCGCGCGCCGCGTAGCCCTGACGATAATCCTCCCAGGGATGCCACGCAGGCAGATATTCGCCGAAATGAACCGAGGCGGACACCACCCGCCCGATCTCTCCGTTTTGAATCCACTCCCTGGTCTTGACCAGACCCGGATGAAAACGGAACTGAAACGCGACCAAAACTTTCGAGCCGCTTTTCTGAACCGTTTTTTGAAGAACGTCCACCCGCTCCATCGAGGCGGCGATGGGTTTTTCGAGCAAAATGGCGCACCCCGTTTCGGCGGCGGGGATGGCGACATCCAAATGCAACGACGTGGGGTTCGAGACAATGACAGCGTCCGGTTTATGTTTTTTCAACGCTTCGGTCAAGTCCGTTTCGACAGGATGTCCCGCCAGTTCATCGTCCGGCAACGTGGCTTTATGCGTGCGATACAAGACGATATCCGTTTCGCCCAGCGCGATGAGATTGCGCAAATGGCGGCGTCCGACCGAGCCGAGACCGGCGATGAGGTATTTCATGTTTTCATCCTTTCCATAGCGGAGCGCAAGGTCGGAACGCAAAGCCTCCCGACCTTGCGCCGATGATGGGAGTCATCGGACTCCGTTACCAGTCGTTATCCTTCTCATACCCCCACCTGACCAATACCTCCCCGGCGATTTCCTTGAACAAGGCTTTATCCCTCGCTGTGAACAAACGCCGCCAGTTGCCCGCCTGTCCCTTCGGCAGAAAAGAGGCAATGTCTTCGTTCCGTTTTGCCTGCCATTCTTCGTCGGGGTTGGAGGACATTTCAACGAGCAGTTCCTTCCCCAGCGCCCTGCCCGCCTTCTTCGCGCCGAGAAACTTCCACAGGCGCGACATTTCATCGAAGGGGCTGGCGAGCATATCCTCATATCGCAGCGAGATGTAATTCTCCCCGTATAACTTTTTACATTCAGAGTCGATCTCCGTTAAATCGTCCGCCCAGCGTTGGGCGACGTTGCGGATGAAGGTCTCGGTAAAGATCGAGCGGCGTCCGTCGCCAAATGGAGCAGGATCAATTTTCAGATCGGCAATGATGCGCCTGTCTTCCGCCGTCAAAAATTTTGATTCCTCGACAAAGTTGCGGAAGCGTTCGGATATCAAAACATCCCGCCCATCGCGGACGATGTAGATGATCTTCGCGTCGGGATACAGACCATGCGCCTCGCGCGCGACCCGGGCGTGAATCGTGGACGACGGGCTTTTATCTCCCACGATGTTTTTTCCCTCGCGCGCGGCGTCGCGCTCCATGATGAAATCCGCCGCGGCGCGCAACACAAGCGGGGACAGGTCGCGCCCGTGATTCCAGCGGTTCGATTTGCGCGTCAGCCATTCCTCGGCTTCGGGCGAATCCACCAGCGACGCGAGCGTGGGTCTGCGCGTGAAAAAATGCGCCTGATAGTTGCAATGCACTTCGGGATGCAGGCGCAGGAGTCGCACGAGAAGGGTTGTGCCGCTGCGGGCGTGACCGAAGACAAAAAATTTTTCGCGCGGGAAGAATTGCTTGATCTCCGCCAGTTCATCCGCCGTAATGGCGGGAATGGGGTTGCGGCTTTTCTTTTGCGGCTCGCCCTTGACGAGGATGCGCGCGGCGGATCTGAAACGGGAAAACATGTGTGCCTATTTGAAATCCACCCGTTCCGCGGTGATCAGGATCTTGTAGATGATGTTGGCGTCCGTCAGGCACAGAATCTTGTCGCCCGATTTTGCGATCGAGCCGTCCGTGCCGCCGATCCATGCCCAGCCGTAATAACACCCCGCCAAGACCCTGGCGGGGAAGACATCGCCCGCGCCCAATGTGAATGAATATGCGTAACATTCGTTCTTGTCGTTTGGAAAGTTCATGCCAAAGGAAAGGTTGGCGCTGCTGTCTGCCTGGTTGTAAAACTCGACGTTGACTTGCGCTCCCTTCGGCTCCGGTTCCGGGATAAGCACGCAATCAGCCGTCGGGGTCGCCATTACGCCGACAGTCGCGGGCGGGAGCGTGGGGAGCAGGACCAGGGGCGCGGGCGTATTTGTGGGTTGGGGCGTAAACGTAGGCGGAAGGGGCGTCGCGGTGGGAGCGGCGGCGGCGGTTTGGGTCATGGCAAGCCAGGCTTGCGCTACGGCGGTCGAGGCGATGTCTTCCGCGCTGATTTCGGGCGTGGCGTCCGCGCCTCCGCAGGCGGAGACGACAAGAGTCGCCAGGACGGTCATGGCAATCAGGAATTTCTGTTTCATTGGTTTCTCCAGCCTCCATTTTTACCACGAATCGCCTTTCAAACGTTTTGCGGCGGAGGGGCGTCGGCGGGCTGGCAAGGCTTGGGGAGCAGGATCCGCTTCGAGCGGGGAAAGAGGCGTTCAATCCGTTCGAGAATCTTGCGGCGCGGATAATCCAATTCTCAAAGTGAATGAAGGCGGGCGTATCGTAGAGTTTCACGGTCAAAATTGTGACCCATTATCGGGAGGTTTATCAGCATTGCGCGGTTATTTTCGTCACTGTTGACTGCGACATATTTAACTAATATGGAATTGAGGGGTAATTTATCGCCGTTGCGAATGGATGGCTTCGGTCATGCCGAGCAAAGACATTCGTCCTTTTGAAAGGAGGATGGCATGAACGTCAAACCGATTCTGGACGCCGAGCCTGTCGAAGACCCGAACGCCATGCTGGAGAAGGCGCTCATGGAAGAGTTTCTGAAGGAAAAGGGGTACAGCCTCGAAGGCTTGAAGGGACTCTCCGCCGAACTCGCGGAGAAACTGATGAAGGAAGCCTCGCAATATGCCTCGCTCAAGTTGGAAGAAGTGGAGGCGCGGGCAAAGTTCGTGAAGGAACTGCAAGACAGCGCTTCGCCTCTGGAAAAGTAAAAAGGAGAATGAAAATGGCTGCAACAAACTCAAACGCCGAAGGCGAATCGAACAAAGAAACCATTGCAAATATGGAAGTTGAGATCAGCGAGCTTCAGGGCGCGATCAAGAAGCTCGGGCAGATTGGGGTGGCAGGCTTTGTAGTCCTTTTAATAGCAGTATTCCTGTTTTTCTCTCATCTTGCAACGATGTTTGATAACGACGCTACCTCCTGCGTTACAGGAATCCTATTGGTGTTAATGATGCCTGCGGCGTTCATGCTAAGAAAAAAGTGGGACGCCGCCAACAGTCAACTCAGTGAAAAGCAAAAGGCATTAAAAGAAATGTATAACCGCCAGTAGCCAAATTTCAAAAAGACTGTTTTCAAGATCATTACGGATAGGAATCTCCATGACCCGACGCATATTCATTGACCCCGTCGCCCATCTCGAAGGTCATGCCAGGGTTGAAATTCTTCTCGACGGACAGGGCAATGCGGCCAACTCGTATTCTCAGATTCTCGAACTGCGCGGGTTCGAGCGCTTCTGATCGGGCGCCAGAGGATGCCATGCGCACAAAGATGATTCTTCCACTCGCCTTTATTCTGGCGACATTGATATGCGCATGTGCTACAACTGCGCCGCCAACACCGACTCCAGTTCCGTCTCCAACTCCGACGCCGTCGGGTCCAAAGGCAGGAAAATGGGCGGGTGAGGATGTTTCTTTTATTGTGACCGCCGACAACAAGGTTGAAAATTTTGAACTACTTATTCCAAATTCTTGCATCATCAAAGTTGCCCAGATTGACATTGACAGCGAAGGGAGATTTGTTGTAAGCCAGAATTATGATTTTACAAATGCCGCCGACCCCGTTAGTGTTTTCTTGAAAAATATCCTGGGTGAAAAGGGAACCCTCGATATTATCAGCGGGCAATTTACAAGCGATACCGGGGCCAGCGGAGATCATCAGGATATTTTCTTTTGTGAAGAGCAGGCGATCATGGGCGATTTTCCGGAGTCGGAATGGACCGCCCAATGGATTGAACCGTGATGTGCCTTCGCTTTGATTTGGAAAGAAAAACATCATGAACAACTACAAGATTATTGTTGTTACCTTGATCTTAACAGCCGTTTTGTCCCTGCCCGCTTGTGGCGGCGCGCCTGTAAACCAGCCGGATTCGGAAGATATCACCCCGCAGTCCCATGCGGAGACCAACCTCTCGCTGGTTGCAGTGTCCGATGAATGGGAATTGGAGATTACCGGAGCCATATGGGGAGGCGATTCTTCCATGATTCAGATCGGTGAGGGGCAAAAACAACTCTTTGTATTTACAAACCTCACCTATGTCGGGGTTGAAAATGATGTGCCGGTCCCTGCTTTTGGCGTGAACGACGGCAAAGGGTCTCCATTTGTTGTGTTTGCGAGTTTTGGTTATGGCTCTTCTGTCCCTGAAGGGGGGGAGAATTGGATATCTTCATTTGTCACAGGGAATCCGGCCACCAGACACTTCACTCCTGGAGAGAGTTTTCGCCCGCTAATGTTCACTTTCGCCGGTCCCCAAGATACGCAAACTTTCATCTTTTTCTTTGACGACCTGACGCTTGATTTTACTTCTGTAGTAGAAAGCAAATGACTCTCGTTTTTGGCATTGACCTTGCCCTGCCCCGAAACAATCAAGTTGTTGCAAACAGGACGCCAAACGATTGGAGGAAAAATGAGCGCAAAACACTTAAAAATTGCCGCCTGTCTTTTGGCGGCGGCCCTGACTTTTGCAGGGTGTTTGGGACAAAAGGCAAAAATCATCGGCGTTGAGCGGGTGTATTCAATCGGTTATGAGGGAATGCCCGCCGCACATGCCCGTCCGGGATATGTCATTTTGTTGATTGAATTGCAGACCAGTGAAGAAATATCTCCCTTTGGCGACCTGGTTCTCAAAGATGGGGCTGGCAATTCCTATCCGGGCTCCGGGCTGTTTGACGGAAAGTATATTTTTGAAGCGCCTGAAAATGCGAATAATCTCACCTTGGTTGTGAAGGGCGATACAGAAATCCCCCTTCCCTGAGCGAAAAGGAGCAAACATGAGCCGCAAATCAATCAATGCCATCATCGTCGGGCTGGTCATTTTGGCGGTCACATATTTCGCCTTCAATTCCATGTTCAACGCCGCCGCTCCGTCCGAGGCGGAGATCAACGCAGTGGTCGCAAGCGGAGGCTCGCCGCAGGGACTGATCGCGAAATCCGAGGAAGCGCAAAGCATCCGAACCATGTTCTATTTCATCGCGGCGTTGGAAGTCATCGTAACCGGCATCCTTGCATATCAATGGCGCGGGCAAAACTGACAGCGCAACCTTGTTTGGATGAAAAAGCAGAAGGTTGTCGAAGCGCCGCAAAAGCAAATGGATATCATTCTCGCTGGGCGCATCAGGTTGATGGAGCGTCTCATCGGCTGCGATTGAGCCATTATCATTGATCCGTTCATCGCAGAGATAAGGAGTCCGGTTCGATTGAAAAACGCCCCGGTTCGAGCCGGGGCGTTTTTGTTAGGCTTCCACTTCCTGTTCGGATTTCTTCTTCGCCGCGGACGACGAACTGAAGACGATTTTGTTTTCCTGCTCGTCCACATCCACGGTCACTTCGGCGCCGTCTTTGAACTGGCCGCCGAGCAGTTCCACCGAGAGCGGGCTCTCGACATATTTCTGGATCGCCCTGCGCAGCGGACGCGCCCCGAAGGCCGGGTCGTAGCCCGCCTTCGCCAGCCAGGCGCGCGCCGGGTCGGTCAATAACACGGTGATGTTATGATCGTTGAGACGGTCCTGCACTTCCTTCATTTGCAGGATGACGATCTGCTCCATCTGTTCGAGCGAGAGCGGCGAGAACATGATGATCTCGTCTATGCGGTTGAGGAACTCGGGACGGAAGGCCGCCTTGAGCGCCTTGTCAATTTTGTCGTGCGCCTCGCGGTCGGAGGGTTCGGTTTTGCCGGGCAAAAATCCCAACGTGCCGCCCTTTCTCACATATTCGGTGCCGAGGTTTGAGGTCATGATCAGAACCGTGTTGCGGAAGTCCACCACGTTGCCCTGTCCGTCGGTCATGCGCCCGTCGTCGAGTATCTGCAACAAGGCGTTCCACACTTCGGGGTGCGCCTTCTCGATCTCGTCGAACAACAGCACGCGATACGGCCTGCGGCGCACGGCTTCGGTCAGTTGACCGCCCTCCTCGTAGCCAACATATCCCGGAGGCGCGCCGAAGAGGCGGCTGACCGTATGCTGTTCGCGGTACTCGGACATGTCAATGCGCACCATTGCGTCCTCGTCGTCGAACATGAACCACGCGAGCGCTTTGGCCAGTTCGGTCTTGCCCACGCCCGAAGGTCCGATAAAGATGAACGAGCCGATCGGGCGCGAAGGATCCTTCAAACCGGAGCGCGCGCGGCGGATCGCGTCCGAGATGGCGTGGATGGCCTCCTCCTGCCCGATGATGCGTTCGTGCAAACGCGCCTCCATGTGCAGGAGTTTCTCGGATTCGGTCTCGAGCATCTGAGTCACGGGGATGCCCGTCCACTGATGCACGACCGCGGCGATGTCGTTCACATCCACCACTTCATCGAGGTGATGTTCGGCTTCCCAATGGTCGCGCTTCGCGTTGTATTCCTGCTCGAGGCGCAGGCGCTCGGCTTTCTTTTGCGCGGCGCGTTCGTAATCGCGATTCAAGCCGGCCTGTTCCTCCTCGGCTTGCAGTTTGTCAACCTCGGTCTTCATCGCCTTCAAATCCGGCGGCATGGAATACAGAGCCACGCGAAGTTTCGCGGCGGCTTCGTCCATCAGGTCAATGGCTTTATCGGGCAGGTGGCGGTCGGTCACGTAGCGATCCGCCAGATGGGCTGCGGCGGACAGGGCTTCATCCGAAAATCGCACCTTGTGATGCGCCTCGTAGCGGTCGCGCAAACCCTGAAGCATTTTGATCGTATCGTCCACGCTCGGCTCGTCCACATAGATCGGGGCGAAGCGGCGTTCGAGCGCGGCGTCCTTCTCGATGTGTTTGTGATATTCGTCCAGCGTCGTCGCGCCGATGCACTGCAATTCGCCTCTTGCAAGCGCAGGCTTGAGCATGTTGCTGGCGTCCATCGCGCCCTGCGCCGCCCCCGCGCCGACGACGGTATGCAGTTCGTCAATCATCAGGATGATGTCGCCCTTTGCGCGCTGGACTTCCTCCATCACCGCTTTGAGTCTTTCCTCGAACTCGCCTCTAAACCTGGACCCGGCGATCATCGCGCCCAAGTCGAGCGCGACCACCTTTTTGCCTGAGAGAATCTCCGGCACGTCGTTCGTGGCGATCTTTTGCGCGAGTCCTTCCGCGATGGCGGTCTTGCCCACGCCCGCCTCGCCGATCAACACCGGGTTGTTCTTCGTGCGGCGCGAGAGAATCTGAATCAGGCGCATGATCTCGTTGTCGCGCCCGATGACCGGGTCAAGTTTGCCTTCGCGCGCCAGTTGGGTCAAATCGCGCGAATATTTATCGAGCGCGCGATATTTCGTCTCTGCCTGCGGGTCGGTCACGCGCTGTCCGCCGCGCAAATCCTGGATCGAATCGTAAACGCGATCGCGGCTCAACCCGGCCGATTCCAAGATGCGCGCCGCGGGCGTGTTGCGCTCGGTCAGAATCGCCAGAAAGATATGCTCGGTCGAAATGTATTCGTCCTTCAGACGGTTGGCTTCCTCGTTGGCAAGGTCAATAATGCGCTTGACGCGCGGCGTGATGAAGATCTGCCCCGCCCCGCCGCCGCCGAAGATATTCGCCTTCGGACTGGCGCGCAGGGTGGCGTCGAGCCGTTCGGTCAACGCCTGGGCGCTGACGCTCAATTTTTCAAGGATTTGGGGAATCACTCCGCCGGGCTGTTCGATCAACGCCAGCAGGATGTGTTCAGTGTCAATCTGGTTGTGGCCATAACGCTGGATGATCTCCGCGGCTCTTTGCGCGGCCTCCTGCGCTCTTTCTGTAAATCGGTCGAATCGCATCATGGGGAATTGTCCTTTCAAACCAAACCTGACATCTCCAATTGTCCGTCGGGAGAGGTCTTCTTCCACGCGTGGGTTGCGACCTGCAAGCAGCGCGGATAAGACCTGCCAGGTTTTAGCATGGGCGATTATAACAAACGCCGCATTGGCGAAATGTCAATGCGGCGTAAGAGGAGCGTTGGAATTTGTTGAATGCGGCTTACACTTCCACGTTCCAATTTGCAAATCTCGGATTCTTCCCGCGCACGATATCTTCGTAAGCCGCCCTCAATTTCGTCGTGATCGGACCCATCGAACCGCCCCCCACCGGTCGGTGATCCACCTTCGTCACCGCCACCACCTGCGCGGCTGTCCCCGTCATGAACAGTTCGTCCGCCATGTACACTTCCGTGCGGTCTATCGAACGTTCGACCACGTCCAGCCCCAATTCTTTGCGAGCCACTTCGATCACCGAACGGCGCGTGATGCCTTCGAGAATATTATCCGTCACCGGCGGCGTGATCAGGACTCCCTCTCGCGCCATGAAGATATTCATCGCCGATCCCTCGGAGATATGACCGTTCTGATCCAGCACAAGCGCCTCGTCGAAGCCCGCGCGGTTCGCGTCCGTTTTGATCAACGCCGAATTGGCGTACGCGCCCGCCACCTTGCCGCGCGCCGGGATGACGTTATCGTCAATGCGCCGCCACGAAGAGACAGTCACATGCGCGTTCGTGTCGTTTTTGACGTACGGCTCATACGCCATCACAAACATGCAGAACTCGTCCTTCAACTCGTGCAGCCTCACGCCGATGCCCATATCCGCCTTGTAGATCGTCGGGCGCAGGTACACATCCCTCCGCCAGTTATCGGTTCTCAACAAATCAACAGTCAATTCGGTCAACCCCTCTTCGTCGTACGGAACGCTCATCGTCATCATTTTGCCCGAATTCAACAAACGGTGAAAATGGTCGTAGGGACGAAAAACGAAGAGACGTTGCTTCTCTTCGTTCCAGTATGCGCGCATCCCGCCGAAGACGGCGGTGCCATATAAAAAACCGTGCGTGGCAATGCTGATCCTTGCCTCGCTCAGGGGAACAGTCTTACCTTCAAAGAACGCATGTTTCGTAAGATCCACGCGCGCCTCCTCTGTGTTGAGTTGATGGGCGGATTATACCCGCCGACTGATATAACCCCGCCGGGATGCGTCCGCTTCGCCCCATCACCCGAACGGAATCGCGCCTCAGACTCCGCCCCGGCTTGATTCGGCTCCCCGATCTTCCTCCCCGCCAAAGCCGATGAGTCGTACAATAAGCTATCTTATCTCAAACGGAGGCGGCAGGTGAAACGGATCGTATCCATCAGCGTAGGCTCGTCCGCGCGCGACCATTCCACGCGGCACACATTCCTGGGGCAGGAATGTGAAATATCAAGACGAGGCACGAACGGAGATTTCGAAAAAGCCGTCGCCTTGTATAAAGAATTGGACGGCAAAGTGGACGCCATCGGCGCGGGCGGAGTCGAGTTCTTCCTCCAGGTCGAAGACAAACGCTATTACTTCCGCGACGTGAAGCGATTCCGCAACGCGGTCAAGATCAGCAAATTCGGCGACGGCAACGGCGTGAAGGGCATCCTCGAAAAACGCGCCTTCGACGCGCTCGAAAAACATCTCAACCAAAAAGAGGGGCGCACGCTCAGGGGATTGCCCGCCATGCACACCAGCGTCGTGGATCGTTACAGCATGGGCAAAGCCATGGTGGAGGCGGGCTTGGATACAATCTTCGGCGATATGATGTTCGCGCTCGGACTGCCCTTCCCCATTCGCACCCTGCGCCAGGCGAGGATTCTCGCCGCATTCCTCCTGCCCGCCATCGTGCAGATGCCGTTTTCATGGCTGTATCCGCTCGGCTCCGAACAGGACAAGCCCCCGCAGCCGAAATGGACAAAGTATTATGAAAGGGCGCAGGTGATCGCGGGCGACTTTTTACAGATCCGCCAATACATGCCGGACGACCTGAGCGGCAAAATCATCGTCACCAACACAACCACGCCGAAGAACGTGGAAGAACTGCGTAAACGCAACCTGCACATCCTCGTCACCGTCACGCCGCGGCTGGACGGTAGAAGTTTTGGCACAAACGTCATGGAAGCGACCCTGCTCGCCCTGATGGACAAACCCCAATCCGAAACCACCCCGGCGGACTTCCTCGACCTGATCAACCGCATTCCGCTCGAACCCAATATCGAAACGCTTAACTAAAGATTCGATTTTGCGCGTCTGTTCGGCGGCGAAAAATGGAAAAGGTCTGTCGCAGAACTGAACGCCAGGACGGTCACCCAAACCGCTCTTCGCGCCAGACATCGGCGCGGTTATGATACCCGGCCTGCTCCCAGAACCCGCGTTTGTCGCGCGGCATGAACTCGATGGAACGCAGCCACTTGGCGCCCTTCCAGAAGTACGGCGTTTCCATGTCTTCGCGCCCAGGGACGAAGCCGACCACTCCGCGCAGGGGATAGCCGTGATCGGAGGAGATCGGTTCGCCCATGAAATGCGTCGCCAGCAAAAAGTTATCCTGCAAGACCACCTCCAGCGGCAGGTTGACCGTGAAGCCGTACTCGGCGTGTTGCATGACGTGAGTCGCCGTCGGCTTGATCTTGAAGAAGCCCCGATCCAGGAGCGTCCTGACCGAAACGCCCTCCCATTCCGTGTCGAACTTGCTCCAGCGCGTCACGCAGTGAATATCCATGCACAATTTGGCGCGCGGCAACTGATTGAACTCGTCCCAACTCCAGCGTTTTTCCTCTTCCACTTCGCCCCAAATGCGGAAGTCCCAAACGGCGGCGTTGAACGGCGGCACAGGCCCGTAATGCAGGACGGGAAACTTCTGCGTCAACGACTGACCCGGCGGCAGGCGCCCCTCCGCGCGGACTTTGTCCTCCTGCTTGCGGCGATCCAATCCTTCGAATTGAAACATAAGTCACCTCTCTTGTACGCAAGTCTCAGATTTGCGCTCCAGAATACGGATAATTTCATTGATTACCCTACACTCTTAAAATCAGGACGCGGACGAGCGCTGAAAACGAGGATTCAAGGCATTGTTTCGGGCGTTTTGCCAAAAAAATCTGCGTTCATCCGCGTTTTCCGCGTCCTAAAAACAAAGTTAGGACTTACGCAAAACCCTGGCAGAATCCGCTAATCTACGCCAATTATTAACTCATGTTACGCACTTTTGCCATCCTCACGAACCGTCCAAGAATAAAGTCGCGAATTCGCAAATGCTGGCGCGCCTATTCGTTTATTCGTGAACATTCGTGGACGGTAACCGACTCATCTGCAAGCGTATTTTCCAGCCAAATGCCGCCTTGCGTAACTCGCTCCGCTCGTTGAAACAGTTTTCAGGCGTTTTTTTAAGTATATCAGCAAAAAAAATTGATCGAATGATAAAATCACCCCATGCTCTCCCGCGTCTACTCCTGCGCCGTAGCGGGGCTGGAAGGTGTCATCGTCGAAGTGGAGGTTGATTACACCAACGGCCTGCCCGCCGTCGTCATCGTCGGCCTGCCCGACGCCGCCGTGCAGGAAAGCCGCGAGCGCGTGCAAACCGCCGTCAAGAACGCCGGCCTGCACTTCCCCCGTCATCGCATCGTCGTCAATCTATCCCCCGCCGCCATCCGCAAGGAAGGCCCCGCCTACGATCTTCCCATCGCCTTGGGCGTCGTCATCCTCGCCGGTTTTCTTCCGCATGAAAGCATCGCCGGAGCCATCGTCGTCGGCGAACTTTCACTGGATGGAGCCGTCCGTCACACGCGCGGAATTTTGCCCATGGCGGCCGCCGCGCGCGCCAATGGATTCAAGCGGATGTTCGTCCCCGAAGCGGATGCGCCCGAAGCGGCCTTGATCCCCGACCTGGAAGTGTACCCGGTCCAATCGCTTGCGCATCTCTACGGACATTTGAGCGGGCGCGAACCCATTGAGCCTTATCTCCCCTCAGGCGACTCCGCCGAACCGCTCTTCACCCCGACGGATTTCTCCGAGATCAAAGGACAGGAACACGTCAAGCGCGCGCTCGAAGTCGCCGCCGCGGGCGGGCATAACGTGTTGATGGTCGGCAGCCCCGGCGCGGGGAAAACCTTATTGGCCAGAGCCATCCCCGGCATCCTGCCCGAAATGTCCATCGAAGAATCGCTGGACGTGACGCGCATCTACTCCGTGGCGGATCAACTCCCGCCGGGGACTCCGCTCATCAAGCATCGTCCCTTCCGCGCGCCGCATCACACAATTTCCCATGCCGGTCTTGTCGGCGGAGGAAACATCCCCAAGCCCGGCGAAATTTCACTGGCGCATCGCGGCGTTTTGTTTTTAGACGAATTCCCCGAATTCGGACAGCGCGTCCTCGAAGTGATGCGTCAGCCGATGGAAGACAAAGTCGTCACCATCAGCCGCGCCAAAGGCTCGCTGACTTTTTCCGCAAACTTCCAACTGATCGCCGCAATGAATCCCTGTCCGTGCGGCTATCACGGCGACTCGCAAAAAGCCTGCGCCTGCGCCCCCGCCGTCGTGACCAAATATCAAAAACGCATCTCCGGCCCCCTGCTCGACCGCATTGACATCCACATCGAAGTCCCGCGCGTGGATTACGAAAAACTCAGCGGAGACAGGCTCGGCGAATCAAGCGAGTCGATTCGCAAACGCGTTCAAACCGCAAGAGATATTCAACATCGCCGATTTACCAATCTCCAATTACCAATTACCGATGTTCTTTGCAACGCCGACATGCGCATCGGGGAGATACGGCAGTTTTGCAAATTACAAGCCGAAGGTCAGAGCCTGATGCGGGCGGCGATGACTCAACTCAACCTGTCGGCGCGCGCCTATCACCGCATCCTCAAACTGGCGCGGACGATTGCAGACCTCGCCGCGAGCGAAGAGATTCAGTCCCCGCATCTGGCGGAGGCGCTGCAATATCGCCCCAAGATCATGATGGGGTAATGCCAGCCTGGCGAAACGCGCCGCTCGACGCCCGGGGGACTCGTGTTTCGACGGCGAGCGAAACGGGCGCAGTTCTCCTTAATTTTTTGTAATCTATTTCGTCGAGTTCGCGTGGATGAAGCGTAGGGTTTTCGTCAAGCGCGTTGGAGGGAGGCGTGTTACATTTGCAGTCGTAACAAATCTCTTCTCCTCCTTTGTAAGAGAGCCAGGGCATAAGCGACCCTGGCTCTCGCACTTTAAGGGCAGGGAAACCAGAATATCGGTTCTGTTTTACTGCCCTTCCGGTTGTGATGTAAAATCCGGCGCATGAACAATTCAACCGAATACATCCCCAAGCGCGCGATGAGCATCCACGCCCACCCGGACGACCAGGAATTTTCCATTGGAGGCACGCTCGCCAAATGGGCAAAAGCCGGATGCGAGATCGTTTCAGTAACGATAACCAGCGGCGACTCCGGCTCGAATGACCCGACCAAAGACGGCGGTTATAAAGCCGAGTTGGCGCGTTTAAGAGAAGAGGAGCAACTCGCGGCGAACAAAGTCCTCGGCGTGAAAGAGGCGGTCTTCTTACGTTACCCAGACGGCGAACTCGAGCCGACGATTGCTTTGCGAAAGGAACTCACGCGCCTCATCCGCCAATATAAACCGGATGCGGTCTTGACCGGCAACCCCGAAGCGTGGTTCTACGGCAACGAGTACGTCAACCACCCCGACCATCGCGCGGCGGCGCAGGCGGCTTGTGAGGCGGTCTTCCCCTCGGCGGGGACAAGGCTCATTTTCGCCGACCTGCTCGAGGCGGGGTATGAACCGCACAACGTCAAAAAGTTATACATCCACGGCACGGAGAAGCCCGATATCTGGGTGGACATCTCCGCGACCATCGCCGTCAAAGTGGAGGCTTTGCAGAAACACGCCAGCCAGGTGCCTGTGAATGAAGTGGATAAATGGATGCGCGATTGGGCGAAGGAAGACGCGAAGAATAAAGATTTCGAGTACGCCGAGTCGTATCGCGTGATGAAGTTCTCGGAAGAAGAGGCGGAACAGTAAGTCCCGGAACAAAGCGCAAAACGCGAAACGCAAAGTTAATGGAACTTGCGTTTCGCGTTTTTGAATTCTCCAATTATCAATCTCCAATTACCAATCACCCTCACTTATGCCCGTTCTTCTTCAAGGCCTCCTTCAAGGTCGCGCCCAGGCGGGCGATTCCCTCGCGGATCATCTCCGGCGAGGAGTAGGAGAAGTTCAGCCGCATGGTGTTCGCGCCGCCGCCGTTCGGGTGGAAGGGCGCGCCCGGCACGAACGCCACTTTGCGTTCGACGGCGATCTTCAAGACCTCGGCGGCGTCCACGCCTTCGGGCATGATGCCCCACAGGAACATCCCGCCCTGCGGATGTGTCCAGCGCATTTCGGAGGGGAACATCTCATCCATGATTTCCAACATTACGTCGCGCCGTTCCTTGTATGTGGCGCGGATGACCTTGACGTGCTCGTCGAGGAAACCGCCCTTGCCGACTTCGTAGGCAACCTGCTGGTTAAAACTGGAGGTGTGCAGGTCGGCGGCTTGCTTTGTCATCACCAATCGTTGGATCACTTTTTGCGGGGCGACCACCCACGCCAGCCGCAGCCCCGGCGCGAGAAGTTTCGAAAACGTGCTGAGATAGATGACGTTGCCCGTGTATTCATGGTCGCCGTTGTTGCGATATTGCGCGTCCAGGTAGACGACCGAAGGCAGGTGTTCGCCGCCGTAGCGTAATTGACCGTACGGATCGTCTTCGATGATGGGAACCCCGTACTGGTCTGCCAGCGCAACCAGGCGTTTGCGGCGTTCGAGGCTGAGAGTCGAACCGGAGGGATTCTGAAAGTTGGGAAGCACATAAATGAACTTCGGTCCGACCCGCAGCGCGGCTTCCAGTTCGTCCACGATCATGCCGTCTTCATCGGTTGGGACGGTGATGTATTGCGCCCCGTACGCGTTCCAGGCTTGCAACGCGCCCAAATATGTGGGCGATTCCACAACGATGTGATCGCCGCGATTGACAAACAACCTTCCGATGAAATCCAGAGCCTGTTGCGAGCCGGAGGTGATCAGGATGTTCTCCGGGGTCGCCGACACATTGAATCTTCCGGTATGGCGCGAGATCATCTCGCGCAGGGGACGATATCCTTCCGTCGTGCTGTATTGCAACGCCTGCGCGCCGTGCGCGGTCAGCACGCGGTTGCAGGCCTCCTGAAACTCCTTCACCGGGAAGACCTCCGGCGCGGGCAACCCGCCCGCAAAGGAAATGATATCCGGCTGTTCGGTCAGTTTCAACAGTTCGCGGATGATGGAACTTCCCATGCGCTGTATTCGGTGGGCGAAGCGATACTCCCAGGGGGTTTGCATTTTCACTCCTTGTACAATTTGCGCAAGGCGCATTCCCCAATGCGCCCGGCGCGTTTTTCGAAGAAGGAACAAAAAGCCCGGTGGGCGCGCGCGCCCATCAGGCAGTCCGATTCAAGGCATAAGAATGCCGGCGATTGACATTGCCAGAAGTCCATTCATGGCAACCCTATCTTACCCATTTTTCAAGAAGGATTCAACTGACATTCATCCATTGTTTGCGGATTGAAAACCACAGCCCAACCTACCCAAACAGCGCAATGACCATCACCCCCGCGAAGACGATCGCCGAACCCGCCACACGGACGCCGCCCATCTGCTCCTTGAGGAATTGCCATCCCAGAAACGCCCCGATCACCGCGCTCACCTCGCGGATCGCGCCCGAATAACTGAGCGGCGCGAAGGTATAGGCGAACAACGCCAGCATATAAGCGATCAGCCCCAGCGCGCCGCCAATGAGCAGGTACATCCGGTTCTGTTTCCAAACCCGCGTGAAAGAATCCCAGCCGTAGTGATACGCGATATACGGCGTCGTCACGAAAGGCACCATCACGAACATCGAAAGCCCATAAGGCAGAGCGGGCCCGCTTTTGACGGCTTTCCCGTCAATGAAGGTGTAGAGCGAAATGACCAGCGCCACCGTCAACGCAGTCAGGACTCCCTTCAGACGAATCTTCTCGCCCTTGCTTTGCAGCAACGCCGTCGCGCCGATGACCATCATGCCAAGCGTAATCATCGCCAGCCCGATATACCCGCCGGTCGTCAATTCCTCCCGCAAAAAGATCGCCGTCCACGCCACCAGCAAAGCCGGAGCCGCCCCTCTGGCAATGGGATACACCAGCGAAAAATCATGGTCGCTGTAGGCGATGCACAGCAGAATGAAATAAACGGCTTCCAACAACATGCTGACGACGGCAAAAAGCCACATTTCGCGCGGAGGCGGACCCGAATGGAACAACATCACCCCCACGGCAATGATTCCACTCAGGATGGTCTGCCATCCCATCGCGGTATATTTCTCCTCCGCGCTTTTGAGCAAAAAGTTCCAGATCGCATGCATGGATGCGGAGAGAAAAAGAAGGAGCAGGGCTAAGGCGGGCATAGGCGCGAGTATAACGGAAATCGGGAAACCACAGCGTCATACCATTCTCTCGCCCGCTCCATGCACGTCCCATAATCCGCGCGCGCGGAAATCATCTTTACATTCAAACCGGCGGCTTCGCTTCGCAGGTCTTCCCTTTCCAGCCCCAAAAGAATCGCGTCGGCAATCGCTTGCGGGTCGTTGGCGTCGAAAAGCAACCCGTTGCGCCCGTGCGTGATCCACTCGCGGATGGATTCGAGATCGCCCGCGACCGGAAGGCACCCGCACGCCATGGCTTCGATCAACGTGTTCGGCGTCCCGTCGTGCGCGCTCGGCGAAGCGACGATCTGCGCGCCGCGAAAAACATCTCCCATCTTTTCGTGAGGAAACGCGGGCAGTAATTCGACCGACGCTTCGATTCCAAACTCCTTCACCCAGCCCATCGCCTGCGCTTCGCCCCGCATCCCCGTGCAAATGAATTTTGCGTCGGGGCGTTTTGCCAGCACAAGCGGAATGGCTTTGAAAAACGAATCGTTGCGCACATACGGCCTCACCCCGCGCGGATTGACGACGACCGGACTCTTTACCAATTCCTCTGGCGGATAAAAAACCCCGGCTCGGACTCCGCCGTTGCCGGGCGCGACCAAAACGGGTTTATCCGCGCCCAAGCCCCATTCCCCTGCCAGCCGCGCGTCGCGTTCGGCGTCGGCGTGCAAACCGTCGGCGGATCTCAAAACTTTGCGCGTGTAACGCTTCATCAACGGCGTGGACGGGGCGTGCAAGGTGAAGTCGTTGCCCCAGGTGGAGACGAGGAATGGAGGATGAGATGTGAGACCCAGCAACGCTGAGGCGGTCAACATACCTTCATACGGAATCCGCATGGCGTGAACAAGATCAGGTTTTACCTCCGCGATGAATCTCCGCAGTTTGAACGCGGCAGCGGGAACAGTCAAAGGGCCGATCCACTGCCGGATTTTGGTGCGAAGACTCAAAGTCCGCGAAGAGGCGGAGGAGGGGGCGGAGGAACGCTTTTTGATGGCGCTAAAGGCAACGGGCGTGAACTCCATCCGCTTAACGGGGAAATCCGCCGCATCCGATTCAAAGGTGGACGCGATGAATATCTCGTCGCCGCGGCCGGAAAAATAACGCATCCAACCGCGCGAGATGGGCGAACGGGCGTCGGCGACGAAAAGCAGGCGCATTTCGCAATTATAAAGCCCAAACTGGCGGGGCTTTATAGGTCACTTTGTAGTATATTTAACGCATGAGCGCCGGACGAATCTTAATCGTCGAAGATAACATGGACACCTATGAATTGGTGCGTTTTATTCTCGAGAAGAACGGGTATGAGACCTTTCTCGCCATGAATGGGCGCGACGGAGTCAACGCCGCCAATAAACAGAATCCCGACCTGATCATCATGGACCTTTCGATGCCGGAGATGGACGGCTGGACGGCGACGAGATTGATCAAGGGCAACGCGGCGACTTCCGCCATCCCATTGATCGCGCTCACCGCGCACGCCCTGCCCAGCGACCGCAAACGCGCCTTCGACGCGGGTTGCGACGAATACATCACCAAACCGATGGACCTGCTCGACCTGCTGGAAACAGTCAACACCTGGACGAAACAGACGGGGTGAACGTCCGTTGTGAGCGGATGACTCCACCGGGCGAAGCGATAAATTTAAATCAAGAGGAATAAACATGAAACAGATCTGTGTCGTCGGCGTGGGCTACGTCGGTCTCGTGACCGCCGCCTGTTTCGCCGACCTGGGCAACCGCGTGACCGCGCTGGATGTAAACGAGGAGCGCATTGCCAATCTCAAGAAGGGCGTCATGCCCATCTACGAACCGGGGCTGGATGAACTCGTCAAACGGAACGTCAAGGCGGGGCGCATCCACTTTACCGCCTCATACAAGGAAGGCTTGAAGGGCGCGGAATACGTCTTCATCGCGGTCGGCACGCCCTCCGGTTCGGATGGCTCGGCCGACCTGCAATACGTCGCGGCGGCCGCCAAATCCATCGCCGAGAATATGACCGCGCCGGTGATCATCATCAATAAAAGCACGGTCCCGATCGGCACCGGCGACTGGGTGGCGGATATCGTCAAAGGCGCGTTGCCCAAGCCGATGGATTTCTCCGTAGTCTCCTGCCCGGAGTTCCTGCGCGAGGGCGCCGCCGTCAGCGATTTTATGAATCCGCACCGCACGGTGATCGGCTCGCTGGACAAGGACGCCGCGAACAAAGTGGCGCAATTGCATTTGCCCCTGCGCGCGCCCATCGTCATCACCGACCTGCGCACGGCGGAAATGATCAAGTATGCCAGCAACGCCTTCCTTGCCACAAAGATTTCGTTCATCAACGAACTGGCTGACCTGTGCGAGCGCGTCGGCGCGGACGTGAAGGAAGTGGCGGCCGGCATGGGCTATGATGCGCGCATCGGGCGTCACTTTCTGGATGCGGGTATCGGCTGGGGCGGTTCGTGCTTCCCCAAGGATGTGGAGGCGCTGGCTTTCATGGCAAAGGAGAACGAACTCGAGCCGCAGATTCTCAACAGCGTGATGGAGATCAATTACCGGCGGCGCAAAGACGCGGTCAGGATCGTGGAAAAACTGCTCGGCGGAAGTTTGAAGGGCAAAACCGTCGGCTTGTTGGGGTTGGCGTTCAAACCCAACACCGACGACATGCGCGACGCGCCGTCCATTGACATAGCCGAGGGCTTGGTCGCGGCGGGCGCCAAAGTGCGCGCCTACGACCCGGTGGCGATGGACGTGGCGCGCCCCATCCTGCCGGCGGTGGATATGTTCGACGAGCCGTACAAAGTGGCGGACGGCGCCGATGCGCTGATGATTGTCACGGAATGGAACGAGTTCAAACAACTCGACCTCGAGAAGGTGAAGAGTCTGCTCAAATCCCCGGTCGTCTTCGACGGGCGCAACATCTACGAACCCCAGCGGATGATCGAAATGGGGTTCACCTATCGGGCAATCGGACGATAGCCGCATGGTCGGTTAGTTCATCGGTCGGATAGTCGGGTCATCTGACTATCCGACTATTTGACCACTCGACCACCCGACCACCCGACCACCCAACCACCCGACCACCCAACCACCCGACCACCCGACCACATGACTAATCCCCCCGTCTGCAATTACGAAGGTTCCGATTACCAGCGCTCTTTTTGGGAGCAGGGCGGACGCGCTTACGAAGATCGAACCGAAGCCATCGCCTTGAAGCGCCTGTTGCCCGGAGGCGGCAGGCTCATGCTCGAACTCGGCGCCGGCGCGGGACGCAATACGCCGCGTTACTCCGGCTTCGAGCGCGTTGTCGTGCTGGATTATTCGACGACGCAACTTGCCCAGGCGCAGGAACGGCTTGGGCGCTCTTCAAAATACATCTACGTCGCCGCGGATGTGTACCGCCTGCCCTTCCGCCCCGGCTTGTTCGACGCCGCCACGATGATCCGCGTCCTGCATCACATGGCGGATGCGCCCAAAGCATTGGCGCAGATTCAGGCAACGCTTCAACCGGGCGCGATCTTCATCCTCGAATTTGCGAATAAACTCAACCTCAAGGCGATCCTGCGTTATTTCATCGGCAGACAAACCTGGAGCCCGTTCACGCTCGAACCGGTGGAATTCGTCAAGTTGAATTTCGATTTCCACCCCAAAGCCATCCGCAAGTGGCTGGGCGGGCTGGGTTTCTCCATTGACAAAACGCTGACCGTGTCGCACTTCCGCCTCGGTTTGTTGAAGCGGCTCATCCCCGCCAAATTTCTCGCCGCGTTGGATGGATTTTTCCAGCCGACGGGCGCGCTCTTTCAACTCACGCCGAGCGTGTTCGTAAAAGCAAAACTGCCGGGGGATGCGGATGCGGAAATCCCTGCGGCGGTGATTGATCTATTCAAATGTCCAGATTGCAACGGCGGGAATTTACTGGAAAAGGCGGACCATCTAACCTGTCCCTCCTGCGGGGCGAAGTGGGCGGTCAAAGATGGGATTTATGATTTCAGGGAATCGTTAAAGAGATGAATACGAAACCCGGAAGTTTTGGCATCCGGGTTTTGTTGTTGCCTGTATTCACTCCCTTAAAACAATATTGGGGGATATTTATTCTGATCGACGTTCTTCCCGCTGGATATAGACCGCTTGAACGCCGCCATCTTCATCCGCCTCGTGTCTGCCGTAATACCATTCAACGTTTACATCTTTCTTGATATTTACCAACTTCACATTGATGACATCATCCACGCCGCCCTCGTATCCTTTGACCATAACATCCGCATCGGCAGGCATTTGGGATAATAGGTTTAGCAGGTCTTTTACTTTCATATTCGATGTCCTCCAGTGTTCTCTCGTTACTTTATGCTTATCCGCCGCTGGGCAGATGACGCGCCTTGAAATCCTCTTCGATCCGTTCCTGCAAGTATATTTTGATCAGGGATTGATACGGTACATCCCGTTCATTCGCCAATTGACGTATTGCATCCAAAAGCGACTCGGGCAGGCGAATGGAAATCGCCTTGGTGGAAGGTTTTAGGTTCGGAAACAGCGCCCGTTCGGCGTTTTCCCAGTTTAAGTATTCAGAAGAATCATTCTCACTCCAGAACTCGCGCTCTTCATCTTCATTCTTGAATCTAGGGATTGGCTTGCTCATAAATTTTTCGCTCCTTTTTACTCATGTCACGGGCGGAAACCACACGGATTTTGTCATCTCGAACCGTAAAAGCAATAAATAAACGCCTGTTTGCTGTTGTATGTCCAAGCACGAAGTAACGCGGTTCCTGTTGGGAATGGGTTGGGTCGGGTTGAAGCAGTAACGGCAGGTTAAAAAAGACCTTTTCACACTCGCTCGCCAGAGCCTGATGTTTTTCCCAGTTCTTTTCCCTGTTATTCTCATCCCAATCAAAGCCAGTCAGGCGACTAAGAACAATCACACCTGTATATTACCACAATATACAGGTGTCCTGCGACTCCATTTCAGACACAACTGCCCCTTCTCTTCGGAGAACACCGGGCTGAGCCTGTCGAAGTAGGCAAAGAAGAGGGCAGTCTGCCCGGTTCTCTCACTGAATGACAACAGAACTCACTCCTTCAACAACGGCAAGCGGATGAAGAACGTGCTTCCGGGGAATTTCTCCTCGTCGCGTCCGGGGCTTTCCACCCAAATGGTCCCCTGCAAGGCGCGGACGATGCCCGCCGCAATGGCGAGCCCCAGTCCCGCGCCGCCGCCCTTGAAGTTTGTGCGGCTGGACGAATGTAACTGCACCTCCCCCATTTGATACAACTTCTCGAAGATGACTGCGTGATGTTCCGGGTCTATGCCGATGCCGGTGTCCTTGACGGCGATCTCCGCCATTTTGCCGCGCTTTGGGTCCTCCACCACCCAGGCGGAAACGGTGATCGAGCCGCCGTCGGGCGTGAATTTAATCGCATTGACGATGATCTGGTCGAGCGCTTTTTTCAGGAGTTCAGAATCCGCCAACAGCGGGGGAACAGACTTGATGGCTTCGTCCAGGGTCAAGGTCACGTTGCGAGCCGCGAGATCGTCCACATAATCCTTGTGGATCAGTTTGAGGATCAACCCCAAACTCACCGATTCGAAATGCGGCGTGATGACCTGGCTTTCGAGCCGCGCGACGTCGAGCATACTGTTGACGATCTGATGCAGGCGGTTCGTGCCGCGCTGGACGCCCTGGATCGCCTCGGAAAGCATGGGGCTTGCCTGAACCGTCGCATCGTTCAGCAACATGCCGAGGAACCCCTTGACGACCGTCAACGGCGTGCGCAGTTCATGCGCGGCGACCTGAATAAACGCGGATTTATTCTTATCGTGCTTTTCAAGTTTCTGATAGGCTTTGTTCAATTCCTCCACGCGCTCCGCCACCATGCGCTCCATCACCAGGTTGATGCCGGTCACTTCATGGTAGAGACGCGCGTTTTCGACGGCGATGGTCGCCTGTTGCGCGAAGGTGGCGGCCAGCAGGGCGTCGTCTTCTGTGAACGAATCCGCCGCGCGGCTGACGAGCAGGAGTCCGACGACGTTATCCTTCAAATGCAACGGCGCGCCCATCCATGATTTATCGCGCGGCAGCCATTCGGGCTGGGACCATTTCTCGGCTGATTCAATATCTTCGACGACCACCGTTTCGCCTTTGCGCGAGACGATGGTGTAAAGGTTGCCGCCCCTGAGTCCCAGGCGGAAAGAGGACATATCCGCGCCCGGCGGCATTCCGCGATGCGCTTCGACGCGCGGATCGCCGTTCACATCTTCCATGTAGAGGACGCCGCGCTCGTAAGGCAGCGCCAGACTCAACTGTTCGAGGATTTGATCCGGCAGGCGTTCGACGGTTTTCAGGGAGGATAATTGGCGCAAAGATCGCGCCAACGCCTCGGCTCCGCGGCGACGGTTTTGTTCAGCCCCGAATAGCAACGCGTTTTCGCTGGCGGCTTTTTCCGCCGCATCCCGCGCGCGGCTGAGTTCCTCCGCCCGTTCATGCGCCTCGCCCAAAAGCCGTTCCACTTCGCGCTGGGCTTGTTCGCGCTGGGTCACGAGCATCACGCGCAACAACGCGCTCGAAAGCAGGTTGCGCGCGCGCGCATATACATCCCAATCGTCGGACCCCATCTCCGCCCACATGAACCCGAAGCGGTTGCTCGCCAGAGAAAGCGGCATGACTACAGCGTCGAAGCGGCGATCCTCCGGGTTATGTCCGCGCGGAGCGAGGCGCCCCGTGGCGAGAGTGGAGCGCTCGCCGGGCATGTCGAATCCATTTTCGTCGTACTGCATCAGCAGGCGGTAATTCTGCGGCGGCGGCGCGGCGGCGGGGACGGGCGAATCGCCTTCGCCGTAATACATCACATACCAGCGCGCAATGCCCAGCGCGGGAAAATGCAGTGTAATCGCGTCGCCGATGGATCTGAAACTGACCGCGGACGCCATCGAAAAACTGAAATTATTAAGCAGTTCCTCCTGCTTGACGAATTGCAGCCTGCGATATGCCTGCGCGCGCTGGGAAAGTTCGCCCGCCAACATGCGCGCCTGTTGGAAAAGATTCTCGGCGTGCAGGGTCGTGGCGGCGCTGGAAATGCCCCCCAGCGCGTAACGTCGGAACATGGAAAGCGCGTTCTGCCAGACGCTCAAATCATGCCCGTGTTTTTGCAAGGTCGCAACCATGCCCTGCACCGCCTTCATGAACCCGTCGTTTCTGTTCGTATCGCGCAGACCGGCGAGAAAGGCGTCCCATGCCGCGCCGAACGATGCGGCGTATTCCTCCCTCGCCGGGTCATCCTCATCCACGCCGATGGCTCCGAGCAGGGCGTTGATCGCCGCAACGCGTTTGTTTTCCAGCCTGCCCGTGTGCGCCACCTCGCGCGGAAGCGCCGCCGCGCGATGGATGCTTTCCGGCAGGCACCCGCACGACCAGCGCACAATCAACTCGGAGGGGAGCATTTTATCTTCGACATCGCCGCCTTCAATGCGCTTCATCAGAGAGTCGAAAGCCTTCGCCCCCGCGTCGTAGAAAGACTGGCGCACCGTCGTCAGCGGCACGCCCATGGACTGGGATTCGCTCACATCGTCGAAGCCGGTCACAGCGATCTGATCCGGCACAAGAATGCCGCGCTCTTGCAACGCCTCCAGGACGCCGAACGCCATGCGGTCGTTGGCCGCGACGATGGCTCTCACCGCCATACCGCGCTCGTCGAGCAGAGTTCGCACGGCGGCGCGCCCGCTCTCCGCGGAAAAATCCCCGTTTACAAGCAGTCGCTCGTCAAAGCGAACCTTGTGCGCCTTTAATTCGGCGAAAAAAGCGTCCAGCCGCGCCTCGGATTCCACCTGTCCCGCCGGTCCGCGGATGAAGGCGATCCGTTCATAATGATGCGTTTCCAGGAGATGCCGGGCGACGGCGCGCATCCCGCCTTCGTTATCCGCCGTCACCGAAACAACGCCGCGCGCCGGGATGGAAAAAGAGGCGACCGGCATGGGCGCGAAGAATTCGCAAAATTGACCGACCTCATGTTGCGATAGTCCGTGCGCGAGGTCCGCCGAAAGCAGGATGCCGTCGAAATGCTCGTGCTTGACCAGGTCGTATGTTCCATAAGAACGCCCCCCGTCCATGGCGGACGGTTTCCCCCCGACGAAGCAAACCACGTTGACATCCGCCGCGCGCGCCGAAGCAAGCGCGCCCGCCATGAACTCGTTCCCCCACGTGCGGTTCAACTGCGCGCTCAGCGCTGCGATCGTCCTGCGTTTGCCTGCGGAACTTCCTGAATTTGCCATAAGCGAATGGCGAAATTATAAGACAGGAGGTTGGGCGGATGTATTGCAATTTTGAAAGAATGTGCGGTTGCCGCGCCGAGCATCATTTAGCGTCGGTTATCTCGATCTGATACGACGCCGGTTCGCGCGTGAAGCGCGTCGTGCCGGAGACGACCAGATACGCCGTCTCGCCCGCTTTCAGCGAGACCGGAATCTCCGCCGTCTGGTCGGCGCTGACCGGGAGCATCGTCACGCTTGAATCGCCGGTTTGAATCAATGCCAGCCGGAAGGTTTGCGGCAGGATGTTTTGAACGCGGACGAATCCATCCGCAACCCAACCGCCGTTGTCCGCCTCGAAATCGGACGAGTAGCCTGCGGCGTCGACCCGGACATCGTCCACCATGAAGCCTTCGCCGTTGACCGCGGCGTCGGTGATATATTCGAAGCGGATTTGAACCTTCTTCCCGGCGTAATCCGACAGGTCAACGGTCTCCTCGATCCAGTCCCCGGTCACGCCGGTGTAGCCCCAGCCGTAGGAATTGCCGCTTGGGTCCGTGCCGGTCCCGGATGGAGTGGTCAAAATTTCCCATGTCTCGCCGTTTTCCGAAACTTCGACATAAACATAATCCCAATCGGTTTCGATGTCGTACCAGGTCTGAAAGGTCAACTCAATGGGCGCGCTTACATTCGTGAAATCGAACTCGCGCGTCAGGGTCATATCCGACTCGTCGCCCTTGTTCGACCAAAAGGCGTAGTCCCCCGAATGGGGATCGGCCGGCAAAAGCCCGGTCACGGTCGAGCCGGTGAAATTGATCGTGTAATCCCCGGCACATTCGATGGCGATGTAATCCACGCCGTATTGGTGGACGGTGCGGGTGAACGCGCTTTGCGGGCAGTCTTGGAACGTCTCGGTGACATGGGCGCGCCCGGCGCCGGGATAGTTGTTATAAATATATCTGCCGTCGGCAATGGACGGATCCAGCAATAAGTTGGTCGCGGCCCAATCCATGTAGAAGTCGTCGGCGGTAATGGGTTGACCCGTCAACGGATCGGTCGCGCCGATCTGCAGCAGCACGTCGTCCACGCTGTCCAGTCCGTTGGCGTCGTCTTTGACCAGCGCCTGCGTCGCCTCCTCGCCGAAGCGGTCGAGGAAGTAGGTCATGAACAAAAATCCCGCGCCATAATGCGGCCCGGTGTTCTGGTCGTTGGGCCAGTCGTTCAACTGCAGGTCGGGGTTGGAGGTGTAGTACGAATCGAACCAACCGGTATTGTATCCATTCAGCAGGGCCGCCAATTCAGACGACCCTTCATTCAACCATGAAGTCTCGTTCAGGTCGTTGTTCCAGTGAATCATGTGTTGAAATTCATGCGCCAGCACAGAGTAGGCGTCTTCGCCGCCCAGCGAGGTGTTGTCGGCGTTGAAGAGGAACATCTCATGCGCGTTCGAATATTCATGAATCAAGGGATGCGTGGAATCCGAAGTGGAAAAATACCCCCCGACCGAGAAGCCAAGCCCGCGAGAGTATAGAATGTAAATATGTTCGTCTCCGTCAATGCCCGGCGACCATTCGCTTCCGAAGAATTCGCGGTTGGTGGGGTAAATCTCGTTCTCGAAGGCTTCCACCAGGTTCTTTATTTCATCTTCGTCCGCGTCCACGCCGTCCTGCGCCCAGAAATAGACGTGCGGCGTGATGTAGCGCAGCGTGGCGGCGACTTCGTTATTTTCGTTTGAATCGAGATTATGCGCCCAGAAATTTTCCTTCGCGCCCAATGAAAGCGGCGCGGCGGATGTCGCCGTCACCTCGGGGACGTTGCATTTTCCATCGAGGCGGCAGGCAAGCGCGCGCGGGTCGTTGACCGGAACGACGGTCTTCTTCAGCGCTTCGAGCGTCTCATTCAAAATGGGATCCGCCGGGGGGCGAACGATTTCCGCCGTCTCCGTCGGCGCATCCGGGGTGATCGGGTCGGTAAATATCGGGGAATCCTGCGAAGGGGCGGAGCGGCTCAGGGTGTAAAAAGCATATCCGCCGATTCCCAGTAGCAGCAGGCCAAAACACCCCAAAAGCGCGAGGATGCCCACAATCATGCCCGCCGTCCCCGGAGATTTGTTTTCGCTTGTATCCATGTGTTTCTCCTTGGTTGACTTTTTCCGATGATACCTTGTTCCCCTGAAAAAAGCAGAAATGCTCGCGCGCGCTTTACGATCCCTAAGAGAGTGTCTGAAAGCCTAAATCAGGCAACCTGCCCCCAGCGTCATCCTCGGCGCGGATTTTGCTATAATCGCTCCATGTCGGATAAACTCCCCGCCCGTTACGAAGAACTCAAAGCGCAGGTCAACTTTCACAATTATCGCTATCATGTGCTGGACGCGCCCCTGATCAGCGACCTCGAATACGACCGCCTGCTCAACGAACTGAAAAAAATCGAGGCGGAGCATCCCGACTGGATCGCGCCCGACTCGCCCACCCAGCGCGCGGGGGCGCAGCCTTCGGAAAAATTCGAAAAGACGCGCCACCCCGCGCCGATCCTTTCGCTCGCCAACGCCTTTGGCGCGGACGACGCGCGGGCATGGTTCGAGCGCATCAAAAAATTGGACGACAGAGTCGAGCAGGCAAAATTTGTCGTCGAACCGAAGATTGACGGATTGTCGGTTGTGTTGCATTACAGAAACGGGCAATTCGCGCAGGGAGCGACTCGCGGAGATGGAGAGGTTGGGGAGGACATAACTTCCAATTTGAGAACTGTGAAAGCCATTCCGCTAAGAATTCCTGTCGAAAGTCAAAAGTCGAAGGTCAATATTCCTTCCCGTCTTGTCGTGCGCGGCGAGGCGTTCATTCCGATCAAAGAGTTCGAGGCGTTGAACAAGAAACTGGAAGAGGCGGGCGAGAAGACCTATCTCAATCCGCGCAACACGGCGGCGGGGTCGTTGCGACAACTCGACCCGCAGTTGACCGCGTCGCGTCCGATCACCATGCTTGTTTATCAAGTCGTCCATGCCGAGGGCGGCAACGTCCCGACCTCGCAATGGGAAATTTTGGAATACCTCAAGTCGCTGGGTTTTCCGGTCTCGGATATTTCCAAACGATTCGACGATCTGGATTCAGCGATTGCCTACGCCGAAACCTTCAACACGGGACGCGACGCGCTTCCTTACGAAGCCGACGGCATGGTCGTCAAAATTGACGATCTGTCCCTCGCCGCAGATTTGGGCTTTGTGGGCAAGGACCCGCGCGGAGCCGTCGCTTTCAAATTCCCGGCGCGCGAAGTGACGACGACATTGCTTGGGATAGATGTGGAAGTCGGGCGCACCGGCGTGTTGACTCCGCGCGCCTCGCTGGAAGCAGTGGAGATCGGCGGCGTGATCGTCCGCAATGCGACGCTGCACAATTTCGATTACATAGAAGAGAAGGACATCCGCATCGGCGACCGGGTATTGGTCAAACGCGCGGGCGAGGTGATTCCCTACGTCATCGGTCCCGTTGTAGATGCGCGCACAGGCAAGGAGAAGAAATACAAGCCGCCGTCAAAATGCCCGGCGTGCGGCACGGAAGTGGAACACATCGAAGGCGAGGTGGCGTGGTATTGCGTCAACGCCGCCTGCCCGGCGCAACTCGTCCGCAATGTGGAGCATTTCGTCTCGCGCGGCGCGATGGATATCGTCGGGCTGGGCGCCAAGATCGTGGAGCAGTTGATCGAAGCGGGTCTGGTCAACGATGTGGCGGATCTGTTCGCGCTCGAGAAGGATCAACTTTTGGAATTGGAAGGTTTTGCAGAGAAAAAGGCGGAGAATCTGCTTGGGTCCATCGAGCAGGCCAAAGTTCAGAGTTTGAACCGCCTGATCGCGGCGTTGGGAATCCATGGCGTGGGCGAAGTCATGGCGGGCGACCTGGCGCGGGCGTATGGGAATCTATCCGCATTGTCGAAGGCGACGGGCGATGAACTCCAACAGATCGAGGGCGTGGGACCCAACATCGCCGAATCCATCGTGGATTGGTTTGCGCGACCGGCGAATCAAAAATTATTGAAGAAGTTGAAGGCGGCGGGCGTTGACCCGCAGATGAAGAAGGACGAGAAGAAAAAAGAGGGCGCGTTTACAGGGCTGACTTTTGTCGTGACGGGGACGCTTCCAAATTTTTCGCGCGACGATGCGAAGGAATTCATCGAAAGCAAGGGCGGCAAGGTCACGGACAGCGTAAGCAAGAAGACCAGCTATCTCGTCCTCGGCGAAAACCCCGGCTCGAAATTCGAGAAGGCAAAATCGCTCGGCGTAAAAATTATTGGCGAAGCGGAATTGAAGAAGTTGGCTGGGTAAAGATTCCGCATCCTCCCCTGGAGTCAAAATATATTCCGATGCTGTCGTTTCGACGAACAAAACAAGGAGAAGCTCTGCGCTCGGCGAACGATTGAATTTGTCCTTCGCCGACCCAAGCCGCTGGCTCCCGGCGGCGAGTATGCCGTCGGGAGCATGGACAATTGGAAGCTCTCTTGCCGCCTACGGATTCGGACCTGGGGCGCCTCCCCCAGGAAATCCACCGCCTCCTCCTCCGGGAAACCCGCCGCCCGCCCCCCCGGCAGGACGGTTTCCAAGCGACGCCTCGAATCCGTTCAGGTTTTCGCGCCCGCGCGAGATTTCACCGCGCGCGAATTGCTGATTGATCTCGTCGAACTTGCCGGAGAACTGCGTCAGATCGGGACCGATCGCGTCGGCGCCGCCAAACTGTTGGAAGCCGGCTTGCGCGTTCTTTCCCAGTTGCGCAAGGTTGAGCAGTTCGTCGCGGCTGAGTTTATTATCTCCGAAGGCGTTCTTGGCAAAGTCAACAAAGGCAAACGCCGATTGCAATGCGGAAAGTTTATCGGCGGGAATATTGTTCGGCTGAATCTGCCCGATCTGATTCAAACGTCCCTGTTGGTCCGCCTGCAATACGGATATCATATCCTGCGCGTTCGATTTCAATTCCTGCGCGTTCGTCTGGGCGGACTGGGCGGCAGTTTCGAGCTGGGATATCGTTTCTTCGGCGAGGGCGAGTCCCTGGTCGAGCGTGGCGCTGATCTGCTGAAGCGACTGGTCAATGGAACTGAGCGTCTCGTTCATCTGGTTTAGTTCGGCTTCGATGGCGTTCAACTCGGCGATCATTTCATAGGCGAGGTCGGAGTACAGGGCGTAATACTCCGCCAGCAGGTCTTCGGCATATTCGACGTAGTAGTCGGCATAGTAATAGTAACTGTAGACGTATTCGACCTCTTCGTAGGTGACCGCGTCGTCCTCAGTGGCGGTATAGACGCTGGCCGTCGTCTGTTCCGAGGCGGCGACCGCTTCGACCACCGCCTGTTCGATCAATGCGGCGAGTTCCTCCTCGGTCAGTGTGACATATTCGATGGTCGGTCCGGGCGTGGGTGTGGCGGGCAGGGCAGTCAACACGGCCGCATTCACAGTTGCCTGCGCCAACGCCTGAGATTGCTGAGTGCCGGCAATGCCCGTGCTGATCGCGTCCTCCTGCGAGACGGGCGCGGCGCCCATCGAACAGGCAGCGAGCAGGGCGGCTATGATGAAAGAAAAAGTTGCGATTCTGATTGCGGGTTTCATTTGTTTCTCCATTTTATGCGTTTCGTTCATCATACAACGGGAGGACAAAAATCGCCTTTACATTTTTGTGCAGACGGTTGGTTATTTCAGATATATGTTGTCTTATTTAAGGGGAGCGACGGCAAAAAAAGAGACCGGGCGCCCGGTCTCTTTTTTCTTCATGGGATCGGCTCTTCAACCGTCTGGCTGGCGTCCACCTGGGCGCGCGCGTTTCGGGTTTTGGATCAGGGAGTGGGAGGCGGTTCTTCTGTCGTTGAGGCTTCCTCCGTTTGGGCGGTTTCCTCCGGGGTTGGCTCCTCGGGCTGAACGGAATCTTCAGGCGTCGGCCCTGCGTCGGCCTGATTTATAACCGGCGCAGGCGGCGCAGGAATCGGAACTTCGACAGTTTGAACTGCATCCACCTGAACAGCGTCCCCGCCGCCGACTGGATTGATGATAACAACGTATCCATAAACCCCGGGAGGCGGGTTGCCGGAGTTGTTATCGTCCACGTCAATCAGGATGCCCGTTTGGGGAGCGGGTCCCGCGCCGTCTGCGTCATACAATTGACTTGGGTTGACCGCTTCATTATCTGTTTCTCCGCCCGCCGCCAGGTCTGCGACGTTCGAGTTGTTGTCAGGGGCGCCGTTTCCCCAGTTAAACACTTCATAATATGTCGCGCCGTCGGCGTCGTTGGAAATGCCCACAACGAACCAGTCAAGATAGATTACATTAAAGTTCAGGAATTCATATATCGCCAGGTCATAGTTGCCGTCTGGGGTGGCTTCCACTGTGACGTTCAGCCCCAGGACAACATAGTTTCCGCTGTTTATTTCATAGGTATTGCTTAAATCAAAGCGATCCGTGTTATCCGGCGGAGCCCCCACATTAATTTGCGTGGGCGCGGGCGTAATTTGCGTAAGCGACGGGTCTATTGTGGACACAACCCCGGTCGGTGTATCTGTGGGGGTCGGTGTATCTGTGGGGGTCGGTGTATCTGTGGGGGTCGGTGTATCTGTGGGGGTTATTGTCGGCGTATCGGTGGGAGGCGGCGGGGTTGAACTTCCGCCGCCGTCATCGGGAGGCTCTGTTTCATCCCCGCCTTGTGTGTTTGTTGGCGTCGCCGTTCCCGGATCGGCGCTGGGCGTAGGCGAAGGCGTGTCGGTGGGCGGGACCTGCGTCGGCGAAGGTTCGGTCCCGGTCGGCGTGGACTCCGTCGGCGCGGGCGAAGCGGTTGGCGAAAAGGGCAGGAAGGGCGGAAAGTAAACCTCCGCCCCGGGGGTCAGGTAATACTCCATCCACGCCATCGGGGTGAGAATCTGCGGCAGGATCGGTTCGAGCAGGGCGAAGGGTCTTGCCTCTTCCGGGTCCGGCTCGAGATTCGAGTTCATATCTCCGTTGACGCTCCAAAACGACGCCAGCCGCACGGCAAATTGACCCACGATGAGGATGAGCAGAATGCCGATGGGAATGATAAAGATGAGGAGCGTCCAATCGCGGCGCTCGCGTTTCGGGTTTTGGATCATGGCGTGCGTTCCTTTCTCGACGGGGCGGGCAGGGTGACGATGAATTTTGCTCCAGGCAATTTTTCTTCGTCGTGCCCCGGGCTTTCCACGCGGATGCGCCCGCCATGCGCCTGGACGATGCCGCGCGCAATGGCAAGCCCAAGCCCGGGCCCGCCGCCCTTGAATTTCGTCTTGCCGGAGGAGTGCATCAGCACTTCCCCGGTCTGTGAAAATTTCTCGAAAATAATTTCGTGCATACCCGGGTCAATGCCGATGCCGGTATCGCAAACGGAGATTTCAACCTGGGGCGGCTCCGCGCCGTTTACAAACCTGCCCGAGACTTTCACATTGCCGCCGTCGGGCGTGAATTTGATGGCGTTCATGACAAGATGGTAGAAGACCTTCTGTATCATGTCGGGGTCGGCGGTAACGACTGGCAGATTCTCCAGCCCTTCGAGGCTTAACTTGATTCTGCGCTCGGCAAGCGCCGGCGAGAATTCCTTCTGCACTTTGCGGATGACGGCGTCCAGTTGTATGTTGGTCTTGCGCAGGTTGAGGGCGTTGCTGTCTATGCGCGAAACGTCGAGCATGCTTTCCACCACGTCGGTCATGCGTTCCGCGCCGTCGAGGATGCCGCGCGCCAGTTTCTGCATCTCCGGGTCATGCCCGAGGTCCTGGTTCAACATTTGCGAGTATCCCATGATCAAGGTCAGCGGCGTGCGCAGTTCATGCGCCGAGATCGAAATGAAGTTGGTCTTGGTCCTGTCCATCTTTCGGAGCAGTTCGTTTTTCTCGCCCAGTTCGATGTTCTTTTCCTCCAGCTCGACGGTCTTCTTTTGCAGTTTGGCGGTCATATCGTCGAAACTGCTCGCCAGGGTTTCGATCTCGTCGCCGGTGCGGATGCCCGTCCTGCGGTTAAGGTCGCCCCCCGCGATGGCTTGCGAGGTCCTGACCAGCGAAAACAACGGCACGATGATCATGCGCGAAACAAAGTACCCGATTGCCGCCACCGCCAGCGTGAGAACGGTAAAGATGACGACATACGTCGTGCGGTTTTCCGCGCCCACCTGGGTGACGAAATCGGTCGGCAACGCCACGGCGAAAACGGCAATCCGGTCGTTGCCCACCTGCAAAGGCGCGCGTCCGATCGTAAACGTGCGCCCCGCGATCATCAGGTTATTCTCGCCCGTGACGAGTTCCTCGTCGGTGTTGATGATCTCCCCGTAATCTGCCGCGGAGAGATTCAACAACTCCAGCGCGGCCGCGTCCGCCGAGCCGAATGTGTGAAGGATGACCCCGCCGTCGGGCGCGTAGAGGACGATATCCGCCAGCGCGACCTGTTTGAAAACCGGCAGGAGCGTGTTGACCGAAGTGCCGATGATGACGACCCCGTCGAAGTTGTCCCCGTCCGAGGTCATCGGCAGGGCGGTGTAATAATAAACATTATCATTGACGAAATTCCCGCCCAAAAAACGATGCGGCGACTCCTGAGGGTTTCTATTCCTCAAATACGAAGCGACCAGTTGCATGTTTCCCGCCCCCGTGTCCTGATCCACAACGACGACATTCCCATCGTTGTCTTTGAGCAGGTGGAGCAGTTCCTTCCCCTCCGGCGAGACGATGATGACGTTCTCCGTCGCGCTGGTTCCGAAGAGCGGCTCCACGATCTTCAGCGCCGCTTCGCGGTCCGCGCCTCGAACCGCAACCCCAACCCCTTCAGTGAACATCATGCGCCGGGCTTCACTCACATGGAAACCTTCCTGACGCACAAAACTATCCGAGACCACCCTGCCCGCTTCGAGCAACTGATTGGTCAGACGTTCGGTCAGCGAACTGGTGACCAGGCGCGTCACCACATAGACCCCGATCACCGACACGATCACGGTCAATAAAAGGTAGGGCAGGGCGACCTTTATACGAATGCTCATGTGAAAACCGTACAGAACTGCCGCAGGCATTATACAGGCGGCCAAACAGCCCCGCCCGGAAATGCAACATTATTATAATGTCATTAAAGGGCGATATTCAGCGAATCTCATCCCGTTTCGCCCTTTTTGCTTACAATTCCCCTACAGAACTCTTCCGACTTTCAATGATTTCAAAACACGGATTTGATCAGTCACGCCAGAATCAGAATCCAAACTGCGACGATTATCGCCGCCCCAAACCAGCCCGCGCCTCAGACTCCGCCCCGGCTTGCCGCTTCCCTGCGAGCGTCTTCCATCACCCCGGGCGGGCTGCCCCTACTTATTCGGTCGAATCCGGCGCCGACAGGTTGTAGGCGAAAACCGCCAACCCCGAAAAGAACAACGCCGCCCCAACCACGCCCGCAACCCATCGGGGAATTCCCATGGCGTCGAGGTCGAACGGCAAAAGCCCAAAGTAAAAGAGCAGTCCGATCGCGCCAAGGAGAGCATCCATGCCGCCAGCGATCAACAATGCAGTTCGTTTTGCGTTTTTATTTTCCATCCGCTCATCCTCTCTTCTTCAACCACTTTGTCAGATTATCCGCCGACCATGTGTTGACAACATCTTTCGGCTCCAGCCAGGCGCGGCGGCCGATTGCCACGCCGTAATGGAGCATATCGTAATCCGCCTCGGAGTGCGCGTCGGTGTTGACGCTGATGAGGACGCCCAAATCCTTCGCGCGGCGGGCGTAAGCGTCGTCGAGGTCGAGGCGCGAGGGATGGGCGTTGATCTCCAGCGCCACGCCCGATTCGGCGGCGGCTTGTAAAATAACTTCCATGTCCAAATCTGCGGCTTCGCGGTCGGGAAGTTCGCGTCCCGTCGGGTGACCGATGATATCAACATGCGGATTCTTCACGACCTTGAGCAGCCGTTCGGTGATCTTCTCTCGCGGCTGGCGCAAACTCGAATGGAGAGAGGCAACCACGAGGTCGAGCGAGGCGAGGAATTTATCCGGGTAATCGAGCGAGCCGTCGGCTTTGATCTCCACTTCGCTCCCGTGCAGGATCAAAATCTCATCCCCAAGTTGTTTTTGAATCTTTTTAATTTCAGCGGCTTGCTCCTTGTGTCGTTCGATGGACAAACCGTTGGCAACGCCGAGGCTGACGGAATGATCGGTGAAAGCGATCGCCTTCAGCCCGCGCTTGATGGCGGCGCGGGCCATATCCATCATGCTCAATTTGCCGTCGCTGTAGGTCGAGTGCATGTGCAAATTGGATTTGATATCCCCGACCTGGATCAGTTTGGGAAGTTTATTCTTCTTCGCCGCCTCCACCTCGCCGCGCCCTTCGCGCAGTTCAGGCGGAATCCACGGCAAGCCCAATGTTTTATACACTTCCTCTTCCGTCGAACAAAATATTTCTTTTGCCGCCGCTCGCCCTGAGCCTGTCGAAGAGTTCACATTTTTGAACGAATGATCCGACAGCGACAAGCCTTTCTCGAGCGCGATCTGCCGCAATTGAACGTTGTGATCCTTCGAGCCGGTGGCGTATTGGAGCGCCGTCCCAAACTCCCGCGGCGGATGCGCCCAGACCTGCGCGCGCACGCCGTCAGAAAATTCGACGCTCGATTTCGTCTCGCCCTTTCCCAACACGCGCTCCACGCCTTTGAGGTTGACGAAGGCTTCCATCACCGCCGCCGAATCATTGCATGAGACGAGAATATCGAGATCGCCGATGGTGGAGCGCATCCTCCTTAAACTCCCCGCGGGTTCTGCGGCGACGACTCCTTTCACGCCTTTGAGGACTTTGATGATCTCCTGCGCGAGCGGGTATGCCTTTCCCAACGGAAGCCGGCCTGAGCGACGTGCGAGAGAAGCGATGCCCTCCAAAATTGCGGTTTCAGATTTTGCGCCCATGCCGGGCAGGTCGCGCAACTTGCCCGCCTTTGCCGACGCTTCAAGTTGGGCGAGCGTGGCGATGTTCAACGTTTTCCAAATCAACGCAACTTTTTTCGGTCCTAACGAAGGGACTTGCAACCAGCCCGCCAGACTCTCCGGGACTTCCTTCTTTAACTTCTCCAGGAATCCGAGTTTGCCGGTCGAGAGGAGTTCTTCGATTTTTTCCGCAATGGCTTGACCGACGCCGGGGATGTCCCTGAGTTTGCCCTCTTTCCAGAATTCCTCCGCTTCGCGCCCCAGCGATTCCAAACTCTCAGCCGCTTTGCGATAGGCGAGAGTCTTATAGACGATCTCGCCTTTGATCTCGAGCAGGTTGGCGATCAGAATAAAAACATTCGCAAGTTGTTTATTGTTCATCATGGGCGTTTCTCGTGTTGGCGAGCGGAACGAGGGACGGGAATGGAAAAGTAAACGATGAAAGCAGAAAAAAAGCGTCGCCGACATTATACCCGGGCGGGAAAAGGGGCTGTCCGTCTGCGCCAGGCGGGAGCGGCGTTTATGAGGAGAACCCCTCGCTAAGGACGGCGCAGGGAGCAATCTGCCTGACATGTTTTGCGCGCACACCGCCTCCGAATGCCCGACAAACGACGACAGGCGCGCGGTATAATGCGGAAATTTTTTACAATGGATATTCCATGAATCTTAACTCCCAATTCGATCTGATCCGTCAATCCGCCACCGTCGCCATGGCGGATCGAATCCTTGCGCTGAAGTCTGGCGGAAGAAATATCATCGGCTTGCAGGTGGGCGACCCGGATTTTGGCACGCATCCCGCGATCGCAGAGGCGGCGTTGAAAGCCATCCAAAGCGGTTTGACTCATTACGGTCCCTCGCGCGGATACGCCGAACTGCGCGAGGCGATTGCGGCGAAATTATTGCGCGATGAAAACGCGACGTACGATCCCGCTTCGGAGATTCTCGTCACGCACGGCGGTATCCACGCCTATTACGCGGCGATGCAATCCATCCTCAACCCGGGCGACGATGTGTTGATCCCCGACCCGTCGTGGGCGACTCATTCCAACATGGCGATCATGCTGAGGGGAAATGTGATCCGCGTGCCAGCCCCCGCGGAGAATCGCTTCATCCCGCATTTTGATTCCTGGGAAAAAGCGCTGACGCCCAAAACGCGGGTCATCGTCCTGAACTACCCCTCCAACCCGACGGGCGCGTACCCGACGCGGGAATACCTTCAAAAATTGCAGGACTTCGCCAAAGCCAACGACCTGTGGATCGTCAGCGATGAGGTGTACGGCAGTCTGTATTACGAAGAAAAGCCGGTCAGCGCAGCGGCGTTCGACGGCGCAAAGGCGCGGACGATTCTTGTCAACAGCCTGTCCAAATCTTATGCGATGACGGGCTGGCGGGTGGGCTTCCTTGCCGCCCCCGCCTCTGTGATCGAAAACGCGCTGAAAGCCGGGCAGAATTCGATCACCTGCGTCGCGCCGTTCATTCAAAAAGCCGCGACCTTTGCGTTGACCGACCCGGCGATTCAACAAGTCACCGCGCAGATGCGGGACGGGTACGCCCGCCGCCGCGAATCGGTCTTGAGAATCGCGCGCGAACTCGAAAGCGATAAGGTCCGCGTCTCGCCGCCGCAGGGCGCCTTTTATTTCTTCCTCGATCTGCGCCCGATGAAGCTGTCCTCCCTCGAACTTTGCGAAAGAATCCTCGAAGAAGCGGGCGTGGGATTGGTGCCGGGTTCGGCGTTCGGGAATCAGGGCGAGGGTTTTATAAGAATGTGCATCGCCGCATCGGATGAAGATGTGGAGAGCGGGTTTCGGAAGATTGTGGAGTGGGCGGGGTGAGGGTTGAAGGTTGCGGGTTGCGGGTTGCAGGTTACAGGTTGCAGGTTGCAGGTTGCAGGTTGTATTTCATAACAAATGGAGTCTATTATGAAAGTTGCGTTTCAGGGCGAGCCGGGGGCTTATTCGGAGCAGGCGCTGTTCGAGTATTTTGGGGAGGTTGAATCCGTCCCGTGCGAATCGTTCGAGGCGATGTTCGACGCGGTCGTCTCCGGGAGATGCGACGCGGCTCTGGCGCCGATTGAAAATTCGCTGGCGGGGAGCATCCACCAGAATTACGACCTGCTCCTGCGCCATTCCCTGCACATTGCGGGCGAATATTTTTTGCGCGTGCGGCATTGTTTGATCGCGAACGAAGGCGTGAAGAAAGAGGACGTCAAAAAAGCCATCAGCCATCAGCAGGCAATCGGTCAATGCCTGGGGTATTTTCGGAAGAACGGCATCAAAAGCGAAACCGTTTACGACACGGCGGGCAGCGTGAAGATGTTGAAAGAATCCGGCGCGCGCGACACGGCGGCTGTCGCCTCGAAACGCGCGGCGCAATTGTACGGAATGAAAATTTTGGAGGAGGGCATCGAGGACAACCCGGAGAACTACACGCGCTTTCTTGCGATTCAGCGCGAACCGGTCGCCCCGCAGGGCGCGGCAAAAACGTCCATTGTCTTCACGCTGAAGAACGTCCCCGGCTCGTTGTTCAAAGCCATGAGCGTCTTCGCCCTGCGCGACATTGACCTGACCAAGATCGAATCGCGCCCATTGGCGGGCAAGCCCTGGGAATATTTATTTTATATAGATTTCATCGGCTCGCTCGAAGATGAAGCATCCAGACGCGCGCTCGATCATTTGGGCGAATACGCGCTGATGTTGCGCGTGCTGGGGTCGTATGCGCGTTTTAGCGTGTAACGCGGCTGTGCCGCAAACTTCAGTTTGCGGATTGCGCGTGCGCAAACTAAAGTTTGCAGTACGGCGTTTGGCCGCCCCTACGATATACCGTCAGCCACAAAACTAACCAACCCCCGCAGTCCCAATTCATAAGACCGCCAGCCGAATCCGCTCACTTTGCCTTTGCACACCGCCGAGATCATCGAGACATGGCGGAATTCTTCGCGCGCATATACATTTGACAGGTGAACTTCGATCACGGGAATCGCAATCGCGGAGATCGCGTCGCGCAAGGCGACCGAGGTGTGAGTGTAGCCGCCGGGGTTGAAAACCACGCCGCCCGCCCACATCCGCGCGTCGTGCAGGGCGTCAATCAACGCGCCTTCGTGGTTCGATTGCAGGCATGTCACCTCGACGCCGAGTTCTTTTCCAAGCGCGGTCATTTTTTCATTGATGTCGTCCAGCGTCGTCGAGCCGTATACTTCGGGCTCGCGCGTTCCAAGCAAATTCAGGTTGGGTCCGTGCAGGATGAGGATTTTCATGGTGTCTCCTTGTAGAGCTTGGTGATTGGTAAATTGGTAAATTGGTAAATTGGTGATTGGTAATTGGTGATTGGTAATTGGCAATTGTCCAATCTCTATTCTCTATTCTCTACTCTCTATTCTCTATTCTCTACTCTCTATTCTCTACTCTCTACTCTCTACTCTCTACTCTCTACTCTCTATTCTCTACTCTCTACTCTCTACTCTCTACTCTCCAATCACCGCTTCCAAGTCTTCCACATTCACCAGTTCAACCTTGCCGATTTCCACCGGCAGCGCAAAACGGATTGACTTTGCATTCTTTTTTTTATCCACCCGCATGGCGCGGATGATTTCTTCTCGCGGCATGTTTTCAGGGATGCGCGTGGGCAGTCCCAACGCCTCCAAAGTGGATTCAATCGCCTCGACCGCGCTCTGGCTTGCCAGCCCGACCCGGGCGGAATACTTCGCCTCGGCTGTCATACCGATGGCGATCGCCTCGCCATGCCGCAGTTCAAACCTGCTGACAAGTTCCACCGCGTGGCCGACGGTATGCCCCAAATTCAACGCGGCGCGGAAGCCTTTCTCGTACGGGTCTTCTTCGATGATTTTGATTTTCACCGCCATCGCATGTTTGACGACCTCTTCGAGATTGTCCTTGACCCAGCCCATGCCGCGCCGGCACATGGCAAATAAATCGGGCGACGAAATGATTCCGTGCTTCACAACCTCCGCCATGCCGGAGCGCAGTTCGCGCGCCGTCAGCGTAAGCAAAAGGCTCGGGTCTGCAATGACCCGCTTCGGGGGATGAAAAGAGCCGATGAGGTTTTTTCCTTCGGGTAAATCGAATCCGGTTTTTCCTCCCAGCGACGCATCCACCATGGAGAGCAGGGTCGTGGGGATGCCGATCCAATCAATGCCGCGCATGTAGGCGGATGCGGCAAAGCCGGTCAGGTCGCCGACGACGCCGCCGCCGAGGGCAATGACGACGCTTTTGCGGTCGAGTCCGTTTTCGAGAAAGGCTTGCCACAGGCGCGAGACGGTCTGGAGATTTTTATGCTCTTCGCCCGCGGGGATGACGACGGATTTTATGCCGTTGAATTTTTCGAGGTGATATTTCGCCACGTTTTCGTCGGTGACGATCAGATCGCCGTAGGTCGGATCGCCAATCCGACCTACCATTACGTCGTATTCCCCCATTGCGGAGAGGCGATGCCTGCCGAGTTTGATCTGCGCTTCGCGCGCGTTTTGTTCGGCGGGCTTGCCGTCCACTTGAAGTTGCAACGGGAAGGAGGCGTAATGTTCTTTGCGTTTTTCCAGCAACGCCGCGAGTTTGTTTTTCAAATTCCCCGCCAAAAGCGGGCGTTTGCCCGGTTCGCGTTGAACGCGGTCAAGCAGTGTGGGCAGTTCCGCCATGAGCAAAAGGATTTTGCCGTTTGTTTCCGCGCAGGCGCGGTTTTCTTCGCGCAATAATGCGCCGCCGCCGAGGGCAACGACGTTTTCTTTTTCGGCTGTCAGCGATTTCAACGCCGCAGTTTCCATGTCGCGGAAGGCGGTCTCGCCGCGCTGTTCCATGATCTGCGGAATGGACATGCCCGCGTTTGTTTCGATGATGCGGTCGAGGTCAACGAAGGGAAGTTGGAGACTCTTGGCGAGTAGTCGTCCGATTGTGGATTTGCCTGTGCCGGGAGGTCCGTAGAGGAAGAGGTGGGTCATGATGCTCCATCCGTCATTGCGAGGACGATGCTCTTCCGTCCGAAGCAATCTCGTCGTCAAATTGGAGATTGCTTCGTTGCAAAGAACAAGAGCGCTCCTCGCAATGACGAGAATGATTAATCCCAAAACACATGCGGAAGATTGTCCATTGGCAAATCTTCGAGTGTGGCCTGGCGCAGGGAGTTGAAGCGGGGTTTGATTTCGGTCATGGAGTCGCCGCCGAGTTTTTCGAGCAGGGCGTCGGCGAGGACGAAGGCGGTCATGGCTTCGAGGATGGGGACGGCGCGGGGGACGGGGCAGAAGTCGGAGCGTTCATATTTGGTGGGAGAGTCGGCTTGTAACGCCAGATCAACCGTCGGCTGGGGAAGAAGCGTGGTGGCGATCGGTTTCATCGCGGCGCGAATCACGATCGGCTGTCCGTTGGAGATTCCGCCTTCGATGCCTCCGGCGCGGTTGGTTAAACGGTGAAGGTTGATGGTTGAAGGTTGAAGGTTTTCATTCTGCCTTCTGCCTTCTACATTCTGCATTTGTATTGGGTCGTGCGCTTCCGTTCCCAATCTTTTTGCATTGTCAAACGCGTCGCCGATTTCGATTCCTTTGATGGCTTGAACGGACATGATGGCGTGGGCGAGTTTGGCTTCGAGGCGTTTGTCCCATTGGGCGAAGGAGCCAAGCCCGATTGGGAGATTGAGCGCGACGATTTCGATGATTCCGCCGAGGGTGTTTTTTCCGCGAATGGTTTTTTCGATTTCGTCCCGCATCTTTTTTGCGGACGCTGGGTCCGGGCAGCGGATATCGGACTCTTCGGCGCGGGTGAAGCGTTCTGCGTAGGGCGTATCGCCAAAGTCCGCCGCCGCTTCGCCAATGGAGACGACGTATCCGCCGACGATGATTCCAAATTGGGCGAGGAGGTGTTTGCAGACGGCGCCTGCGGCGACTCGCATGGTTGTCTCGCGGGCGGAGGCGCGTTCGAGGGCGGGGCGTAAATCTTTATAGCCATATTTGACCGCGCCGGTGAGGTCGGCGTGACCCGGGCGCGGGGCGGTCATCGGTTCGACGGCTTTGCCCTTCCATTTGATGTGGTCCGCGTTTTTGACCAGCATGGCGATGGGCGCGCCGGTGGTTTCGCCCGCCATCACTCCGCCGAGAATTTGGACGGCGTCTTTTTCGATCTTCATGCGTCCGCCAGAGCCGTAGCCCTGCTGGCGGCGGGCGAGTTCTTTGTTGATGATGTCGGGAGTCAATGGCAATCCGGCGGGGATTCCGTCCAGGATGGCGGTGAGGGCGGGGCCGTGAGATTCTCCGGCGGTGAGGAAGCGTAGGGGCATGGGGGGATTCCGGTTGAAGGTGTCAGGTTGGAGGTTGAAGGTTGGAGGTTGAAGGTTGAAGGTTGAAGGAGGAAGGTTGAAGGTTGCGAGTGGTGAGGGTGGAAAGTATCAGTGGTTAGATTGCTTGATAGAGGGCTGTGCGCGGCGGGGTGTGGCCGGTCCATAGTTCAAAGGCGAGGGCGGCTTGTTCGATGAGCATTCCGATTCCGGTTGCGGCGCGGCATCCCTGCGCTTTGGCGTCGCGGACGAGTTTGGTTTCGCGCGGGTTGTAGACCAGATCGTAAATCATTATATCTTTTGGCAAAAGAATGTTTTCGGGCAGGGGGGATTGGTCAATGTTGGGGGTCATGCCGAGCGGGGTTGTATTAACCAGCAAGTCGAAGGCTTGCCCTGAGAGTAATTGAAGGGTTGAAGGTTGAAAGGTTTCATAACTTGTAACCTGTAACCTGTAACTTGCAACTGATTTAGCGAGTTGTCCGGCTTGTTCAAGTCTGCGGGCGGCGAGGGTGACGTTCCAGCCGTCATTGAGCAAGGCGTAAACGACTGCCCGCGCCGATCCGCCTGCGCCGAGGACCAGCGCAGATTTGTTTCCCTGTGCGCCAGTCTCCTTGTTTACCTTCTTCAAGTCTGCCAAAAATCCCGCCGCGTCGGTGTTGTCGCCGATCAATTTATTTCCGCGCATGTACATGGCGTTGACTGCGCCGATGGCTTGGGCGGTGGGAGTCAGGTCGTCCATGAATGCGACGACGCTTTGTTTATGCGGGATGGTGACGTTGAGTCCGCGAATGTCGCCGGAGCGGACGCGGGCGAGCAGGGCTTGCAGGGCTTGTCTGTCTTCGGGGGGGATGGGGAATAGGGAATAGTCTCCAGCCAATCCGCAAGATTTTAGCGCGGCGGAGTGGATTCTCGGCGAGAGGGAATGATCGAGGGGATAGCCGATGAGTCCCAGTTGGTAATTGGCGATTGGTAATTGGTAATTGGGATTCATGCCGGTTGACTTCTTAATTGATTGAGGACTTCAAAATAATTCGGAAATGTCTTGGAAACACAGGAGGGGTTTTCGATGGTCACGCCGTCGGAGCGCAAGCCGATGAGGGAAAAAGCCATTGCCATGCGGTGGTCGTTGTAGGTTTGGATGGTTGCAGGTTTGAAGGTTGAAGGTTGA
>CAADGT010000030.1 GCA_900696595.1 uncultured Chloroflexota bacterium
CAACGCAAATTTCAACCAGGCTTTCAAAACCGCCTCCTTTGGCGCGGAGAATGTTTGTTATACTATACTATAACAAATAGGGTGATTTCAAGCCCCCCGCCCAAATCTGATGTTATTTATCCGAAATGAACCCTTCCTCCCCCCTCCCCCTGCACATTGACCCCCAGTCAAACCTGCCGATCTTTGCCCAGATCAGGCAGCAGATTACATGGCTGATCGCCAGCGGCAAACTCAAACCCGGCGACCGCCTGCCGACCATCCGCGACCTCGCCGACCAACTCGGCATCCACATGCACACCGTCCGGCAGGCGTATCACGCCCTCGAAGACGACGGACTGGCAGAGACCCGTCCGAGCCGGGGGACGCGGGTCAAGCCTTACAATGGAAAAAAAGCCGCTTCCGCAGAATCCGCCTCCCCGTCCCACACGATCGGGGTTCTCATCCCAAACATTTACTCGTTCTACGATCCCTTCCTCAGCGGCGTGGCGGAGGTCGCGCGCCGCATGGGATACATGACCATCGTTTGCATCACGCGCGATAACGAAGAGTTGACGCTTCAATCCATCCGGCAGTTGATCGCCAAAAAAGTGGACGGCATCGTCTCCGCCTCGACCATGTCGAAGTTCGACGAGCCGCCCGCCGTCCTTTCCGCTGGACCGCCGTTCATCTTCGCGGATTCGCCGCAGTTTCAGGCGAACTCGATCCTGTTCGATCTCGATAACGCCGGCTTCCTCGGAACAAGCCACCTGATCGAACACGGCCACAAGCGGATCGCGTTCATCACCGCGCCGCTGACATGGCATAACTTCAACGACGCCTACAAGGGATATCAACGCGCTCTCACCGCCTCGAACCTGGACCTCGAGCCGGATTCTGTCATCCAGACTCTTGCCTACTCTTTGGAGGACGGCTACCGGGCGGGCTTGCAATTGCTTGGGTTGAACAAGCCTCCAAAGGCGGTCTTTGTCTCCGGGGATTTGATGGCGGCTGGCGTTGTCCGCGCCTTGAAAGAAAGTGGAAAACGAATCCCGCAGGATGTCGCGGTCGTCAGCAAGGACAACATCGAACTCGCCGCGCTGATGGACCCTCCGCTGACCACGGTCAACCTGCCCACCTATCGAATGGGCGTCGAAGCAGTCAACATGCTCATGCGGCTCATCTCGAAGAAACGCCTCGAAAAGAAGCGCGTGGTTTTGGAAAGCGAACTGGTCGTACGCAGAAGTTGCGGGTGTAATTCCTGACGCTTGACACGAATCCTTCCGCGGGTGTAAACTCATGACCGTATGGCAAAATAAATTTTGCCGTATAAATCCAAAAGAAAGGAGCGCGCTCTTGATGAACGTCACAATCTTCTATATTCTTCCTGATGCAGACGGCAAATTGCCTTCTCGGAGTGCGCCTATTGACCGAATCTAGGTCTCTTTCAGTTCCTTTGTTTTATTGGGCTGTGGCGCACGCGCCGCAGCCTTTTTGTTTACCCATGTCATTGCGAGGGCGGAGCCCGAAGCAATCTCCTCGTACCTGGGAGGTTGCTTCGTCGGGAAGAACACCCTCCTCGCAACGACATACGGAGAAATCGCCATGACCAACAACGCACAAACCTTCGACTTTCGCAACGCCATTCACAAAAACCGCCTGGCCGGCATCTGGCGCATGATGACGGACTATCGCGCCTCGTACATCCTCGCCACGATCACACTCGCCATTTCGGCGCTTGCCAAAACATCCGTGTACCTGCTTTTGCGCTTCTTCGCCAACGACGTTCTGGAGCAGGGAAAAATGATCGGGGCGACGATGACCGGAACCTACATGTGGATCGGACTCGGATTCATCGGTCTCGCCCTGATCGAGGGCGGCGGCTCATTTCTTTCGGGACGGCTTGCCGCCTACACCGCCGAAGGCATCACCCGCCGATTACGCGACTTCCTCTTTGACCACATCCAGCGTCTGAGTTTTTCCTATCACAGCGCAACGCCGACGGGAGATTTGATCGAGCGCGTCACCTCGGACGTGGACTCTCTGCGCCGCTTCTTTTCGGAACAAGCCATCGGCGTGGGACGAATCGCCCTGATCTTTTTCGTCAACTGGGCGGCGATCCTGTACATCAACGTCAAACTCGGCTGGATTTCGGTCGTGACCATCCCGCTCATCCTGTGGGTCTCGCTGTGGTTCTTCAAGCGCGTGACCAAAGCCTACGAGGATTATCAGGCGCAGGAAGCCGTGCTTTCGACGACGCTCCAGGAAAACCTGACCGGCGTGCGCGTGGTGAAAGCCTTTGCGCGGCAGGATTACGAGATGCAGAAGTTTGAAAAGGACAACTGGCTGAAATACGTCAAGGGCAAGTTTCTGCTTCTGATGCACTCGCTGTTCTGGCCCCTCTCGGACATCGTCCTCGGCGGGCAGATGCTGTTTGGGTTTGTCTTCGCCGCGTTCATGACGCTCAACGGGGAGATTCGAGTCGGCGATTTTGTGGCGTATACCGGCTTGCTTGTCTGGCTGATCTTCCCCATCCGCAATTTGGGACGCGTGAGCGTTCAGGCTTCGTCCGGCATGGTTTCGTATCAGCGTTTGATGGACGTCGCCAAACAGGCGCGCGAAGACCTCGACGAAGGCAAAATCCAGCCGCAGGGTCCGGTGAGAGGCGAGATCGAATTCAAGAACGTCTCGTTTATTTATTCGGACGGGACGAAGCACGTCATCAAGGATGTCTCGTTCCGCGTCGAACCGGGGCAATCCATTGCCCTGCTCGGCTCGACCGGTTCGGGGAAAACTTCGCTGGTGAATTTATTGCCGCGCTTCCACGATTTCACCGACGGCGAAATTTTGCTCGACGGCGCGGATCTGCGGGATTACCCGCGCAAGTATCTGCGCGAACAGATCGGCATCGTGCAACAGGAGCCGTTTTTGTTCAGCCGTTCGATCCGCGAGAATATTTTGTACGGCGTGGGGCGCAGTGTGACGCAGGACGAGATCGAATCCGCCGCGAAAGCCGCCGCCGTCCATGACGTGATTGCCGCCTTCCCGGACGGATACAACACCATCGTCGGCGAGAAGGGCGTGACGCTCTCCGGCGGGCAGAAACAGCGCGTCACCATCGCGCGGACGATCCTCAAGAACCCGAAGATCCTCATCCTCGACGACTCGACTTCGGCGGTGGACACCGAGACCGAAGCCGCCATCCGCCAGGCGCTGGACGACCTGATGCAAAACCGCACGACTTTCATCATCGCGCATCGCATCCAGTCGGTGATGAAGGCGGACCTGATTCTTGTGCTGGATAAAGGTCAGGTTGTGCAGCACGGAACGCACGAGGAACTGGTTACGCAAATCGGAAGCATGTACCGAAGAGTGTATGACATTCAGACGCGGATTGACGAGGAACTGGAAAGAGAAATAATGATGAAGGATGAAAGAGCAAGGATGAAGGATGAATGGTGAAGGATGAATGGAAGAGCAAAATTGACTGAGAATGGATTGGAGCAGATAAGATGAGCGCAGAAACTCCTCAAGACTTGCGAAGCAGAACCAGCGAATTTGCGCTAAGAATTGTCCGCCTTTATTCGAGCCTGCCCAAGACGACCGAGGCGCAGGTGTTGGGCAAACAAGTCCTGCGCTCCGGCACATCCATCGGAGCGAATTACCGGGAAGGACATCGCGCAAAATCCGACCCGGATATGGTCAACAAGTTTGGGTCTGTCTTGCAGGAACTGGACGAAACCGATTACTGGCTTGACCTTCTCGTCCGCGCCGGGATCGTGTCCGCTCAAAAAGTTGGACCGCTTATCAAGGAAACCAACGAACTGATTGCAATATTTACAACGATTGTCACAAAAATCAAGAAAAGAATGGGCAAGATATAAGGATGAAGGAGGAATGATGAAGGATGAACGACCTGAAATATTCATCCTTCATCCCTCATCATTCACCCTTGCCCGTTCGGAGAATAACCCATGTCTGAAAATACAGACCTCTTCGAACTCGAAGAAGAAGAACATACATCAAACCTGACCGCGCCGGTGTTCTGGCGGATCCTGGGAATTATCAAGCCGCATTGGAGGTGGGTCGCCGCCTTTCTGATCGCCATCGGGCTGGTCTCGGCGCTGGACGCCTACTTCACCTACCTGAACAAGGAAATCGTGGACAGGGGCATTCAACTTAGCGATATGGATTACATCGTCCGCATTGCGTGGGTGTACGGCGCGTTCCTGTTGTTGCAGTCCGCGTTCGTGTTCATATTCATTTATCTCGCCGGGGTGTTGGGCGAGCGCGTGCAATACGACCTGCGGAAACTGCTCTTCAATCACCTGCAGAATTTATCGCTCTCATATTACGCCCAGAACGCGGTGGGACGCCTGATCGCGCGCGTCACCTCGGACACGGGGCGCGTCTCCGAACTGGTCACCTGGGGCATCGTGGACAGCGTCTGGGCGCTGATGAACATCATTACGTCGCTGACCTTCATGGCGATCATCAACTGGCGGCTGGCGCTGATCGTCTCGGTCATCATCCCGATGATGGTCTTCGTGGCAGTCAAATTCCAGAAGTACATCCTCTCGGAGTTTCGCATCACGCGGCGCACGAACTCGAAGATCACCGGCGCGTACAACGAGAACATTCAGGGCGTGCGCGTGGTCAAAGCGCTGGGGCGCGAGGACGCCAACCTGCTCGAATTTCAGACGCTGACCGGCACGATGTACCGCGCATCCTACCGCGCGGCGTGGCTTTCGGCGCTCTTCCTGCCCACGGTGCAGATCATCGCCGCCTTCGCGCTGGGAGCCATCGTCTGGTACGGCGGCGTTCAGATCGAAACGGGATTCATCACCATCGGCGGGATTCAAGCCTTCGTCTCGTATCTGACCTTTATGATGTGGCCCGTGCAGGACCTGGCGCGCGTCTATGCCGAGACGCAACACTCCATCGCTTCGGCGGAGAGAATCTTCAAACTGGCGGACACAAAGCCCGAGGTCCACGACCGAACCGGCGCAGTGGAGGCGCAGACTCTGCTGGGCGAGATCGAATTCGAGCATGTGGATTTTTTCTACGAAGACCGCAAGCCCGTGCTGACCGACTTCACGCTGAAGGTGAATCCCGGCGAGATGATCGCGCTCGTCGGCCCGACCGGGGGCGGAAAATCCACCATTGTGAATCTGCTGTGCCGATTCTATGAGCCGCAAAACGGCGCGATAAAAATCAACGGGCGCGATTATACGGAATACACGCTCGAGTCGATCCATAACAAGATCGGCATTGTGTTGCAGACGCCGCATCTGTTTTCGGGGACGGCCCGCGAGAACATCCGCTATGGCAGGCTGGGCGCGACGGACGCGGAGGTGGAGCAGGCGGCGAAAATCGCCGGGGCGCATGATTTCATCATGACGCTGGAGAAGGGCTATGACCAGAACGTGGGCGAGGGCGGCAACCTTTTGTCCGTCGGGCAGAAGCAGTTGATCTCGCTGGCGCGCGCGGCGCTGGCCCGCCCCGAACTCTTCATCATGGACGAGGCGACCTCCAGCGTGGACACGCTGACCGAGGCGTTGATTCAAAAAGGGATGGAAGCCTTGATGCGCGGACGCACATCCTTTGTGATCGCGCATCGCCTCTCGACCATCCGCCGCGCGGACCGCATTCTGGTCATCGCGGACGGGCGCATCGCGGAGCAGGGATCGCACGCCGGGTTGTTGAAGTTGCGCGGGCATTATCACAGCCTGTACACCCAGCAGTTCCGGCATGAGCGGGAGGCGCAGTACGGCGCGGCGGATGAAGATGAAAACGAGCGCGAGAACGCGACCGCGGATTCGGTTGTGATGAGGCGTGATGCAGTGGCGACGGATTAGACGCAGGGGCAAGTAACAGGTAACGAGTGTTTGATAATTCATAGGCAGTTTCGCGGGGATCAACCCCCGCCATGCCGCGGAAGTGTATAATCGAGGCATGTTGCATCGCCATCTCACTCACCAGCGGTTCACACTGGCCGCCATTGACGATGTGATCGCCCGCGGCAAACGGCGGGATTGGGCGGCTCTGCGCCGGGCGGCGTTATCGGATCGCGCAACTCTGGAAAAGGTGTTGCGCGTCTGTCAACCGCACATCGCCGACCCTTACGCTCAACGCTACCATTTCTGGAAACAGTATGCCGAACGACTCCTTTCCTGATTGGGAAAAAGTACTCGCTGCGGCCGCCCGTCTTCAGCGTATTTTGCCGGGAGCGGCGCTGGTTGGCTGGCAAAATTGGCAAGCCGTCAAAACCGCCTGCGCCAATTGCGCCATGCTGATCTTTGATCGCATTGTCGGTTTGGAAGGGTAAGCGGGTTCACGAATGGCTCGGAAGGGCGGGGTGGTCTTAGGAAGTGTCTGAAAACCGTCTTTTCGACGAACGGAGCGGGGAAAAGATTTCTCGCTCGCGCTCGAAATGATAATGACATGGGTTTTCAGACGCTAGACTTTATCGGAAATTATTTTGGACGCGGACAAGCGCGGAAAACGCGGATTTTTTGCTCTTTTATCAGCGTAAATCCGCGTTCATCTGCGTCCGACAAAAGGATTTTGACTTATTTCCGATAACG
>CAADGT010000031.1 GCA_900696595.1 uncultured Chloroflexota bacterium
CGCAAACTGAAGTTTGCGGTACGACAAACTTAAGTTTGTCCCTGCGCAAAGCGCAAACTGAAGTTTGCGGTACGACAAACTTAAGTTTGTCCCTGCGCAAAGCGCAAACTGAAGTTTGCGGTACGACCGCGTTATGGTATAGTCACAAAAACGAACGGAGGAAACGGATGCGCCGAACACTCATCCCCCTATTGATTTTGACTCTCACACTCCTGACCCCGATTCCAACCCATGCCGCGCCTCAAGCGGACGTGACGGAGGATTCTGCAACCCTGGACTTTCCCAACACTGCGACCTTTTCCGCCGCGATTCAATCCGCTTCAGAAATCGTCTCCGTTACGCTTGAGTACGGAACCGAACAACTGACCTGCGGCGAAGTCGTCGCCAAAGCCTTCCCCGACTTCCAGCCCGGAAAAACTGTCGAAGTCTCATGGACGTGGGACATGCGCCAGAGCGGGTCGCTCCCGCCGGGAACGACCATTTGGTGGCGCTGGCGTTATGCGGACTCGTCCGGCGCAGAATCCGTCAGCGAGATGAAAACTATCGCCTGGCTGGATGATGAACATGACTGGCAGACCGTCTCGGAAGACAACATCCGCATTCATTATTATGGCAACGATTCAGCCTTCGGGCAGACCATGCTCAAGTCCGGGCTGGAAGGGTTGCGCATCAACAAGGAACAGGCTGGCATGACGGCGGACGCGCCGGTGAATATTTACGTCTACCCGACGTATGACGATATGCGCGACGCTGTCCTCTACGAACCGCAATGGACCGGCGGGCAAGCCTACTCCGATTTTGGAATCATCATCATGGGCGTTTCCGGCGACGCAGCCTTCGACAAAGCCACCGTCATCCACGAGACCACGCACGTTCTCGTCGGGCGCAACGCCTTCACCTGCATCGGCTCGATCCCCACATGGCTGAACGAAGGGCTGGCAGTGTACAGCGAAGGCGAAATGGACGCGAGCATGAAAAGCCAGTTCGACCGCGCCGTCCGCGACAATTCGCTGTTGCCGATCCGTTCTCTCGCGGGAAATTTCTCCGAAATACCGGATAAAGCCCTGCTCTCCTACGCCCAGGCCTACAGCGTGGTCAATTTTCTGATCGAAACCTACGGGCAAGCCAAAATGAGCGAACTGCTTGCCGCCCTGAGCGACGCCGAACCGATAGACGCCGCCCTGCAAAAAACCTATAGCTTCGACACGGACGGGCTGGATTCCGCCTGGCGCGAATCGCTGGGCGTTCCACCTCTGACTGTGGCGCAGGCGACTGCCCAACCCACCCCAACCTACGTACCGACCTACATCCCCATCGCGGGCATTCCGCAGGCAGAGACGCCCACGCCGGGCGCCATTCCCACTTCGTCGTACGATCCGGATTCCGCGCCGCCCGCCTCCGGCGGCTCGCGGTCTTGGATGGCGATTGCGCTGATTTGTGTTTGTCTGGCCTGTTTACTTGTCATCGGCGTGATTGCGATTATCTTCATAATTCGTATGAGCGCTCCCAAAGGAGGAAAAAATGGATAAAACCAACAAGGCGGCGGAGTTTCCCCAGACTGCAAAACGCAAACGCGCGACGATCGGCGGGCTTGTCATCATCCTGCTCGCCTCCCTCCTCCTGATAGCCAGCGCGCCGACCACGCTCGATATTCAGATCGGCGTCCCATTGGATCAAGCCATCGTCTATAACGGCGGCGAATCCGCCAACCCGCGCGATTACGACCCCGCCACCACCTACAGCGCGGGAGATAAACTCGTCTTCAGCGGGCTGGTCATGCTCGACACGAATCTCAACATCCGCCCCGACCTTGCCGAGACCTGGGAAGTCAGCGGCGAAGGGACGGTTTACACCTTCCACATCCACCCGGACGCCAAATTCCACGACGGGCGCGAAGTCACCGCCGAGGATGTGGTCTTTTCCTGGGAACGCGCCGCCAGCCCCGAACTCGCCTCTGATACGGTCCTGACCTACATGGGCGACATCGTCGGCGTCCGCGAAAAATATTCCGGCGAAGCGCAAAGCATCAGCGGGTTAAAGGTCATTGACGAGAAGACGCTCCAGGTCACGATTGACGCGCCCAAGCCCTACTTCCTGATGAAACTGACCTTCCCCACATCCTACATCGTGGACAAAGATAACGTATCGTCGGGCGAGAATTGGGTCTATCAGCCCAACGGCACGGGTCCGTACAAACTGCGCGAGTGGAAGTCCAACGAATTTATTGTGTACGAAGCCAACCGCGACTTTTACCTCGGCGCGCCGTCCATTCCGTATGTCGTCTATAAACTTTATGCGGGCGACGACGTGCGCCTCTTTGAAACCGGCGACGTGGACGTGGCCAGCGTGGGCTTGTACGATGTGGAGCGCATGTCCGACCCGACCGAACCGCTCAATCGCAGCCTCGTCAGCGGCGTGGACCTTTGCACCAATTACGTCACCTTCGACACGACCCAGCCGCCCTTCGACGATGTCAACGTCCGCAAAGCCTTCAGCATGGCCTTCGACCGTCAGCGTTATGTGGATGTGCTGTATCGCGGCGTGGCTTTGCCTGCCGTCGGTTTATATCCGCCCGGTTTGCCCGGCTTCGATTACGAGTTGGAAGGACTGCCCTTCGACCCCGAACAGGCGCGCGAATTGCTCGCGCAATCCAAATACGGCGGAGCGGAGGGCTTGCCCGAGATCGTGTACACGAATTCGGGCGTCGGCAGTTATGTCGGCGGCAATGTCGCCGCGCTGGCGGAGATGTGGGAGGAATATCTCGGCGTGACGATCAAGGTCGAAAACCTCGACTTCAATTTCTATTACCAGCAGATATTTTCCGGCAATCACGGCCAGATCTTCGACAGCGGCTGGTGCGCCGATTACCCCGACCCCGAAAATTTTGCGGATGTGTTATTCCACAGCGGCGTGCCGCAGAATCACGGCAATTACTCCAACCCCGAACTCGACGCCCTGCTCGAGTCCGCGCGCGTCGAACCGGATGTTGCAAAGCGCATCGCCATGTACCAGCAGGCCGAGCGCATCATCGTGGACGACGCCCCAGCCATCTTCCTGACCCACTCGCTTTCATATCAACTGGTACAGCCGTATGTGAAGGGATTCGTCTACACCCCGATCTCGATCTCGCTGGAGAGATATATGTGGCTGGAAGGGAAGTAGAGACCCCCCTCCCCGTGACATTAGAAAACGACTGCCAATCCCCAATTACTCCACAAGTTTAATTGTTCTATCCTCGGAACTGTAATAACTGACTTCTTTCTCCGCAACACGAATCACTTTGCCCATCCGTTTCTGCTTTGTGTCAAATAACGGATCATCAAACAACATTCTCAGCCGTTGAGGAATCTCCCCTGCGCGTGAGTCGGGCAGGGCGACGCAAACCGCGCAGAATTGCCTGGTGATCGCGATCTTGCGCCAAAAATCGCTTTCGTTGATCGTTACAAAAACAGGCTGGTTTTCCTGTTGGAGCAATCGCGGAATGGCATCGTCTTTGATCACCGTATTGGGGCGCAAGTCCGTAATGAAACAAATCGCTCCCTGATACCAGCGAGCGATTTGTTTCTCAAGGTCGCGACCTTGCAACTGTTCGTCAAGAACGATCATTATGCCGCCTCTAATTGAGGCAGTGATTTGACGAACTGAGATGAGATTAATTGTATGGCTTCGATGATTGCCTCGCGAGACACCTTATTGAGATATCCTGAAAGGATTTCATCCATGGTTTCACCCGCCGCCAATCGGTCGAGAGTTCCAGTGATTTCAATTCGCGTGTATTTGAACGTGGGGCGCCCGCCGCATACTCCGGGCGCGCGGACGACAAACTTCCCAAGCGGATAGTACTGGTAAGCCTCGTTTCCGACAGTTTCGGTAATTAACTTTGCCATTTTGTCTCTCTTTCACTTGCCTGGATTATAAAAACCTCTTACGAATCGCGCAAGCGGCTGTGCGCTAAGTTCCACAGAAGGATATATTTTGGCGCGTTCAATTTATATCCAAAAATTCCGCTGTCGAATTTGGGGGAGGTGTCCGAAGGACGAAGGAGATTAACGCGCCTGAACGAAAAATTCCACCGCTTCGATCTCCCCGCCGACGCTGGATACGCTAAAGTCGAAGCGTAGACTCCCCCCGGGCTGAAGCGCTCCGCCCTCCCAGCGCCGGACTCCGACGACAGCGCCAATCGAATCGTATGCAATCGCCGCGACCCAAACTTTGGTCGCGGCTGTTGATTCGAGGGGCAGATAAACCTGCCCGCTGACGATGGCGTATTTTCCGCTCCAATCTATTTGCGCGGATGTGTTATCGAGCCGGGCGGGCAGGTAACCGCTGGCGTTTCCCTGCATGGCGCTCACGAGTTGAATTTGCGGACTCACAGCCGGGGGCGTGTCTGGAAAAAACGCAAAGACCGGCAGGGCTTCGTTCGGTTGGATGATGTCGAGAGGAGGAAATGCGGTCTGGCTGGCGATGGCGTTGTTGTTTTCATCCAGCAGGGTGATTTGCGCCGAGACGTTCTCGACCGGGCCCGGCGTGTTGTTTTGGATGAGCGCGAAGCACCAGTTGCCGGAATCCGCTGTGGGGTGGCAGGCGGCTTGGGTGACGGGAACAGGCATCGGCGTAAGAAATGAGGCGGCGGCTTGAGGGGAGGAAGGGTCCGGGATGAAGAGAGTCGCCCCGATGGGAATCGCATTCGGATTTATATCCGGGTTTGCCGCGATTAAATCCTCCTGCGGGATTTTTAATTTCTCGGCGATCTCGCTCAACGTGTCGCCCTCTTCGACGATATAGACCTGCAGGGTGTTGGTGGGGACGGGCGTGTTCGGCGGCAGGACGTTCGGCGTGGCGGTGTGCGCGGGCGCGGGCGAAGCGCCCGGCGGGACCGCGGCGGGAACGGGCGGCGTATTTGGCGCGGAACAGGCTGAAAGGAAAATTCCGAGAATCAGGATTTTTCGCATGAGATGATTATAATGGAGCGAAATTTCAGGCTTTGAAAGTCAAATCGCGGAGGCATGATGAAGTATCGTTATCTTGGCAAAACCGGCATTCAAGTCAGCGAGTTGTCCATTGGCTCGTGGGTGACGTTCAAGAACCAGGTGGATGTGGACGCGGCGGTTGAGATCATGGCGGCGGCGTACGATCTGGGCGCGAACTTCTTCGATAATGCCGAGGTGTACGCGGGCGGCAAGTCGGAGGAGGTGATGGGCGCGGCGTTGAAGAAACTCGGCTGGCGGCGCGGCAGTTATCTCGTCTCCACAAAATTTTATTGGGGACTGCACGAAGGCGTGAATGAAAAGAATTCGCTCAATCGTAAACGGTTGATCGAAGGCATCAACGGCTCTTTGGAACGCCTGCAACTCGATTATGTGGATTTGATCTACTGTCACCGCCCCGATCAAACGACGCCCATCGAAGAGACGGTCTGGGCCATGCACAACATCATCGAATGGGGCAAGGCGCTGTATTGGGGAACTTCGGAATGGGCGGCTGCGGAGATTATCGAGGCGATTCAGATCGCGGAGCGGCATCACCTGCACAAGCCGGTCGTTGAACAGCCGGAATATAACCTGTTCAACCGCAAACGGCTGGAGGGCGATTACGTCCGCTTTTATACCGATTACGGATATGGAACGACAACGTGGAGTCCGCTGGCTTCGGGCTTGCTTTCAGGCAAGTATAAGGACGGCATTCCGGCCGACAGCCGCGGCGCGCTGAAGGGCTATGAGTGGTTGCAGGAGCGCCTGAAGGACCAGGAACGCTTGAAGAAAGTTGCCGCGCTGGAACTGGTGGCGAAGGAATTGAATTGCACGGCGGCGCAGTTATCCATTGCATGGTGTTTGACGAATCCCTTCGTCAGCACGGTCATCACCGGCGCAAGCCGCGTGGAGCAGGTGGGCGAGAACATGAAATCCGCCGAGATTGCGCCCAGACTTACGCCCGACATTTTGGATAAAATTGACTCGATCTTCGGCGTGGCGAAGAAGAACGAGGACGATGACTGATTACCTTACACTCTTAAAATCAGGACGCGGACGAGCGCGAAAAACGCGGATTCAAGGCATCTTTTCGGATGTTTTGTCAAAAAAATCTGCGTTCATCCGCGTTTTCTGCGTCCTAAAAACAAAGTGTAAGGTAATCAAGGACGATGATTAGTTATCCGGCGCCGAGACGGCGGCTTTGAAGCGCGACTTCGCGCGGTAATGTTAGTTGTGAACGCTTGACATTTTTTTCAAGCGGTAATTTAACCAAAGGAGAATATACATGGAATCAATCAGCAATCCACTGCCGGGACCCGAAGGCGAAGGCCCCGCCCCCGCCGCCTCCAAGTTGGGACTTATTGGGACGATCCTTGGCGCGCTTGGCGGAATTTTCTACTGCCTGCCGCTTGCCGTCGCCTTCTTTCTTGGCGCTTCCGGAAACGCGCCCGCCGCCGATTCCCCGATGTTAATCGGGATCGGGCTTGTCTCCAACTGCGGCGCGGGCGTGGGCGTGGTCGGAGGAATTTTGGGAATCGTCAGCCTTGTTCGCGGCGAGAATAAGACCTACGGTATCATCGCCATTGTGATCGGCGCGCTTTTGCTATGCACATGCGCGGGGTTGTCGCTGACCGGCGCAATGATCGGCGGTTGAGGCGAGTATAAAAAGTCCCGGGCAAGCCACCCGGGACTTTTTATACTCGTGACAGACAAGGGTCGTCTCTGATAAGCGCAATCGGTTGCCCCAGATATTGGAGACGGGGCAAACCATGTCAGCGTCGAAGCAGGCGATAGGCGGGAGATGTCAAAAAACGACAATCATCCACAGCGGGATTCTTTTACACTCTCGTAAAATAATTCTCCTCCACGCTTTGCCAGGTCTCCTCGCGCAATTTCATGTATTTCGTCAGCAGGGGATGAACGCGCGAAATATCCTCGTAAATTTTTTGCGCCACGCGGCGGATCGAAAAGTGCGCGTTTGCCGCGCTGCGCAATTGACAGAACGCAAACGCTTCGCGCAAATTGAACTGCGCCAGCGCGCGCCGGTTGAATCCGTTTGGGACGATGTATTGCGCGACATCGGGATTGAAGGCGTGGAGTTTTTCATACACATTGGACGCCGTTTCCATCGCCGCCTCATACCTGGACCCGAAGCCTGCCTCCGTGATCAGGAGCGGAGTCGTCCACCCGAGCCGCGTCGTCAGTCTCTGCGGCGTCTGCGTCATCATGCGGTGACGTTTGAACTCGGCGTACGCGCCCTGATCCATGACCAGGTCGAAGGTATAGGTTGAGTATTCCAACTCGCGCAGGGGGACGTCGTAGCGCCCCAGTTTGCCGAGCAGGGTTGCGGCAAGTCCTTCCTTTTCGTTTTCCTTCAACGATTTCACATACGCCAGCGCATTGGCATAGGGAATTTCATCGAAGCGGTAAATTGCCGCCGCGAGAATCTTGTCTTCGCCTTCCCTGTCGTAATCTATCAGCGAACACCAATCGGATGCACCATTCCCCAATCTCCACCCTCTATTCTCTAATCTCCAATCTCTATTCTCTAATCTCCAATCTCTATTCTCTAATCTCCAATCTCTATTCTCTAATCCCCAATCTCTATTCTCTAATCCCCAATTACCAATCTCCTGTCCCGCCTTCATCGCATACTCATTCGCCTCGGCATACTTGACCAGCGTGGGCGCTTCCGCTTTTGCAACTTCCTTCATCTTTTCGCCGATCTGTTGGACTTCCGCCAGCGGATGCGAGAGCATCTTGCGGATGGTCATTTCGATCACGCGCGCGGTGGCGGTCATGCCGACGTTGGCGTTGGCGGCGGCGGGGAGCAGGAAGCGGCAGCGGTCCACGTACTGCGAGCGGATGCGGCGGTCGTAGGCTTCAGCGCTTTCGTTCTCGCGGCGCGGGGAGCGCTCTACGATGAGATTCTTGACCGGGTCCAGCGACTCCGCATACGTCGAGAAGAGGAGGCGGATGGCGTTCACAAATTCATCGCGCAGGGGATGCCCGTCCAGTTCGGGCGGAATCGTGAAATCGTCCATGCCCCATTTTTGGTAGCGGGTGGATTTTTCGGTGTAGGAGGCGAGGCGGTTGCCTTCGATGGTTTCGATGGCGACGCGCGAGACGTTCTCGAAGGCGATGTGCAGGACGGCGTGTTCGGCGACGGAGGCGTGGCCGTAACCGACGACCCATTTCTCGTGAAATTTTGCCGACGATTCGTCGCTGAGTTCTGCGGCGATCTCGCGGAAGGATTCGGGCGAACGCGAGGTTTTGGCAAAGGCGACGGCGATGGTCTCCGGGCTTAACGCTCGCGGGGATAAAAGATAGATTTCACGTTCGGGCATACCGGCTCCTTATGTCATTGCGAGGAGGGCGCTCTTCCCGACGAAGCAATCCCCATTCCCTAGAAAACACGAGATTGCTTCGGGCTTCGCCCTCGCAATGACGAAAATCATCATAAAAAAGCGACCAGCCCTTTCGCGCTGATCGCCGGTTGGGTCATCCCATTTTGGTCAACTGCCTGCCCCCGAGCAAATGCAGGTGAATGTGAAAGACGGTCTGCCCGGCGTGGGCGTTGGTGTTGACAATGAGACGATAGCCGTTTTCGGCGAGTCCTTCCTGCGCGGCGATTTTTTTTGCGGCTGTGAAGAGATGCCCGACGATTTGCTCGTCCGCTTCCGTCATTTCGTTGACCGAGCCGATATGTTTGAGCGGCACGATCAAAATGTGCGTCGGCGCGGCGGGCGCAATGTCGCGGAAGGCGTACGCCTGTTCGTCGCGATAAACGCTCGCGCTGGGAATTTCGCCGTTAATGATTTTACAGAAGACGCAGTCGGTCATGGATAATCTCCTTGAAGGTCAGGGTGAGAGGGGGATGGGTCCATACTCTTCTTCGCAGACGAGTTCATAGTATTCATATTCGGCTTCTCTATTGAGAAGGGCAAATTCTGTCGCGGCTTTTCCGATGGCGCGCGTCGTGTCTATGGCGGCGAAGGCTTCCTGAGGAGAATAGACCGGCAGGGTCATCGGAGGGTCGCCGATCTTTCCTTCAGGAATCAGATTCGGGCGCGCGGGGTCGGGGACATCGGCGAGCGGAATCCAATTGTACATGATGGGTCCGCGCGGGTTTGCGGTGAAACCGAGTTTGAAACGAAGTTGCCGCGCCGCCTCGACGGGGCGGATGCCGAACCCGCCGTTGGGCCAGATGACAGCGGTGGGCGTCTTGCCGAACTGGTCTGCGAACCCGCCCAGCGACCCTTGAAGTTCGCGCGCAATGATGGTCTTTGCCACATCGTCGGTGAGGATGACATCGAAGGTGACGCCGCGCGCCTGATGATCCACAAAGCCTTCCTGTTCAAGGGAATTATTGCCCTCCAGCAATATCGGATCCACATTCCGGTCGCTGACCCAGCCGTTGACGACGCTCCAGCCCCATTTCTCGAAGTATTCGCGGAAGTTTTTGTCGAAGTATTCCTCGGTCTGATTTCCGTCCTGGATCAAAAGCGCGGAGCGCGGCGGGATGAGGACATTGCGCTCTATGAACGCTTGAAGCTGGTCGGAGTTGATCGCCTCGAACCCCTGGGCTTTGAGTTGATCCATCAGGTCGAAGAAGTCCTTGATCCAGACGCTGTCTGGAAGTTCGGCTGTGCCGCGGTTGATGTTCTTGAACAAAATGACCATTACCACTGTGCCGGGCTGGGCGTTGCGGGGATGCCACCTGTTGCGTAAATAACGGCAGGTCTCTTCGATGTAGACGTGGGGAACATCGAGCGGATTCAACAAATCGCTTCTGAACATTTCGGGAGGCGGGGGCGGGCTTTCTTCCGTTGAAATTGGAGCGGACGCCGTATCGGCCCTGTTGGACGGGATCAACTGGCAGGACACCAAAATGGAGACAATGAAGAAGATGAGCGTGAATCGAATCACGATCGGTCGAAAGGCATTAATGAATGAATTCATGCGAAGAAGATTGTAGCACGGACTCCCAAGCCTCCTGACTTTGAACAGCCAGCGACGGGAGTCGTCAGACTCTAAAGTTTCCTGCCTTTGGAGTCCGACGAATTTACGGAATCGCGCCGTACGTCGGCGCGCAGACGATGTCGTAGTATTCCAGCTCGACGGCTTTGTTTTGTTCGGCGTAGGCGGCGGCCTCCTGGCTGATGGCGCGGACATTGTCAATTTCGCCGCCGGCGCTGATGTCTGTGTAGCGCGGCAGGGTCATGAGCGGGTTTCCGGCTGGGGTTTCGGGGATGGCGTAAGGATTGCTGGCGTTGTAGTCGTCGGCTTGCGGGACCCAGTTGTACATGACCGGTCCGCGCGGGTTGACGGTGAATCCGAGTTTGTACCCCAATTGCCCGCCGATTTCGACGGCGCGTTTCGAGAACCCGCCGCCGGGCCAGATGTAGGCGATGGGCGTCTTGTTGAAGTATTTTTGGAAGGTGGCGATCACGCCGCCCATTTCGGAAGTGATGAACTCGTCGGTCGAACTGTCGCTGATGGGGGTGTTGTGGATGTAGCCGTGCGCCTGATAGTCCACCCAGCCTTCGGCGGAGAGGGCGGCATTTTCAGCCCACAGATCGGGGCGTTCGTCCAGCCCGATGTAAGCGTTGACGATGGGCCAACCCCATTCATCGTAGTATTGCCTAAAATGATCGTTGTATTTCGACGCGTTTGCCCGATCGTCCACGATGATCAGCGCCGAGAGTTGGGGGATCCGCGCGTTGTCGTACATGAAGTCCGCCATTTGTTGCATGTTGATGGCGGTGAAACCGGCGTCGTGCAGACTGTTCATCAGGCGTTTGAGGTCTTTGCCGGAGATCATCAGTTTGCCATAGTCGGAGGAGGAGGCGTCCTGGTCAATGCGATGGAACATGATAACCATGACCGTCGTCCCCGGCGCGGATTTGGTCGAGTCCCATTTATTTTTCAGGTACTGGCAGGAGTCGGCGACATAAGCGCGCGGCAGGTCTTCCGGCTTTAAATTGGGCGTTTGATATATGCCGGGCAGGGCGGGCGGTGTGCGCGGGACGGTGGCGGTGGGGATCGGGGTGTCCGTGATCTGCGGAGTCGCCGTCGGCGCGCTGAACTGGGCGAAGGCGGTTTCAAACGCCGCCGTCAGGGCGATGTTCGAATCGGGAGTCGCCGCTTGAGGCTGGCACGATGCCAGAAGCGCAATCAACAGGCTAAATGCCAGCGCGGAGCCGCGTCGAAATGTTCGGGCAGGATGCGTGATTTGTAATCCGTAATTGAGTTTCATGGATGGAATTCTAATCGAAAAAACGGGACGCCCGCTTTTCGCTGCCCGCTTCGCGCTGGTAAAATATCCCCGACCAAGGAGAGAGAATGACAGCCTTATCTGAATCAAAGGAAAAGCGGGTATTCAACAACATCCTCGGCGCGGTGGGGAACACGCCGCTCGTCAAACTGGAGCGCATCGGCAAAGACCTGCCCGTTCCGCTTTATGCGAAACTTGAATTTATGAACCCCGGCGGCTCGGTCAAGGATCGGGTGGGGGCGAACATCATTGAACAAGCGGAAAAGCGCGGAGAGATCAAACCGGGCGGGACGATCGTCGAGGCGACATCCGGCAACACGGGGGTCGGGCTGGCAATTGCGGCGGCGTTGAAGGGCTATAAGACCATCTTCGTCATGCCGGACAAAATGAGCAACGAAAAGATTCTTTTATTGCGGGCATACGGGGCGAAGGTGGTCATTACTCCGACCGCTGTGGGGCCCGACGATCCGCGTTCTTATTACGAGGTCGCCAAAAAGTTCGCGCGCGAAACGCCGAATGCGATTCTCGCAAACCAATATCACAACCCCGATAACCCGCAAACGCATGTGCTGACGACCGGTCCCGAAATTTGGGAGCAGACCGACGGCAAAGTGACCGATGTCATCATCGGCATCGGCACCGGCGGGACGATCACCGGCGTGGGGCGTTATCTCAAATCGAAGAATCCCAAAATCACCATTGTGGGCATTGACATCGAAGGTTCGATCCTGACCGAGATCTGGCAGAACAAGGGCGTCATTCCGCCCGGCGCGTATCCCAAGACCTATAAAGTGGAAGGCATCGGCGAAGACTTTCTTCCCTCCACGATGGACATCGAGTATGTGGACGCCATCGAACGCGCCGGGGATAAAGAGTCGTTTTTATGGGCGCGCGCGCTTGTGCGGCAGGAGGGAATCTTTGCGGGCGGCTCGTCCGGCTCCGCGATTGCGGGGGCGATCAAGTATTGCCGCAAACTTCAGCCTGGGCGTTTGCCGGTCGTCATTCTGCCGGATTCGGGTTCGCGTTATCTCTCCAAGTTCTACGACGACAAATGGATGCGCGAGTTCGGTTTCCTCTCGATGGAGTTCGGCGAGACGGCTCTCGGCGACCTGTTGATCGCCAAGCCGAACAAGGCTTTGCTCACTGCCACGCTGGGCGACTCCATCCGAAAAATCGTTTCGGTCATGCACCAGAATGCGGTTTCGCAAATGCCCGTCGTCGGCGCCGACGGCTCGCTCGTCGGGCTGATCGAAGAAGTGGACCTGCTCAGTCATCTGCTCGATCGTCACGAACACAGCCAGGATGAAACGATCGATTCGCTGGTGCAAAACGCGGGCGCGGTCTTCCCGCCGGAGACTTCTTTGGAAGATGCCATGCCCTCGCTCACCGCCGGTTACGCGCTGATCGTGGCCGAGAACAGCAAGCCGGTCGGCATCCTCACGAAAATTGACGTTTTGGATTATGTGGCGGGGAAGATATAGAAACCGTCATGCGCCCAACTTATCTCGAAATAAATCTTACCCAACTCGAAAAAAACATCAAAGCCATCCGCGCGCATGTCGGCGGCGCGAAGGTCATGCCGATGGTCAAAGCCAACGCCTACGGTCACGGCGTCGAGGGCGTCGCGCCGTTCATCGAACCGTTTGTGGATATGATGGGAGTCGCGCTGGTTGAAGAGGGGATTCAATTGCGCCAGCTTGGAATCAAAAAACCGATTTTAGTGTCCGGCGGGACTCTCGCCGACCAACTGCCTTTGTTTCTCGAACATGACCTGCCCCTCGCCGCCTCATCCCCCGACCTGTTGCGGGCGGCTGACCATTTGGCTGAGTCTGCCCGCAAGCGTTTGACCGTCCACCTGAAGATTGACACCGGAATGGAGCGCGTCGGAGTCCGCCAGGATGAAGCGGAGGATTTCATCCTCGCGGCGTCCAGGAGCCGCCACTTAAACGTGGAAGGGATATATTCCCATCTGGCGAACTCTGAACTGATCGAAACGGATGGATTGCCCGCCCATGTGATTCCCCCGCGCGCGCAACTGGAGCGGTTTCAAGAAGTTTTGCGCCTTTATGAAAAACACAGCCTGCCCGTTCCGCCGGTCCGGCATCTTTGCAACTCCGGCGGGATTCTGAACCTGCCCGAAGGATATTTTGATTTGGTGCGCCCCGGCGTTTTGTCCTACGGCGTGTATCCGGGACGCGATATTCCCAAAGCCATTGACGTGAAAACCGCTTTGACCTGGAAATCGAAGGTGGCGTACAGCAAGGTCACACAGCCCGGGCGTGGAATCGGCTACGGGGCGTTGTGGAAGGTCGAAGGGAGTCCGAGGCGGATCGTCACCATCCCCTGCGGCTACGCCGACGGATATTCCCGCCGCATGACCAATCAGGCCAGAGTCCTCATCAATGGGAAATCCTACCCGCAGGTGGGGCGCATCTGCATGGATCAATTCATGGCGGACGCGGGCGGCGATGAAATATCTGTCGGAGATGAAGTGATTTTGCTCGGCGATGGAATTGAGCCCGAAGAACTCGCGGATTGGGCGGGGACGAACGAATACGAAGTGATGACCAGCATCGGCGCGCGCGTGCCGCGGGTGTTTGTTTCGTAGAACAAATCTGCAGGTTTGTTCCACGCGGTTGTAGTATTGCCCTGTGAAAACCGCGTTGACCGCGAAGATTTTTATTCGCGCCGCAAGGTTCACCTTGCCTGCCCGGCGCAAACTGAAGTTTGCGGCACAACAGCGCTATGGCATAATACGCGCGCCAATCGTTATGAGGTGTATATTGAATTCAGCGGTGAAGGATTATTTGATGTTATTCGGCATTACGGGGATTTCGGTCGCGCTCGATCAATGGACGAAGTGGTGGGCGCGCGCGAACATCGAATTCGGCGGGCAGTGGCTTCCGGACTGGCTGGCGTGGCTGGGTCCCTACGCGCGTTTCGTGCATTGGTATAACAGCGGGGCGGCGTTCGGCATGTTTCAAAACGGCAACCTGGTCTTTACGATCCTCGCCTTCGTTGTGATCGGCGCGATCCTCTATTATTATCCGCGCGTTGAAAACAGCGACTGGACGTTGAGGCTGGCGATGGGCTTGCAATTGGGCGGCGCGCTGGGAAATTTGATTGACCGCCTGATGATGGGCAAGGTCACGGATTTCATCTCCATTGGCGCGTTTCCCGTGTTCAATATAGCCGACGCCTCCATATCGGTGGGCGTGGCGGTTCTCTTGCTGGGCGTCTGGCTCAAGGAACGCGAGGAGAAGTTGAAAGCGGCGGCGGCTGGCGCAGAACCGGCGAAGGAAGGGTGATGGAATAAGTGGAAGAATCGAAAATCGCCGACGAAAAAAATCACACGCGCCGCGGGCGCTTTTTTATCTTTACCGCCTGCGCGCTGGCTGTCATCGCCCTCGACCAGTGGACGAAGTGGTTAGCGCGGCGCGATATACCCCTGGGGACTTCCTTCCTGCCGGGCTGGCTCGAATGGCTTTCGCCTTACGCGCGATTTACGCATATCGAAAACCGCGGCGCTTCGTTTGGGATGTTTCAGGATGGAAACCTTGTTTTCATCGTTTTGACTTTTCTGATCGTCGGGGGCATTCTTTATTTTGTCTCCAAAATGGAGGACGATAACCGCTGGATGTGGGCGGCGGGCGGAATCTATCTCGGCGGCGCGGTCGGCAACCTGATTGACCGCCTGCTGTTCGGCGCGGTGACCGATTTCATTTCCATCGGCGCGTTTTATATTTTCAACGTCGCGGATGCGAGCATCAATGTCAGCGTCGCGATGCTGGTGATTCTGTTCTGGCTTCAGGAACGGAAACAACCCGTAGCCGATAAAACCTCGCGCGATGAAGGGAATCCATGAGCGAACGGGTCGAGACATTCCACTACGACGAACAGAACCCCGACCGGTTGGATAAATATCTCGTCTCCCGTCTGCCGGAGTTTTCGCGCGCGCGCATCCAGGGTTTGATCGCGGACGGATTCGTCACGGTCAACGGCGCGGCGGCGAAGAAGGCGGGGCAAAGCATCGAGGACGGCGACGATATCGAAGTGCGAATCCCGCCGCCCATGCCGGGCGGTTTGGTTGCGGAGAATATCCCGCTCGATATTGTTTTCGAGAACGACGATTTGATCGTGGTCAACAAACCGGCGGGGATGGTCGTCCACCCGGCGGCGGGGCATCTTTCAGGGACGCTGGTCAACGCGGTTCTCGGCTATGACCCGGATTTGGAAGGCATCGGCGGCGAGGAACGCCCCGGACTCGTGCATCGCCTTGATAAGGATACATCCGGCTTGATCGTGCTGGCGAAGAACGAGCGCGCCCACAACTGGCTGCAAGACCAGTTTCGCTTGCGGAAAGTGGAAAAGACCTATCTGGCGCTTGTGGACGGCAAACCGAAAACCCCCGCCGGGCGCGTGGAGGCTCCCATCGGGCGCGACCCAAGCCATAGAAAGAAGATGGCGATCCTCCAGCCGGGGAAGGGACGCGAGGCGGTCAGCGAATACAAAACGCTGGAGTCTTTCAAGAAGCACACCTTGCTCGAAGTCCATCCGTTGACGGGACGGACTCACCAAATCCGCCTGCACTGTCAGTTTTTGGGGTGTCCGATCGTGGGCGATGCTGTGTATGGAAAAAGAAACCCCAGCCTCGAGATCAAGCGTCATTTTTTGCACGCGGCGAAGTTGAAGATTGTCCTGCCGGGCGAATCCACGCCCAGAACCTTCGAGGCGGATTTGCCGGTTGAGTTGAAGGTTGTGTTGGAGCAGGCGGGGCGGTAGGGAATGGAATGATCTCCGCCAGTGGAGCCTCGCAAACCGCCTACGGCTTCACGGGCGAGCAGCGCTCCGGCGATTTGGTGTATCTGCGGGCGCGGTATTTCGATGTCAGCGACGGGAGTTTCCTGTCACGGGATATGTGGGGCGGGGATTGGAAATTTTGCGGCTTTCTTGCGGTTGGGGTAAACTCTGAATCGGAGAACAACTTATGGACTACATTGACTTGCGCTCCGACACCGTCACCAAACCCACGCCGGAGATGCGCGAGGCGATGGCGACTGCGGAAGTGGGGGATGACGTCTACGGCGACGACCCGACCGTGAATAAATTGCAGGCGAAGGCGGCGGAGATGCTTGGAAAAGAAGCGTCCTTATTCGTCCCTTCGGGGACGATGGGGAATTTGATCGCGATCATGGCGCATTGCGCGCGCGGAGAAGAGGTCGTTTGCGGGGATAGGTCGCATATTTATATGAATGAAGCGGGGGGGATGTCCGCATTGGGCGGGGCGTATCCACATGCGATCCCAAACCAGAAAGACGGGACTCTCCGTCTCGAAGACATCCGTAACGCGATCCAGCCCGACGATCAGCATCGCGCGGTCACGCGGCTGGTGTGTATCGAGAACACGCAAAATGTTTGCGGCGGGATTCCGTTGACTGTGGAATATACAAAACAAGTGGGTGAACTGGCAAAAGAATACGGCTTGAAGTTCCACATTGACGGCGCGCGTATCTTCAACGCGGCGGCGGCTTTGGATGTGGATGTAAAAGCGCTTGTCGCGCCCGCGGATTCGGTCATGTTTTGTTTGAGCAAGGGGCTGGCTTCGCCGGTCGGTTCGATGATCGCCGGGACGCGGGGTTTCATTGCGAAGGCGTTCCGTTTGCGCAAAATGCTGGGCGGCGGGATGCGTCAGGCAGGAGCGCTGGCGGCGGCTGGGCTGGTCTCGCTGGAAAAGATGACGGGGCGGCTTAAGCAGGATCACGCCCGGGCGAAGAAACTGTTTGAAGCGCTGAAACAGGTTCCGGGTTTAAGAGTCGAGGCGAAGCCTTCCTCCAACATGGTGTATTTCAAATTGGAGGAAGCCATCCGCCTGACGGAGGATCAGGTCGTCGAAGAAATGAAAAAGAGGGGCGTGTTGGTGGATTGGTCGGCGCCGCGCGAGTTTCGTCTTGTTACGCATTATTGGGTGGACGATGCCGGGGTGGAAAAAACGACGGCGGCGATGCGCGAGGTTCTTGCGCAAGGGGGTTAGCCTTGCAATAGCCCGGGGTTGTCGAGGAGCATGTTTTCGAATTGAGCGGTCATGGCGGGGTCGAAAAGAACGCCCGCCTGTTCGCGCAGGTAGGCGAGCGCTTCTTCGGTTGAAATTTTTTGGCGATAGGGTCGGTTGCTGGTGAGCGCGTCGAAGGCGTCTATCACGGCGAATAAACGCGCCAGTTCGGGTATCTCGGCGCCTTTCAATCCTGCCGGGTAGCCCGATCCGTCCCAGCGTTCCTGGTGGAATCGAATCACGGGTATTGTGTCTTCGAGGAATGGGATTCCATCCACGATCTTTGCGCCGATGTCGGGGTGGCGTTTCATGACGATCCATTCATCTTCGGTCAATGAGCCGGGTTTGTGGAGGATGGCGTCGCTTACGCCGATCTTGCCGATGTCGTGCAGGAGCGCGCCTCGTTCCAGGGCCTTGAGCCGGTCTTGCGAGTACCCGAGTCTTTCCCCCAGTTTGACTGCCAGCCGCGTAACGCGCGAACTGTGTCCTTCGGTGTCGCGGTCGCGCGCGTCCAGCGCCGAGGAGAGGGAAGTGAGGGTTTGGTCGTAGGTGGCTTCGAGCGCCTGGTAGGCTTCCTTGATTTCCTTTGCCTGCCGTCTGGATTCCGCCAGCAGGAGCGAGCGTTCCAGCGCTACAGCCGCCTGGTTGACCAGCGCTTGCAGATCGTTCGGGTTGGCGGGGGCTTTGGCGCCCGGGTCGTCGGCGGAATCCATCCAGATCGCGCCGTAACTGCGGATCGGCGTTTTGATCGGCAGGCAGACGCGCAGGGTGGACGGTTGTTGTGAGATGTAGATTGTCTGTCCCGAGTCCATCGAATCCCGGATGAGGCTCATCGGGTGATCCATGGAAACATGCCTGCCGTGTTCGTCCATGCCGACCTCTGCAAGAACGGCTCCATGCGCGTTGAACAGGACGATGCCGGTTGCGAGGCTTTTTCCCAGTTTGTGGGCGGTTTGGACGATGTCCGAGGCGGCGTCTTCTATGTTTTCCGCCAGGATGATCTGGTTGCTCAGGCGGTACAACAGGGAGGTGATGCGCAGGTTGGCGCGTAATTCCTGTTGAAGCCAGACGCTTTCGAAAGCGCCGCTTGCCTGGACGGAGATCAGTTCTGCGAGCGATTCGTCGTTTTCCGTGAAGAATGTCTCGTTCCTTTTCCCGAAGGCGAAGATGGCGCCGATGTTCACTTGATGCCAGCGGATGGGGACGACCATCAGACTGCGAAGCGAGGCGTGGTCCAATTTCAACCCGGCCGTTTTTTGATATTTTCGCGCATCGCGGATGCGGAACGGTTGTGCGGCGCGCCCGGCAAGGTCTGTCAGTTTGCCCGATGAAAAGGCTTCATTCATGGCTTCGAACAGGATCGGGGCGGAGCCGGAGGAGGCTTTTTGAATGAAATTCCGTTCCTGTCCCAATTGGATGTAGATGAAGGTGAATTTTGCCTGTAGTATTTCCCGCGAACTCCAGGCGACCTCCTGCGCGGTGGTCTCCGGGTCGAGGGCTGAGGTTAATTGACTTCCGGTTTGGATGAGCGCCATCAGTCTTTGATGATGCCCCGAGCGTTCCCAGGCGCGGATCAATTCTTCGGCGACCATTTCCGCCATGCCGATTTCGACGCTTCCGAAGGCGTTCGGCTTTTCGTTGTTGACCGTGATTGCCCCGGCGACATGACCGTTCATGACCAGTGGAACCGCCAGCCCCGAAAGGTCTGTTTCGTCTTTGAAGGAGATGAACTCCGCGCCCTGTCGGGCGTCGTTGACGACCTGCGTTTTCCTCTGCCGCAACGCGCGCCCGATGACGCCCTGGGAGGCGTCCTGCCGATAGCCGGCAGGGACGTTGATTGTATGCCTGCCGGCGGATGCGATCAGCGCGAATTCGCCGCTTTCCGTTTCATGAATGAAGACCGTCGCGAGCGCGCAGTTGAGGGCGCGTTCGAGCGTATTGACCGCCAATTGCGCCGCAACCGGCTGGTCGAGTTGGTTTTCCAGTTGTCGGCTCAATTCCAGCAGCAGGGTCAGTTGCGAACTTCGTTTTTTTTCCATCGCCGCCTGACGGGCGAGCGTGTTGATCTGGTCCGCCTGAATGCGCCCGCGGACGCCCTCCGGCGTCATGATGAACGGCTTGATATATCGCGCAATCCTCCCTCCCAATTGCAGGGAGTCGGCGGCAGTCCCGCTGTTCCGGTTCAATTCCTGGATCAGCCCGCTCGTGGTCATTACCACGGTTGTGGCGAGATAATAGATCAACGCCGAAAAGATCAGGAAGAATGCCAGCGCCGCTTCGCGGGCGGTGAGCGGGGCGGCGGCGCTCACGGCGGGGTCAACCAAGTGCAGGAGGGCGCTCATGAAGATCAAATGCGCCAGTTGGGCGGCAAACCCAATTGCGACGACCCGGCGGCTAAGGATGTCGTCGAAGGGAATCTCGAGACGCTCCCAGGGAATCTGCCGCAGGAAAAGAATCGAGAAAATCACAGACCCCGGCAGGACAAGGTTTTCATTCACGACGCCTGCGGCGATGAGCGCGCTTAACATCGCCCAGGGGAGAATCTGAAGACGCGCCCATAAAGTTTCGAACCGCAAACCGGGAAAGACCACGACCGTCCCCGCCGCGAACGCCGTCAGGAGAAAACCGGCGGAAAGCGCGGCAAGTTGAGAAGGGGCGCCGGCATGGACGGATTCAAACGCCGACGGCGCAAGGATCAACCCCGCCGAAAAGGTGAAAAGCGAAATGACCGGACGTGAAAGATCGAAGGCTTCGAGCCGTCCCAAATGGAATAGCGCGATGTAGGCGAACTGCGCCGCCCCGCCGATCCCCATGGCTGCGCTCCCCACGCCCTGTCCTCCGACCGCGTACAGGGCGCATAAAAAGAAAAGCAACAAGCCCGCTATCCCTTGAATAAGAAATTCCTGCTTTTTCGAGAACCGCCAGACGCAACTTACCTGCAACAATATGGCAAATGTAAAACAGGCAAACCCCGTCAGGGTGGGGATTCCGGTGGAATACAGCCCGCTTTCCACGCCGAAGTGTTGGGGAATGAAGATCAATCCCGTCCCGCCGCCGCCCAGCAAGAATGAAATAAAGGTGTTGAAATTCTTATCCAGGTCGCGCTTCATCAGGCGGAGGATAGCATAAGAGCGCAAAATCAGCCAATATCATTTCTGATATAATCGCGGGCGCAAACCAAAACAGGGGATGCGCAGTCATCAAATCAACACAAGGTATCGCACATGCAAAAATTCATCACCCTCGCTCAAATAGACGAAATAGCGGATCAGATTCGCAAGCGGGTCGCCGTCCAGCCGCAAATCGCGATGATCCTCGGTTCGGGGCTGAATGGGTTGGCTGATTCCGTCCAGAATCCGGTTCGCATCCCATACAGCGATCTGCCAAACTTCCCCGTCTCCACCGTGCAAGGACATGCCGGACGTTTCGTCGTCGGCGAATTGGAGGGGAAGCCGGTCATCGTCATGCAGGGACGCATCCATTATTACGAAGGCTACAGCATGGGCGAAACCACCCTGCCCGTGCGCGTAATGCACAGACTCGGAGCGCATTCCCTGTTCGTCACCAACGCGGCTGGAGGCGTGAACGAGAACTTCGTCCCCGGCGATGTCATGCTGATCACCGATCAGTTGAATCTGATGGGCATGTCCGGCTTGAACCCGCTTATGGGTCCCAACCTCGACGAAATCGGCCCGCGCTTTCCCGACATGAGTCAGCCCTACGACCGGGAGTATTGCAATCTTGCGCGAAAGGTCGCGGCGGAAAATAAACTGACCCTGCGCGAAGGCGTGTACGCCGGTTTGAGCGGTCCCTCTTTTGAATCCCCCGCCGATTTGCGTTTCCTGCGCCTTGCCGGGGCGGATGCGGTCGGCATGTCCACCGTGCCGGAGGTGATCGTCGCCCGTCACGGCGGGATGCGCGCGCTGGGACTCTCCGGCATCAGCAACAAAGCCAACCTCGACGGCTCCACCGTCACCACGCATGAAGAAGTAATCGAAGCGGGGCGGGTCATCACACCCAAGATCGAAACCATCGTGCGGGGCGTTCTGCGCGGGCTGTAATTGCGGTTCCCGATGGTTGACCTTCTCGGATTCCTCGCAGATTACGAGGTCTTGATTTATCTTGTGCTGGCGATCGGCGGGATGTTCTCCTTCCGCTGGCTTTACCGCTCCTGGCGCGAATGGCGCGTGGCGGTTTACGGCCTCGAACGCGAGTTTTCCCTGCGCCGGCTGGGGCGTTCCGGTTTGATCTCTTTCCTGATCGCGTTGTTCTTCTGCTTTGAATTTTCCGTGGCGACCTTTGTCGTTCCGGGCCTTCCCGCCGATTTTTTTCTCGCCACTCCCACCCTTGATTTTATCTCCAGCCCCACCGGCACCCTTTCCGCCGCGTTGATGACCCAATTTGCGAACCAGCCGCAGTCCACCCCCCAGCCGGGCGCGTCAGGATGCGTGCCGGGGCGGGTCGAGCTGACCTTTCCCGAACCCGGCGCGGAGATCAAAGGCGCGATCGAATTGACCGGGACGGTGAACATCCCCAACTTTGGATTTTATAAATATGAAGTCGCCCCCGCCGGAAGCGATGCCTGGGCGACCATCGCCGCGGGCCGCGAGGCGGTGACGGACTCGTCCCTTGGGCGCTGGGATACGACCGCCCTCACGCCGGGGGATTATCAGTTAAGATTGGTCGTGATAGACAATCAAGGAACCAGCCTGCCGCCCTGCGTCGTGCCGGTGCAGGTGATTCCGAATCAATAACTCACCTTACGCAGCGCCGCAAAGTTCACTTTGCGTTGCGAGGCAAAGCGAACTTTGCCGTACAAGGCGGGCGCGCAAGGTAAGAGACCGTTTCTTAAGTGCGCGGATTTGACGGATTGCGCGGACTGGCGCGGATTTAATAAGAGGTTTTTCCCGTGAGAATCCTTGAAATCCGCGTAATCCATGTCCAAAAAGGACTTAAGAAACACTCTCTAAGTCAGTAACTGATGTTACGCGCCGTCCCGAAGGTTAGGCTGCAAACCGGCATAATTTACAGAGAGCCTTCGGAATATTTTGCGCAAGGTGAGTCAAAAATCAAAGCGCCAGTCGCCTCGCAGGCGACCGTCGCTGACACAGGAAAAACGCTCCATGTCCGATATTCAAGTACGCCCGACCGTCGCCCCCGATCTCCCGCGCCTGATGGGGTTGGACCATTCCATCACAAGCGAAGCCGTCTGGCAGTTGGAGGTTCGGCGCGAGGCTGGGCAGGTCGCCGCCACATTCCGCGAAGTGCGGCTGCCGCGCCCCGTCCAGGCGCAATATCCGCACAATCATTTTTCCCTTGCCGACGACTGGAGCAAACGCTCCATGATGTTCACCGCCACGCTCGGCGCGGATGCGGTCGGCTACGTCAGCCTCCTGGAACGGGGGACATCCTCGACGGTCTGGGTCTTCGACCTCGTGACGGACGCGGCTCATCGCCGCCGGGGCGTGGCGTCCGCTTTACTGGCGGCGGCTCAAGCCTGGGCTGAGTCCCGATCGCACAGGCGTTTGATCCTCGAAACGCAATCGAAGAACATCCCGGCCATCCGGCTGGCGCAGAAAATCGGTTTCGAGTTCTGCGGGTATAATGACCGTTATTACCTCAACAAGGATGTGGCTCTTTTCTTCGCGAAGATATTGAAGTGACGGAGGGCGCCAGCCGCCCTTGGGCATTTTTATTGGACGGGCAGAATGATTAACGGTTTGCCGGAAACATTGCTGGCGGGCATTCAGGCGATCAATCAAATTTTCACGGCGGGGATCGCCATCACGGCTTTCTCGCTGTTTCTTTATTCGCTTTCGTTCAACCTGCGCGACAGGGTGGCGCGATCGTTCGCGATCATTTTGCTGTGCGTGGTCGTCGTCTTCGCCGCCGAATCTCTCCAGGACAACACCGCCTCCATTCCGACCCTCGACTTGTTGATGCGTTTGCAGTGGTTCGGGCTGGCGTTTCTGCCCGCGGCGTACCTGCATCTTTCGGACGCTCTGCTGGTGACGGCGGGGCGCCCCTCGCGCGGGCGCCGGCGTTTTGCGGTGCGCGGCATGTACGCCGTCTCCGCCTTTTTCCTCCTCCTGCTTGCATTTGGATACTTGCTCGGTCCCATCGTGCCGGACGGCAAGCCCGCGCCGTATCTTCAACGCACGGGATGGACGGAAGTCTTCACTATCTTTTACGTCGCCGCGATGGTTTGGGCGGGTATAAATTTTTTGCGGGCCTACAACCTCATGTTGACCCGCTCCGGCAGACGGCGCATGTTGTACCTGATGGCGGGAGCGACCGCCCCGGCGCTCGGTTCCTACCCCTACCTTTTGTTCGGGTACGCGCTGGCGGCGCGGCATCAATTCCTCTTTTGGAGCGTGGCGGTCGTTATCAATGCGCTGGTGGGCGCGTTGGTGGTCGTGATGGCGTACGCGGTGGCTTTCTTCGGCGTTTCATGGCCCGACCGCGTGATCAAGAGCCGCCTTTTCAAATGGATCATGCGCGGACCCGTGACCGCCTCTGTCGCATTGGCGTTGATGACCGTTGTGCGGCGCGGCGGCGAACTGTTGGGGACTCCGTACAGCGCCTTCGTTCCCTTCACGGTCGTGGCGTCTGTCCTGTTGATGGAACACGCCATCACCTTTGCCGCGCCGCTCTGGGAGCGTTGGCTGTTCTTCGGGCGCGACCGCGGCGAACTGGAATTTCTCCAAAACGTCGAGGAACGCCTGCTGACCCAGGGCGACCTCCAGCAGTTTTTAGAATCGGCGCTGGCGGCGGCGCGCGACCATTTGCAATCGCCTTCCGCTTTTGTTGCGGCTCTGGACGACGAAACGCTCCTGCCTGTCGTGGCGACGGGCAACCGCGCCATGATCGAACAGGAGAGCCTTACTTCGGCGCTGGCTCACGTTAACGGCGACACGCGCCGCGAATTTCAATGGGGAAATTTCTGGGTACTGCCGCTCTACGCCCGCAGGCGCGTCGAAATGGACAGGGACGAACTCCCGCCCTTGTTGGGATTGCTCGGCGTCGCCCGCAATGAAAAGAAACCCGCCATGGAACGCGACCAGCGCGAGGCGCTCTGGCTGTTGGCGGAACGCGCCGCGCTTGCCCTGGAAGACCGCCAGTTGCAACAGCGCCTCTTTCATTCATTGGCGGATATTCAACCGCAGGTCGAGATGATCCAGCGTATGCGCGCCGCAAGCCGTTACGACTCGCATGTCAACCTGCTCGAAGCGCCCCTGCCGCAGGAAGCCGATCTCGCCAACTGGGTGCGCGACGCGCTCACGCATTACTGGGGCGGACCGAAGTTCACAAACAACCCATTGACAAAATTACAAGTGGTGCGCGATCTGGCGGACAAGGAGGACGGCAATACCGCCAACGCCCTGCGCGCCCTCCTGAGACGCGCCGTGGATGAAGTAAAACCGCGCGGCGACCGCAAGTTCACCACCGAATGGATTCTCTATAACATCCTCGAAATGAAATTCATCGAAGGACGCAAAGTGCGCGACGTGGCTTCGCGGCTGGCGATGTCCGAAGCCGACCTGTACCGCAAACAGCGCGTGGCAATCGAAGCCGTCGCCAGGGCGATCATCGAAATGGAAATGAACCAGTTGGAAGGCTGATCGGAGAATGGGCTCCAACGACTCCCGTCGTTGGACATAGCACATTCGCCCGTTGCGCCGCCCTCGGCGCAGCGCTTCCCCGGAAAACGCCGCCGCCCACAGGCGGCTTCGCACGGGACGGCGGCTTGAGCGTAGGTTGATATATGATGTATAACGAGGCGCGCAGGAAGTTGAGCGCGGCATTTTATCAAGGAGCAACAGGATGACAGACGAAAGAACAAAATCGGCGGGGAGCGCGATCACGGTGGACGAAGGCTGGTGGGAATCGGTGTTGGCGGAGGAGAACCGGCTTTCGGCGTCGAATCCGCGCGGGGCTGGGACCAGGCTCGAGGTCCGCAAAGAAGCGGAGAATCGTCTCACTTTGGAGGGCGGGGCAAACCTCAATTGGGAGCGCGTCAAAGAACTTTACACCGCCGAACGAATCGTCGAATTGACCGTTACCGGGCATAATCGCGGCGGGTTGCTCGTCGAAAGCGAAGGGCTGTTCGGATTTGTGCCGCTTTCACATCTGGTCGAGTTAGCCGGAAGGGAAACCCCCGAACGCGCTCAAGACCTCGAATCGTACGTCGGGCGCGCCATGCGTTTGAAGATCATCGAATGTGTCCCGGAGGATGGGCGCGTGGTGTTCTCGGAGCGCGCCGCGCAGACCGAACCCGGCAAACGCGCCGAATTGTTCCATACCCTTCGCGCGGGCCAGCGCGCGCGGGGGGCGGTCACCAACATCACCGACTTCGGCGTTTTCGTGGACCTCGGCGGGGTCGAGGGTTTGATCCACATTTCGGAATTATCCTGGGGGCGCGTCAACCATCCTTCGCAGTTCGTGAAACTTGGGCAGAATATCGAAGTGCAGGTTCTGGAACTTGCCCCTGAGCGATGCCGGGTCGCGCTCAGTTTAAAGCGGCTTCTCCCGAATCCCTGGAGGAATGCCGCAAACGAATTCCCGGTCGGGTCGGAGCATTTCGCAACGATCACGAGCGTGCTTTCGTATGGCGCGTTTGCGCGGCTCGACCGCTTCGGCGTGGAGGGGTTGCTTCACGCCACTGAAATCCCGCACGGCGAGGGCGTTTCGCTCAAAGAAATTCTCTCCGAAGGGCAATCCATTCAGGTGCGCGTCCTGCATCTCGACCCTGCGCATCACCGGCTTGGCTTCAGCATGAGGCTCGAATAGCGGATGCCCCAATCCCGTCGTTTTCAACAGGAGGAACTTCCGCCGCGCAGCGACTGGCTCGAACGCCTTGCCCGCTTCAACACGCAGTTCGGGCGTTTCGTGCGCGAAGCCGCCGGCGTTGCGCTGATTGCTTTTGCAGTCATGTCGTTCCTCGCGCTTTTGGGCTGGACCGACGGCGTCCTTTTGGTTGCGATTTCATCCATCCTGCGCGCCTGGTTCGGCTGGGGCGGCATCTTCATCTTGATCGGGATCGCCTATCTCGGATTTTCCCTCCTGCAGCGCGAGCGGACTCCCGTCCATTGGGGGCGGATTCTGTCCCTCGAACTCGCCTCTCTCCTGACCCTGGGCTTGTTTGCTGTTTCGCGGGGCAACGACCTCTTCCGGGCTGAGTCCGGTTACGACGGCGGGCGACTCGGCTGGGCGCTTGTGCGCCTCTTCTGGCAGACAATGGGGGAGATTCCCGGCACGGCGGTCTTGATCATTCTGTGGCTTCTGGCTGTGGCGACCGGTTTTGGGCTTTGGGCGCGGCTCGAAGCCTGGCTGGTAAAAATTGCGGGCGACGAAGCCCCGATGATCGTGGCGACGCCTGCGCCCGAACGGCAGAAAGAACCGGAGAGCGCCGTCAAGGTCGCAACCCCAAAGAAGAAAGCGCAACCCCTGCCGCCTGAATTCCGCCCACAGTTGAAAGCCGCAGAAAGGAAGCAGGAAAAAACCCTCAAGCCGCCGCCGCGCGGAGAAGATCTGCCGCCGCTCAGCATCCTGCTCGGCGATGCCACCGTCCGCGCCGACGAGCGCACCATCAACCAGACCGCCGGCTTGATTATGAAGACGCTCTCCGAGTTCGGCATCCCCGCCACCGTGATCGGGTATCGCGTCGGTCCATCCGTGACGCAGTTTGCCGTTCAGCCGGGCTTCATCAAAAAGGGCAACGAAGAAGAAGACGCGCAACAGATGAAAGTGCGCGTGGCGCAGATCGCCTCCCTCGAAAAAGATATCGCGCTCGCGCTATCCGCCCAGCGCCTGCGCATCGAAGCCCCTGTGCCGGGCAAGCCTTATGTCGGCATCGAAGTCCCCAACACAAACACATCCGTCGTGCGCTTGCGCGCTTTGATGGAAACGGACGCGTTCTATAAAGTCGGCGCGCCGCTTGCCATTGCCCTGGGGCGCGACGTATCCGGCAACCCGCTCATGGCCGACCTGGCGCGTATGCCGCACCTGCTCATCGCCGGGGCGACCGGCTCGGGCAAGTCTGTGTGCATCACGGCGATTGCGGCTTGCCTTGCCATGAACAACACGCCCGAAGAACTGCGCATGGTGATGATCGATTCCAAGATGGTCGAGTTGATCCGCTTCAACGGTTTGCCGCATTTATACGGAAAGGTCGAGACCGATCTTAACCGCATCCTCGGCGTGTTGCGCTGGGTGGTGGTCGAAATGGAACACCGCTACCGCCTGCTCGAGGCGATGCACGCCCGCGACCTGACTTCCTACAATAAAAAAGTATCCCGCTCCGAAGACGGCCAACCCCTGCCGCGCATCGTGGTCATGATTGACGAACTTGCCGACTTGATGATGTCCGCGCCCGACCAGACCGAGCATAACCTCGTGCGCCTCGCGCAGATGGCGCGCGCGACGGGGATTCATCTCGTGGTCGCCACCCAGCGCCCGTCAACGGACGTGGTTACGGGGCTGATCAAAGCCAACTTCCCGGCGCGGCTGGCCTTCGCGGTCGCCTCCGGCATAGACAGCCGCGTCATCCTCGATTACACCGGCGCGGAATCCCTGCTGGGGCGCGGCGATATGCTCTTCCTCAACCCCGAAGTAGGCAACCCCGTCCGCGCGCAGGGCGTAATGATCACCGACATGGAGATCGAACGCCTGATCGCGCACTGGCAAAAGAACGCCGACCTTCCCGCCGAAGATACCCCGCCCTGGGAATCGCTCCTCAAAGAACCCGATGAAGACGAAGACGACGGCTTGGTAGAGAAGGCAATATCCATCGTCCGACAGCAACAGCGCGCTTCGGCGTCCATGCTTCAGAGGAGACTCCGCATCGGGTATCCGCGCGCGGCGCGTCTGCTCGACCAGTTGGAGGCGATGGGCGTGGTCGGTCCCTCGCAGGGCGGCGGCAAGGAGCGCGAGGTCCTCGTCAGCGAGGAAGAGAATCCGTAGCGCCGACTTAACTCGGCGCTGTTTGAAAACCATGAACTCAAAACAGACATTTACAGACCGCGCAAGAATTATCTTCAAAAATATTCTCGACCCCATCGGCGGATTCCTGAACCGCCTCGGTTTAACCCCGAATTCGATCACCCTGCTGGGTTTGGCTGGCACGACAATCGGCGCATACGTCATCGCGCAGGGGAAAATGACAACCGGCGCGTTCATCCTGCTCGCTTCCGTCCTTGTGGACGCCTTCGACGGCACGATGGCCCGCCTGCGCGGCGAACCGAGCGACTTCGGCGCATTCGTCGATTCAGTCAGCGACCGCTATGCCGAACTGGTCACGTTTGGCGGGCTGATATATTTTTTCCTCACCCAAAACGACACGCCGGGCGCGATGGTGTCCTTCCTCGCGGCGGCGGGATCCGTTCTGGTTTCCTATGTCAAAGCCCGCGCCGAGGGACTGGGCTTCACGGCAAAGGTCGGCATCCTGACGCGCCTCGAACGATATATTGTCTTGATTCCCTTATTGGTCTTCAACCAACCCTTCATTGCCGCGGCTGTCATTGCGGTTTTGGCGAACATCACCGCCTATCAGCGCATCCTGCACGTTCGCGCGCAGGGCAGGGAGCGCATCGAACAATCGAAGGAATCCAAAGCCTGATGGAGGGCGTTTCGCTCGGTCCGCTCTTTCTGCGCTGGAATGGGTTGTCCATCGCGTTCGGCATCGCGCTCGGGGCGTTTGTCTCCGCGCTGGAAGCCCGCCGCCGTTATCAAGAGGTTGAGATTATCCATCATCTCTTCGTTCCATTGGTCTTGTGGGGATGGATCGGTTCGCGTCTTTGGCATGTACTTACCCCGCCTCTTTCCTCGGTTCAACTTGGTCTGACGACCCGGTCTTATCTCTCCCATCCGTTGGATATTCTCTCGTTCTGGACGGGCGGCTTCGGCATCCCCGGCGCGATCCTCGGCGGGACACTCGCCCTGTGGCTCGTCTGCCGCAAAGAAGGGCTTCCCTTTTGGGAGATGACCGACCTGCTTGCTCCCGGAATCGCCGTCGCTCATGCCCTCGGCCGTGTGGGAAATTATTTCAACCAGGAACTTTACGGAGCGCCGACAGAGATTCCATGGGCGATTTTTATTGCCCCTGAAAATCGTCTGATCGGATTCGAGCAGGCGGAGTTCTATCATCCTTTGTTTGCTTATGAAGCCGCGCTTGTCGCCGCTGTTGCCTTCCTCTTGATTTGGCTTTCGCGCGGCAGGTTCGCAAGCCAGGTCAAACCGGGCGAGATCTACCTGGGTTATCTCGCTTGTTATTCTTTGATCCGGTTTTGCCTCGAATATCTCCGTCTCGACGTTGCGCTGGTCAATGAGGTCAACGTAAACCAGGTGTTTTTCGCCGCGCTTTTTCTCTTGACGGCGGTTATTTTTGCCCGCCGCCGCCTTGCGCGGGATTTGTAAGGTTATTGACAATACACCGAAAGGGGGATGGGGAATAAAATAAAGCCGGAAATAAAGGAAGAATCAAATGATCGAAACCAACGACCTTAGCAAACAATTCCATGACTTCGTAGCAGTGGACGGCGTCAACCTCTCGGTGGGGTCGGGGCAGATCCTTGCCTTGCTGGGGCAGAACGGCGCGGGCAAGACGACCACCGTCCGCATGTTGACGGCGTTGTTACAGCCCACGCGCGGATCCGCCCGCGTGGCAGGCTATGACGTGACGAAGAACGGGCACGACGTCCGCGCCTCGGTGGGGGTGTTGACCGAACATCACGGCTTGTACATGCGCATGACCGCCGAAGAGTATATGGACTTCTTCGGGCAGGTCTACAACCTCGATCCCTCCCTGCGCAAAACGCGGATTGAAAATTTACTGGAATACTTTGGGCTGGCGGAAGCCGCCAAACGACGCATCGGCGAATACTCGAAAGGCATGCGGCAGAAACTCGCCCTCGCGCGCGCCATGATCCACGAACCGGGCGTGCTGTTGTTGGACGAACCCACCTCCGCCATGGATCCCGAATCCGCGCGGCTGGTGCGGGACGAGATCGCGCGTTTGAAATCCACTCAGCGGACGATCATGCTGTGTTCGCACAACCTGACCGAGGTGGAACTGCTTGCGGATAAGATCGCAATCATCTATCGCGGGCGGATTTTGGTTCAGGGCAGCCTGGACGAATTGAAGCGCGATGTGTTCGGTCTTCCCGAATATGTCGCGCAATTCGCCGCGGAGTGGGACGCGGACGGTCTCGCTCTGCCCAAAGGGATGGAACTGCTCGAGAAAACAGCGACCCGTTTCAAAGTCCGGGTCGAGGCGCCGGGGGAATTGAATCCGATTTTGTTGAAGCGGCTTGCGGATGCGTCCGCTCCGCTGGTTTCCTTTCAGGAAGAGGCGCGGACGCTGGAGCAGGTCTATCTCAAGGTCATGGCTTCCGCGCGAGGAAAAGAACATGTTCAATAAATTGCGACCGGTCTGGCTTGTGGCGCGGCGCGAATTGCGCGACCAGTTCCGCGACTGGCGCGTGTTGTTGCCGATGTTGATCCTCACGCTTTGTTTTCCGTTCCTGATGAACGAGTTTGCAAAAGAGACTGTGGATTATCTGAATCAATTCAACGCCAACCTCGTCCTCGAACGGCTGGTGCCGATCTCGATCATGATCATCGGGTTCTTCCCGATCACGGTCGCTTTGGTTGTGGCGCTGGAATCGTTTGTGGGTGAGAAGGAACGCGGCACGATCGAACCGTTATTGACCGCGCCTTTCGACGACTGGCAGTTGTATTTCGGAAAACTTCTCGTGGGCGCGATCACGCCGTTGATTGCGAGTTATACCTCCATCGGCTTGTATCTGTGGATGATCCATCGCCAGGGGTTGACTTTCCCGGACGGCATGGTGATGCTGCAACTGATGCTTCTGACGACCGCCCATGCGGTGGTGATGGTCAGCGCGGCGATTGTGATCTCGGTGCAGTCCACGTCGGTCAAGGCGGCGAACCTGCTGGCTTCGTTCATTGTGATTCCGGTTGCGATCCTGATGCAGGGCGAGGCGGTCATGCTGTTCTGGGGCAATGAGACCGTGCTGTGGCTTGGGATTGCGGGGGTTGTCATCATTGCCGTGTTGTTAATCCGCGTGGGGATCGCGCACTTCGAACGCGAGTATCTGCTTGGGCGCGAGATTGACACCCTGAACCTCAAATGGATCGCGCGCACGTTCTGGCGGAATTTTACGGGCGGGGCGGTGTCGCTGTGGGATTGGTATCGGCGCGCGGTGATGAGTTCCCTTCGGCGTATTTTTTCCGCCTTTCTGATCATGGTTGTCGTCGCTGCCGTAAGCCTGTGGTTGAGTTACGACTGGGTCATGGTCAATGTCTCAGACGCCGTGTCGCGCGCATCTCCCGAAGCCTTGAAAAAGGTCGAGGAGAACATCGAGGAATTGCCCGAATTTTCGAGCATGAGCGGGCATCTCGACGCGTCCTTTCTCTTCCTGAATAACACGCGCTCGATGGCGACGATCTTGCTTGCCGGGTTAACTTCCTTTGGCGTTTTGGGAGTCATGATCTATATGCTCAACATCGGCTTGATTGGGGGCGTATACGCGCTGTTCAAATTGCTCGGCGTGTCTCCCCTGCCCATTTTTTTGGCGGGCATCCTGCCGCATGGGATATTCGAAATTCCCGCATTAATGATCGGGAGCGCGGCTGTTCTATACATCGGCGCAGTCATTGTCACGCCGCAGACGGGCAAATCCATGGGCGAGGTGATCCTCGAAATGATGGCGGATTGGGCGAAATTATTCGTCGGCGTCGTGGTCCCGCTTTTGGCGGTTGCGGCGTTGATCGAAGCCTATGTGACGCCTGTTCTTCTCCTGCGCGTGTTGGGCGGGGGAATGCGCTGAATGCGGCCGCAAGTTCGGGACCCGTCCGCGCTGAACGTGGAAAGGATTCCGACGAAAAATCCCCTCGCAAGGAGGGGATTTTGTTTACCAGCCGGACACATAAGGCTCCCATTCATTATTTTCGGAGAGGTGTTTTCCGAAGATGTAACGCGCGTCCGCGGGCGGTTCTTTTGGGATGCGCAGAAGCCGCATGTGCGCTTCGTCCACTTTGCGCCCACCTTTGCGGTGATTGCATGTCGAACAAGCCGTAACCAGGTTCGTCCACATATGCCTGCCGCCCATGTGGCGCGGGATGACATGATCAATCGTCAGGCTGCCTTCGTGTTTGCCGCAATACTGGCAGGTGTATCCGTCGCGCCGGAAGATTTCGCGGCGCGTTAATTTAACGCGCGGGCGCGGGCGATGAATCTGCGATTCAAGGCGAATGACCGATGGACGCGGGATCAACTGCGTAATGGTGCGGATGTGTCCGCGTCCGTTCGCGATCATACCGGCTTTTCCCGCAAGGATCAAAGTGACCGCCCGCCGCGTTGTGCAGACGTGGATCGGCTCAAAGTTGGCGTTGAGCACCAGTACGGGGTCGTTCATAAGGTTCGGACAATCGGCACGATTATACATCCAGAACGAAGAATCAGTGAATGAAGGCGTTGGGGTATCATTGCAGGAGGTCAAACGACGGTCGCTGCGCTCTCCGCCCTTCTGGCGCGGAACGTTTTTGGGAGGATGAGCGTCATGATCCTCGAGAGTCGCTTCTCGATGCCGAAGCGTTTGATCAAGTCTGGGCGCGGACGCCAGCCCCCGGTCCGCGCGAGGCGTTGACCGATTTGTACGGTAAAGTCAAAGGAGATCCAAAGTCCATGAAGAAAATTTTCATCCTCTTAGTGTTGGCGCTCGCCGCCTGCGCCCCTTCGCCGGGTTCGCAGGTCGTCCTTCCAAATCTGTTGCCTACAGCCACGCCGTTTATTGACGCGTCCTATCCGACGGCGCAGGCGAATGTCGGCGTTCCCCAGCAGACAGCCAGCGGGGTCGAAGTGCGCGTGGAGCGGGGGTGGGTCGAGGGTAAAAACGTCAATGCGGATGTCTGCTATACGATGCCCGACGCGTCCGATTGGTCCATTTGGGCGGCGAGCCTGACGTACGGCGGGACGGTTTTACAGGAATACGGAACGACGCTTCTGAGTTTGCAGGAAGCGGCGAACGGACAGCCCGGTTTGCGGTGCGACACATTGACCTTTGTCGTCGCCCCCGACGCCGATCTTTCGAACGCGCTCGTCACAATCGAAGCCATCGGCGCGGCTCCGCGACCTGAGGATTATTGCGATATTTACATGCCCAAGATTCAACAGGCGATGCTCGAACGGGGGACGGGCATCTCGCTCGACTGTGTGGATGTCAACGGCGCGTTGACCATGCAGATCGTCTCGAAACCGGCGGGCATGTCGCAGGAGCAGGCGGAACAGATTGTGTTCAGCGACGAGTTCTACACGGTGAAAGGACCCTGGAGTTTTCCGTTCAATCTGGCGCAGTAAAATTCCTGTTGTATAATACGGGCATGTTTACCCGCGTATTCGCCGACTTGTATTATTATTCGCGCCCGTAAGCCAACGCGAGGGTGTGAATTGAACGCGCCCCATCATCGCGGGCGCGTTTTTGTTTGATTTTGATATTGAATGCGTAGCGGACGTTCTCTCGCGTCCGCAGGCGAATTGATAAATTCAATCCACGCGGGCGGTTCCAGGAGTATGTTATGAAGATAGATGAACAAGTCGAACTGTTGATGCAGGGGACCGATTATGGCGACGAGGATTTGCGAAAAGCCATGGCTTCGGAACTGCGCGAACGGTTGTTGATCGCAGAAAAGGAAAAACGCCCGTTGAAGGTGTACTGCGGCTACGACCCTACGTCAACCGATCTGCATCTCGGACACACCATTTCCATGCGCAAATTGCGCCAGTTTCAGGACTTGGGGCATGAGGTGACGTTTCTGATCGGAAGTTACACCGCGCTGGTTGGCGATCCTTCCGACAAAAACAAGGCGCGTCCGATCCTGACTCAGGAGCAGGTCGCCGAAAATGCCCGCACCTACGCCGAACAGGCTTTTCGCGTCCTGGACAAGGCGAAGACAAAAGTCCGCTACAACGGCGAGTGGCTTTCCGAACTGAACCTGCTGGATTTGATTCGCCTCGGGCAGAATTTTACCGTTCAACAATTTCTGGCGCGCGAGAACTTTGCTAAGCGGCTCGAGAAGGGCGAACCAATCTACCTGCATGAAACCTTCTACGCGCTGATGCAGGGCTATGACGCCGCCGCCATGCAGACCGACGTGCAAGTCGGCGGTTCGGATCAGCTGTTCAACATCATCGTAGCCGGGCGAAAATTGCAGGAAGCGCTGGGGCAGAAACCTTTGGTGGGCATCATCACGGGCATCCTTCCCGGAACGGATGGCGCGCAGAGGATGTCCAAATCCACCGGCAATATCGTGCCGATCAACTCCGGCGCGGACGATATGTTCGGTAAATTGATGTCGGTTCCCGACTCGGCGATGGGCATTTACATGCGTCTTGTAACCCGCTTTAGCCCGCATGAGATCGCGCAGATCGAAGCGGATGTCGCCTCCGGCGCGCTCCATCCGCGCGATGCGAAGATGAAGATGGCGAAGGAGGTTGCCGGCATCTTTTACGGCGATGCGGAAGCCGAGTCTGCGCAGGAGCGGTTCGTCAAGATGTTTCAGCAAAAAGAAGTCCCCAATGAAATGCCTGAATATCAATTGCAAGCCGGGCAGACTGTTGTGGATGTCGTCCTTGCCGCAGGGATGGCGGAGAGCAAGAGCAAGGCGCGCCAGTTGATTGATCAGAAAGGCGTGCGCCTCGATGGAGAAACGCTCGAACGCGGCGACGCGGTTTTTCCGCGCCCGGGCGTGTTGCAGGTCGGCAAGCGGCGCTTTGTGCGGGTGAAATAGAAGCAGGGACGACTCTTTCCCGCCGCAGAAGTTTGCGGCTCATCTGTAAACAACGCGGGGACGTTAGAGAATTTGGCGATAAAAAAAAACAGACTTGCGCGAGTCTGTTTTTTTCTGAGGCGTCGACGGGATTTGAACCCGTGAATGAGGGTTTTGCAGACCCTTGCCTTACCACTTGGCCACGACGCCGGTAAACAAAAGGATTGCTGACCGAAAGCGATTTTCAATCTGCAATCCTCCAGTTTGAGCGGGCGATGAGATTCGAACTCACGACCTTCTCCTTGGCAAGGAGACGTTCTACCACTGAACTACGCCCGCGTTTTCGACCGGTTTGGTCGAGAGTGCCGAGACCCAGGATCGAACTGGGGACACCGCGATTTTCAGTCGCGTGCTCTACCAACTGAGCTATCTCGGCCAAAACTTATATTATTTTGTTAAGCGCACGTCATTTTACATGCACTTTTGGGGATTGTCAAGAAAAGCGTTCGTGCAAGAAAATACAACCCATGATCGTGAAAAATTTCTTGACTTTTCATATTGGTTTCGATATAATCTCGTGTTGCTGTCCGCCGGGCAGTTCTCATTGTTTATATACGTCATTCACCCCTGCAGGAGACAAGAATGGCTTCATTGCCCCAGAAGAGTTACGCGCGCATTTCCGTCAACCTTGAATTACCCAACCTGATCGAAGTACAACTTGATTCATTCGAAAGACTCAAAAAAGAAGGACTGGGCGACCTCTTCCATGAGATATCGCCCATTGAATCCTATAACAAGGGGATGAAGTTATTCTTTCCCAGCCGGGGGTCCGAATCCCAGCAGTGGGGCTTGAAATATTGGTTTGGCGACCCGAAACACACCATCGAAGAATGCGTCGAACGCGATCTGACCTATGCCAGCCCGCTTTATGTTTCCGTGCTGCTGTCGGGCGCCGACGTGCCGGAGCCGATCAAGCAGGATATCTTCCTGGGCGACTTCCCCGAAATGACGGACAAGGGAACCTTTATCGTCAATGGAACCGAACGCGTTGTTGTCTCGCAGTTGATCCGTTCCCCGGGCGTGTACTTCGAGGCCCCCGCCGATCGCGCCACGGGACGCCTGCTCTCCATGGCAAAGTTGATCCCCGATCGCGGCGCGTGGATGGAGTTCGAAACCCGCAAATCCGATTACATCATCCTCAAATTCAACCGCAAACGCACTGTGCCGATTACGGTCTTCCTGCGCGCGCTCGCCGCCGTCAACGACGGGACGAAGGATTCGCCCATCAAACACGGCTCGGACGAAGAAATCCTTTCGCTGTTCAAGGATGTGGACAACAACCCCGACCGCCTGTTCATCGCCTCCACCCTTAAGCAGGAACCGGATTGGGACGAAAATTCAAAGCTAAGCGTCGCCGAACAGGCGTTGATCGAATTCTTCAAGAAGATGCGACCCGGCGACCCGGCCACGCTCGATAACGCCCGCCAATTCCTCGAAGAACAACTCTTTGACCAACGTCATTACGATCTCGAGCGCGTGGGACGTTATAAATTAAACCAGAAACTGGATCTGAATATCCCGATCCCGCACCGCACGGTGACGAAGAACGATATCCTGCGCTTGATCCGCCGCATGATCCAGATCAACAACGGCGCCGAACGCTCGGACGACATTGACCACCTCGGCAACCGCCGCGTCAAGACGGTGGGCGAGTTGATCCAGAACAAACTGCGCATCGGTTTGCGCCGCATGGAGCGCGTCATCAAGGAACGTATGTCCATCCGCGACCAGGAACAGTTGTCGCCTGTGACGCTTGTCAACATCCGCCCGGTGGTTGCGGCTCTGCGCGAATTCTTCGGCTCTTCGCAGTTATCCCAATTTATGGATCAAACCAATCCGCTCGCCGAACTTCGCCATAAGCGCACGCTTTCCGCTTTGGGCCCCGGCGGTTTGCGGCGCGAACGCGCCGGCTTCGACGTGCGCGATGTTCACCACTCGCACTACGGGCGTATCTGTCCGATTGAAACGCCGGAAGGTCCCAACATCGGCTTGATCGGGCGCCTTGCCTCGTTTGCGCGGGTGAACGAGTACGGCTTCATCGAGACTCCCTATCGCAAAGTGTACCGCTCCCTGCCGGCCGACAGCGACCTGCTCGAAGGGCGCACCCTGAGCGAGAACGTGTACGATCCAAAGTCGGAGGAACTGCTTTTCGAAGCCGGGACCGAAATCGATTCCAAGAGCGCCAAGAGACTTTCCCGGTTGAATTCCGAGATCGCCATTGTCCCCTTCGTGTCGGACGATGTGGTTTATCTTTCCGCCGACGCGGAGGACAAATACACCATTGCGCAGGCGAACGCCGCATTGACCGAAAAGAAGGAATTTTCGCGCGAGCGCATCTCCTGCCGCTACCACTCCGGCTTTCTGTTCTCCAGCGCCGAAAACGTGGACTTCATGGATGTCGCCCCGCATCAGGTGGTGGGCATCAGCGCCGCGTTGATCCCCTTCCTCGAACATGACGACGCCAACCGCGCGCTGATGGGTTCGAACATGATGGCGCAGGCGGTTCCCTTGGTGCGCCCCGAAATTCCGCTCATCTCTACGGGGATGGAAAAACACGCGGCTCTGGACTCCGGCCAGGTCGTGGTGGCTGAAGCGGACGGCGAAGTCGTCTCTGTGACCGGGTCCACCATCACCGTCAAAGAGAAGCGAACCGGAAACCGTGTCTATCAACTCCGCAAATATCAACGCTCCAATCAAAGCACATGCATTGATCAGCGCCCCTCGGTCGTGAAGGGACAGGTCATCAAGGCTGGAGACATCATCGCCGATTCATCCTCGACGGATAACGGACAGCTTGCGCTGGGGCAGAACGTCACCATCGCTTTCCTCTCCTGGGAAGGCGGCAACTTCGAAGACGCCATTTTGCTCTCCGAACGCCTGGTTCAGGAGGACCGCTTCACCTCCGTTCACATCGAAAAATATGAAGTGGAGGCGCGCGATACCAAACTCGGTCCCGAAGAGATCACGCGCGACATTCCGAACGTCGGCGACGACGCGATTAAAGACCTCGACGAGAACGGCATCATCCGCATCGGCGCGGAAGTGGGACCGAACGATATCCTCGTCGGCAAGATCACCCCGAAGGGCGAAAAAGAACTGACCCCCGAAGAACGCCTGTTGCGCGCCATCTTCGGCGAAAAATCGCGCGACGTGAAAGACACCTCCCTGCGGATGCCGCACGGCGAACGCGGCAAGGTCGTTGATGTGAAGGTCTTCACCCGCGAGGAAAACTCAGACCTTGCCGCCGGCGTGGATATGATGGTGCGCGTCTCCGTCGCGCAACGCCGCAAGATTACCGCGGGTGACAAAATGGCGGGACGCCACGGCAACAAGGGCGTCGTCTCCAAAGTTGTCCCTGTGGAGGATATGCCCTTCCTTGAAGACGGCACTCCGGTTGACATCATCCTCAACCCGCTTGGCGTGCCGGGGCGCATGAATATCGGGCAGGTGCTGGAAGTCCACCTCGGATGGGCGGCGAAGCGGATGGGATATCGCGCCCTCACGCCGGTCTTCGACGGAGCCAGCGAGGAGCAGATTGAAGCCGAACTCGCGCGCGCCTGGATCGTGGATCAGGCATGGAAGGAATCCGGATCCCGCGCCTGGGAGTGGATCAAGGAGCAGGACTACGACCCGAACAGCATCGAGGACGACGATGAAGTTCGCCGCCTCTACCTGGAAGACTGGCTGGACAAACGCCGATACGACATCTACAGCCTGAATGACCCCGCATACGCGCGCCGCGCCACCGCGCGCGAGTGGTTGCGTGAAAAGGGATACGACAACCCCGATGAGATCTTCTATGAAGACCGCAAGTCCCTCATCCGCGATCCCCGACTGGACGATGTCGCAGTGACCGCCTGCCTGCGCTTATGGCTGGAAGTCAATGGGATTACCCGCCGTGTTGCGGAGGATAAAGTGTATGAAACCGCCCAGGAACTTGCAAAGGAGCGCGGCATTCCGCTTCCGATCCTCGGCAAGCAAACTTTACGCGACGGCAAGACCGGGCTTCCGTACGATCAGCCGGTGACCGTCGGCGTGATGACCATATTGAAACTTCATCATCTTGTCGAGGACAAGGTTCATGCGCGTTCGACGGGACCATACAGCCTTGTTACGCAGCAGCCGCTTGGCGGTAAGGCGCAATTCGGCGGGCAAAGGTTCGGCGAGATGGAAGTCTGGGCGCTCGAGGCATATGGCGCCGCACACACGCTTCAAGAAATGCTCACTGTCAAATCGGACGACGTTCAGGGCCGCGTCAACACTTATGAGGCGATTGTCAAGGGAGATCCCATCGAAGAACCGAGCATCCCGGCTTCCTTCCGCGTGTTGGTGAAGGAACTGCAATCGCTGGGTCTGGCGGTCGAGGCGATCAACGAAAGCGGCGACGTAGTCAAGTTCGGCAAGGACGAAGAGAAGACCCATCCGCCGAAACACGACACCGGTTTGTTGAGTCTGGGCGAGGAGCAATCCAGAAAAAAGTAGCCAAAATCCATTGACGTTGTAAAAATGGCGTGATAAAATGCCATGCCTTTGTAAGGGAATAGGGCGCGGCTGTCTCTCCCGCCCCGAAAAACAACCGGCAGTTACAAATGAGGCCATCAGGGAACGATGTTGATGGTCTCATTTATTGCGAAAAAACATAGATAAATCGTTGATTAGAAGAATTTGAACCCGGAGGCTGAGTCGTGCCGACAGTAAACCAGATGGTCCGCAAGGGCCGTAAAGACAAGAAATCGAAAAGCAAGGCGCCCGCTTTGCAGTTCACTTTGAACAGTTACAAGCAGCGCCGCTTCCGTCAGGATAAGGGCGCGCCGCAGAAACGCGGCGTTTGCACCGTTGTCCGCACCATGACCCCCAAGAAGCCGAACTCGGCGCTTCGCAAGATTGCCCGCGTGCGCCTGAGTAACGGCATCGAAGTCACCGCCTACATCCCTGGCGAAGGGCACCAGTTGCAGGAACACTCCGTTGTTCTGGTTCGCGGCGGCCGCGTGAAGGACCTGCCCGGCGTGCGATATCACATCGTGCGCGGAACGCTCGACACGACCGGCGTCGCCAACCGCAAACAAGCCCGCTCCAAATACGGCGCGAAGCGGCCCAAGTAATGAAGATGGAGTAATCAAGTCATGCGCAGAGCAAAACCCGAAAGGCGGGAGATCCTTCCCGACATCCGCTATAACAGCCTCAACCTCCAGATCGTAATCCAGCATGTTTTGAAGCGCGGAAAGAAAAGCACCGCCGTCGGGCTGGTTTATGACGCGATGGATCTGATCAAAGAACGCACCGAGAAGAACCCGCTCGAGGTCTTCGATGCGGCGCTTAAAAATGTAAGCCCGGCGATGGAAGTCCGCCCGCGGCGCGTGGGAGGCGCGACGTATCAGGTTCCAATGGAGGTTTCGGCGGACCGCCGGACGACTCTCGCGATCCGTTGGATTTTAAGTTCCGCCCGCGAACGCTCGGGCAAATCCTTCCCCGATAAACTTGCTTCGGAATTGATAGACGCCTCGAATGAAACCGGCGCTTCGATCCGCAAACGCGACGAGACTCACAAAATGGCGGAAGCGAACCGCGCTTTCTCGCACTACCGCATTTAGCGCGACAATACTATCTTTTTAACTTAAGGAACAGGCAGTAAACAGCAATGGCTCGCGTACATCCGCTCGAAAAATATAGAAATATCGGCATTATTGCCCACATTGACGCCGGGAAGACCACCACCACCGAGCGGATCATGTTCTATACCGGTTTAACTCACCGCCTCGGCACGGTGGACGAAGGAAACACGGTCACTGACTGGATGGTTCAGGAGCGGGAGCGCGGCATTACCATCGTGTCCGCCGCCGTGTCCGCCGAGTGGAAGGGGCATCAGGTCAACATTATTGACACCCCTGGGCATATTGACTTTACCGCCGAAGTTCAACGTTCCCTCCGCGTGCTGGATGGGGGCGTTGTTGTGTTCGACGCTGTTCAGGGCGTGGAGCCGCAATCCGAAACCGTCTGGCGACAGGCGGATCGGTACGGCGTTCCGCGCATTTGTTTCGTCAACAAGATGGATCGCGTCGGCGCCTCTTATGAGCGCACCATCGAAACCATTATTGATCGTCTTGGCGCGAACCCAATTCCCATGCAGTTGCCCATCGGCTTTGAGGCGGCTTTCAAGGGCGTTGTGGACCTGCTTTCAATGAAGGCAATCGTCTGGGAGGACGACCTTGGCAAAGAGCCAAAGATCGTTGAAATCCCGGAAGATTTGAAGACGCAAGCCGAAGAAGCCCGCGCAAAAATGGTGGAGAAGATCGCGGAACTCGACGATGAGCTGACCATGAAATTCCTGGAAGCGCAGGAAATAACTGTAGACGAACTCAAGACCGCGCTTCGCAGGGGAGTGATTGCCAATAAAGCCACGCCTATTTTTTGCGGTTCTTCATTAAAGAACAAGGGCGTTCAAGTAATGCTGGACGCGGTTGTAGATTACCTGCCTTCCCCGGCGGACATCCCGTCCATTTCCGCTTCCGAGCCGGGAAACCCTGAGAATACATTTGATCTTCCGACAGTGGATGACGCTCCGTTGAGCGCGCTTGTCTTTAAGATCGTGACCGATCCTTACGTCGGCCGCCTTGCATATATTCGCGTCTACTCCGGCGTGCTGAGCCAGGGGCAGACTGTCCAGAATAGCACAAAGGGCAAGAAGGAACGCATTGGCCGGTTGTTGAGAATGCATGCCGACCGCCGCGAGGATATTACTGAAATTCGCGCGGGGGATATTGGAGCCGTGCTTGGCTTCAAAGATTCCTTCACCGGCGATACGCTTTGCGACAACAAATCGCTGGTTTTGGAAAGCATCTCGTTTCCCGAACCGGTCATTTCCATCGCCATTGAGCCGAAGAGTTCGAGCGATCAGGAAAAAATGGGCGAAGCGCTTCGCAAATTGGCCGAAGAGGATCCGACCTTCCGCGTTAACTCGGATGAAAACACGGGCCAGACCGTGATTCGCGGCATGGGCGAGCTTCACCTCGATATTATCGTTGACCGTCTCCTGCGCGAATTCAAAGTGCAGGCGAACGTCGGAACGCCGCGCGTCGCTTACCGCGAATCGATCACCAAGCCGGTCAAGGAAGTCAATTACAAGTACGCGAAACAATCCGGCGGCAAAGGTCAATACGGTCACGTCGTATTTTCTCTTGAACCCGGCGAACGCGGAAGCGGGATTGTCTTTGAGAACAAGATCGTCGGCGGCGCCATTCCGAAGGAATATATTAACCCGACCGAGAAGGGCTTCCGCGAGGCGTGCGAAAGCGGCGTGCTTGCCGGTTATCCGGTTGTGGACGTGAAGATCACGCTGTTCGACGGTTCCTTCCACGAAGTCGACTCAAGCGAAATGGCGTTCAAACTCGCCGCCTCGATCGGTTTCAAGGAAGGGGCGCAGAAGGCAAATCCCATTCTGCTTGAACCGATGATGAAAGTGGAGGTCGTCGTCCCGGAGGAATATCTCGGCGACGTGATGGGGCAGATCAACAGCCGCCGCGGTTTGATCCAGGGCATGGATGTGCGCCCCGGCAACGCGCAGGCGATCCGCGCCATGGTCCCGCTGGGCGAGATGTTCGGGTATGCCACCCAACTTCGCTCCGCCACGCAGGGACGCGGCGTTTTCAGCATGGAATTTGACCACTACGCGCCTGTCGCGCAGTCGGTTGCCGAAGAAATTTTGAAATCGTAACGGTTATTACCAAGGAGCATTATTATGGCGAAAGGGAAGTTCGATCGAAGCAAGCCGCATCTGAACGTGGGGACGATGGGGCACATTGACCACGGGAAGACAACGCTGACGGCGGCCATCACAAAAGTGGCAGGCTTGAGCGGGCAGGCAGATTTTAAGGCGTACGACCAGATTGACAACGCGCCGGAAGAAAAGGCGCGCGGGATCACGATCAACATCGCGCACGTGGAATACCAGACGGACAAACGGCACTACGCGC